>JBJMLZ010000273.1:0-28551 GCA_045805035.1 Bacteriovoracaceae bacterium
CCTGCCAATAAACTGAACATCCTGCATGAGTCCCGAGCGTCTTAAATCTTTTTTCCTTATTCCCTGCAGATTCTGATCGTTCACAAGGATCGTGAGATCAATGTCACTTACCAGAGGATAAAAATCTCCATTCGCCGTACTTCTTCTGATCCATGCGGCATCAATTGAATCAGAAGGAAGCTTGCGGACGAAATGTCTGGCCATCGAAAAATAAACCCTGCGGGTTGGTTCACTCAGACCCGTTGACTTGAGAATTCCGCCAAGAAACCATCTGAGTTTTTCTTTAGTCATCAGAAAAAGTACCTCAGCGCCGCTCCCAGATCCTGGGTCACGAGTTTCTGCGTAGGAATGTCCGCTTTACCGCCTTTAGCAACCGGGCTATACGCGAAGATTTCTGCCTCCGCATTTTCGACGAGATTATAAGTAATACGGGCAAGGCCATACGTGAACCCGGTCTTCACGTCATTAATAATGGTGAGAGCATATTTCCAGAGATTCAGCTCATATTGATTCGCGACTGCGATGAAATATTCGCTGGGAAGAAAACGATCGGTCAGCGTGAGAGTCGTGAGAGTAGGATCTTTTTTCTGATAGCCGGATTCCACACGCACGTGCCACTGGCCTGTGAGCTGACGATCATAACCAAACAAAAGATCGAGCCGATTTTTTGAAGACTCGTTGTTCATCGTCGGCGTCTGGTAGAGTCCCTGGAAGAAGAGAAGATTGTCGTTCCACTGGTAACTCACCTGTGTGCCGCCTTTATTTCTTTCCTGATCTCGGCCCAGAACATAATCGACTTCCAGATCCGACGAAAGTTGAAGTTCTCCGTGGGCCCAGAAAGTCCACGAGATGTCTCCGTTGTAAGCATGTAGACTTTTATCTCCGAGAACATAGAAGTCGAGCTTGTGCTTATCGCTTAAAAAAAGCGTGAGTCCTCCGCCGTCATTACCCTGCGCCACCTGGGAGATCGCAGTCAGCGCGGTTGGCTGGTTAAAAGGATTCAGGGGATTGAAAATCTCGCCGAGACCATAGTTGATATACAGTCTTCCTGCCATCGCGCGGAGTTTTTCACTTTCCCACTGATAATACATTTTATTCAAAACCACTTCGTCGCGGGTGGTGTCGGTCTGATTAAAATGTTGAAGGCGGAAAAGGTCCCGTGCCACAAGTTTTAAAGGGAAGTTGTAAAAATTGACCGCGACAAAGTCTTTCTTATAAAGATCAGACTTCGAGTGACGGGCAAAAATATTGCCTTCAATGGTAGAGTTCTCAAACTTGGCCTTGCCGTTGACGTTCCCGTAACCGAGGTAAAAATCTTCTTCCTTCCAGTTCTGAAAGAAATCCTGGCGGGCCTGCTCATTATTCCAGGCGTGGCGCCCTTGCACTTCCGCGTTTCCGGAGAGCTCCGTCTCAATTGCAGCGAGCGCAGGCAGGGTGAATAGAAGAAAAAGAAAAGCAAACTTCATTGAGTCAGTGATTTTTGCGTAAAGTGATTCGAAGGAAACTTTACCTGAAAGTCGACGGACTTATAGATGATCACGGTCTCTTTTGTTTTATCGTCAGTCGGTTTCATTTTCCAGTTGGTGAGAACTTTATGATTGTTGAAAGTCTTCACATCACTCATGGTAAGAACGCGTTTCAGGTTATTTTGTTTGTCGTAGTAGCGGCTGATCCTTGGCAGACAATCTTTTTTACTTGAGAGAGTCACGATCCTTGGCCACATCACCTTGGATTCGGACTTGGCGAGGTTGTTGATGACTCTCATCGCTTCTCCGTCAATTTTTTCATCGGGCATGAAGGTGTGTGAGTAGTCGGAGCTCATGGAGCTGGCCTTCAGAATATCGTCGTTGGTGAAGTCCGAACCCATCCAGCTCGCCAGCAGCATGGAAGATGAAACCGCGACTTTACGCTTGAGCTTCGGGAAATAGTTCCACATGTTGTTTTCAATCCGGAGAGTACGGATACCCTTCTCCTTGGCGGGAGAAAGAATTGTAGAAAGCGCTTCTTTTTTTCCTTCAACATCAGATTCGATTTCGAGGGTACGCGTCCAATCCGGAGTCTTGATCGTCATTTCAATCTGCGCGCGAGAGCGGTCGCCTCTCATCTGGTCATCTGAATACTTCCACCATTCATCGGCATTGTTGACATTGGCGCCGAGCGCGACACAGAAAACGAGTTCTCTGGTTTTGATTTTCATTGGTGCCTTTTCGTTTCGGTGATCTGACCGTCTTTAATGTAGAGAACGGTCTTCACCTGGTCAATGAGCCGCTGGTCATGTGTGGAGAAGACAAAAGTCAGACGGAATTCCTGATTAAGCTTTTTAAAGAGATCGATGATCTCCTGAGCTGTCTTTGAATCAAGATTGGCGGTTGGTTCATCGGCAAGAATCAGCTGAGGTCGCGTGGCGATGGCCCGAGCGATGGAGACACGTTGTTGCTGGCCTCCGGAAAGATGCTTGGGGAAACGGCTTCCCATTCCGGCAAGTCCGACTTGGGCCAGGGACCATTCCACTCTTTCTTTGATTTCTTTTTTCGGAAAATTTTTCAATTGCAGCGGAAACTCGACGTTCTCGTAGGCAGTAAGAACAGGAAGAAGCTGGTAGTCCTGGAAAATGAAGCCCATGTAATCGAGACGATGCTTAGTGCGATCTTCGAGAGAAAAAGAAGTGATGTCTTTCCCGGCGTGAAAGAGTCTTCCTCCCGAAGGAAGAATAAGTCCCGCGATCAGGTTGAGCACAGTTGTCTTCCCGGATCCCGAAGGGCCGACGAGTGCCATGAAATCACCCTCGGTGATCTTGAGGGAAATACCGCGGGCGCCATACACACTGTTCTCTTCCGAGACCCGGTAGACCTTTTCCACATTGCTTAGTTCAAACTGCATTCTTTCTCCTCTTCATCACGCGCACGAGCGGGTAGATCATCGAAAGGCCCAGGAAGAAAAACATCATCAGCGGCACTTGCCAGTAATACTGCATGACCGGATAAAAACGCACGAGCGGCTCAATCGTCATCCCACCCATGATGATGGGTTTGCCACCGGTAAAGATTTCGAGATTGAGCGGATTGTGACTGAAGTAAAGTGTCGAGAGATGACCAAGCACCATGCCGAAGGCAAGAGCAAGAATTCCCATGATGACAACTTCAATAAGAAGCGTCCATGCCACCCACGAAGCTCGTGCACCCAGTACGTTCAGAGAATCAAATTCTTTTTCGCGTTCAAAGAACGTAATCACGAGAGTGTTCGCAAGTCCCAGGCTGATAACAATCACGATGATCACAGACACGATCCAGGTGAAATTGTCCACGAAGCGCATGGACACTCCGATCTCCGGGAACACGTCATGCCAGGTCCATACTCCGAGACCGGGAATCTTCGGAACTTTTTCCGTGCTCATGTCAAAGTTCACGAGCTGATGATATTTGCCTGCGTCCATCACAAGGAGTTCTCTTGCGCTCGTGATTTGCGTAAAGGCAAGTGTGTCTTCCAGGTCGCCGCCGCCAAAATCAAGAAGTCCAACAACCTGATAAAGATCATTGGCGACAGATCCATCCAGCGCCTGGCCGATCACTGCCACTTCTCCACCAAGTTTTACTTCAAGTCGTTCTGCGAGACGTTTTCCCAGGACGACTTCTTTTGCTCCATCTGGTTGAAGAAATCTCCCGCCCCGAAGGGCGTCTTTAATGTGAGTGAGACGAATTTCATCGTTAACATCAATGCCGGTCATCAGAACACCAAGAGTTTTTTTCTCACCGGAGAGAAATACTGGTGCGGTCACTCTTCTTACCGAAGTGTCGAAAAGAGATTTATCCGTTACCTGGTCATCTGACATGGTTTTGTAGTTATTGAAGATGCGGGAGTTGGCGACCTGATAATACTTCGGATGTGTAAGCTGATAGCGGCCGGCATATTGAGAGAGAAATTCCTTCATCACTTCCTTGGACCCGGACTTGGCGAAGTTCAAATCCCAGATGATGAAACCGGAAGCGATCGCAAGCGACGCGACCATGATCATGGTTCTTTTCGGTGACCGAAAGAGATTGCGGTAACTAAATTTTAAAAGAAACAGCAACGATCTCACGCAGACCTCTCGAGCTTTTTCAGCGTCCGGTGAATAGCAATGGTGTAGCTCAGGAACATCACAAAAATAATAAATCCGAACGTCACCAGGATTTGCGCAGGAGAGAAGTAGGGGTAGACCACGCTATTCAGCTTGATACCGGCGCGCTCAATGTTGAGGCCCTGCTGGCTATAACGGAAATCGACACCCGTCCGTGATTGGATACTCAATATAAGAAAGAGAATGATACTGGCAGATGCGCCGGAGAAAACAATCATCTGCATCACTTCAAACAGACCAATCTTCCAGAATCTTTTTCTCACGACCCCCAGAACATTCATCATTCTGAGTTCACCGAATCTTTCCTGCCAGAGCATCTGAATCGGAGTCAGGATCGTCATCGTGATCGTAATGGCAATAATGATGAAGAAGAATTTCACCATGCCATCATTGAATTCAATCACCACGGACATTTCCGGATTCAGATCACGCCAGGTCTTCAGAACCAGCTTGTCAGTCGCAAGCTCCTTTCTCAATTCATCCTGTTCCTTGAGATTTTCCGCCATAAAAGGAAGTCGATGGAAAAGAATCTTTCCGTTATACGAATTAAGAAAAATACGCTGAAGTGTTCTTTGCGTCGTGTAAGCAAATCTTTTTTCGAAAGAATTACTGCTCCAGTGATAGATGCCGCGGATGATGAGGATTTCGGAACGAAGCTCTCCGGTGACATCCTGATAATTCACCACCATCTGATCGCCTGGTCTCCATTTGAAAATTTCGGAAAGTTCTTTGCCGATGACAATACCGCCGTCATCATCGCTCTTTAAATATTCACCCGCGATCATGTTCTGTGAAATCGGAAGGAAGTTACGGTGAAGGCCAGGAATTATTCCCAGTAAGGCAATCGCCGCGTTCCCTTCCGGAGTGGAAATGTTGGCGTCCACGAAAAGCTCGGGCGACATGGCCTTGATGTGATTTGCTTCAAGTTTTTTCCGCAAGGATTCAGTCAGTTCCGCCGGATGTCCCGGATCAGTGGTGCGTGAAAAAGATTTTTCCTGAAGCTGATAGAAACCGGTGTTGGTGTTCACCACTGCGCGCTCAATCTGGCGGTTCATTCCGTCAAAAAAAGCGAGCACCCATACGGCGATGAAAACTGCTAAGGATACCGAAAAGCCGATGAAGAAACTGCGACCGCGGTTTCGGAGAATGTTTCGGAAGGCGAAACGAAAGAGATATGAGTTTTCATCGTTCAACATGAGTAGAACGACATTCTACTTCCACGCCCGCGAGCAAGAAAGGCACAAAGCTATTCGTTTCTTACTTGAGCGATAAGCTCTGTCACTTCTTGAGGTGAATGAGCATAGGACAGGCGGTGAAGGAGCCATGACCGGCGATCTTCTTCCATTTCCAGGGAAAGAATCTCGCGCGAAAGCTCAATACGGGTTTTCAGGAGATTTTTCTCCTGAAAGCGGGGATGGGCGGAGCGGAATTCGGTGATGATTGGCAGAGATGCGTGATCCATACTTTAGATACAGCAGGCCCGGTGCCATTGTCCGTGGCAATTGAGGAGGTTTTCACAGGAAGAACGTCCTGAGTTTCGACAGAGTGTCTAACTTTTAGACAGTGATCATTCTCTCAGGAAAATTACCGGGCAACCGAAGAGCCTTATAGAGAGGTCCTGCATGGAACAGCGTTGGAACTACTATCAATACCGAAAACTTCACGATTATCCGATTTACGTTCGGGTGAACGCGGATGAAATCAGCCCGAAATTCGTTCATCTCCTGGTAGAAATGGGACTCTCTCTTCTCACCGAAACAGAAGTAAAAAAAATCTCTCTCCAGAAAGCTCACTCACGCGTTCTTACTGTACAAAGTGCCAGTCCGCGTATTGAACGTCAGATCTCCGGATCAGACCTCCTGGATAAATATGGCCTTGAGTCAGTCTCAATTATGAACGGACTTCCGGTTTACACTTACCGGAGAGTCGGACTTCTCGCGATGCCTTTCGGCCGCAATTTGTGGGATCTCGCTGTTAGTTCAGAAATTTCTCATACCGATCAGATGGTCGGTCTTCGTGTTGTTCTTGCGCGTTTCCTTGCCATGGCCCTCGCGGACATGGGTGTCCTTTGCTACTGGGGAACCGTAAAAGACGGCGCTGTTATTCTCATGAAGCAATCACAATCCTTCGGCGAATCTGTTCTCATCGATGTTGATCGTCGCACGATTTTTTCTCAGGGTGGAGAAATGAGAATCGGAAATAATCTTCGTATCGTCCGTCGCGACGTCGAAGGCCGGCACTCAGGGCACATTTCCCGCGAAGAAATCATCAGCTCACTCTCTGTGAACTCATGTCTTCTGAGTTTCACCGGTATTACCCCGGCAATGAAACGCTCGATCTATTCCATGAGTTCGTTTGTCACTGCTTCGTATTCACCTGTAGAAGCACTCAATCCGTAGTTGTCACTACTGATCAACTCCATTAACCTGTTAGCATGGAACAGACTTGGATTGATCCCGTTGTTTTTTCAGTTGGCCCTTTTCAGGTGCGCTGGTATGGCGCCATGTACGTCCTCGGATTTCTCCTCGGCGGACTCATCTGTAGCAAATTTCTGGTGAAGAAAAAGATCTGGCCTCTGCCTGCGGAAGCCATCGATAAGTATGTCACGTGGCTCATCATCGGGATGTTTCTCGGTGCACGCCTTACGTACGTCTTTGTTTATAACTGGGAATATTATTCGGTGAACCTCGGTGATATATTCTCAGTCTGGAAAGGGGGACTCTCTTTTCACGGGGCAGTTCTCGGCATGTGTTTTGTGACTTATCTCTTTGCTAAAAGTCAGAACGTAAATTTCTACCAGATCTCAGATTGTCTTGCGATCTGCGGAACTCAGGGACTGTTCTGGGGACGCATGGGGAACTTCATCAACGGTGAACTCTATGGCCGCGTAACTGATTCATGGGTCGGAGTTGTCTTTCCCGGCGGTGGACCTTTCCCTCGTCATCCTTCGCAACTCTATGAAGGAGTTCTCGAAGGAATCGTACTTTCCATTCTCATCTGGATTGCAGCCAAGAAGCAGAAATATTACGGCGTCGTTGGTGCGATCTTCGTTGGTGGATACGGACTCATGCGCTTTATCGTGGAATTTTTCCGCGAGCCGGATCCGCAACTTGGGTACTATTTCGGATTTCTCACGATGGGACAGATTCTGTGCTTGTTGATGTTACCGGTGGCGTATCTGGTTTATAAGCATTCGCAGTCGTTCAAGATTCCAAATCCTGTCTATCAGGGCCCTTAGTCTCTTTTTCCACCGGTGTTTTTCATCTGGCCAAGAATGGAAGTCACCGGTGAGTCGAGTTTTTCCACCGCATAGAAAATCGGAAAACAAGTAATCGTGCAGGCGCCGTCATAAATATAGCGAGCGTCTTTAGTGAGCCACACATAGTGGGCCTGTTCCCCGGTTTTTTTATAGCTCGTTTGTTTACCCAGGCGATTCACGAGCGACTGAAGAAAAATATCATGGAGAAAGTACTGCGGAAGACGGGCGTACATATCGAGAACTTTTCCTTCACTTGCCTGAACGAGCACCGGAAACTTGTAACGAATGTGGGCCACATAAAATTTTACTGTGCTCACACCGCCAGAATTTCTTTCCAACGTTCCTTTTCCATATTTTTTCTCGATTGTGTCGATAGAACTACCGGGAGAAAAATCCTGAAGTGTGTCGACGCTGAAATTGTAATTTGGTGCTTCAACTTTCGCGTTTAGAGGTTGAAAGTTAATGATGAGCCATGGCAAAATCAGAATGAGTTTAAACATTTAGTGATCATAGCACTGGGAGACACAAAGCCGTAGCTCTCATAGTCGATCGATTTTCTCTGCTTTTTAAATACATCGGTTTGTGTTTAAGTAAAGGGCCGGATGGTCCTATGGCAATGAAAGATTTAAGTGACTGATAGTGCAGCGAGAATAGAGGTATAGGGACACTATTTTCCGGGTATGTGAGAACGGGTCCCTGCCGTATTCTGGAAGGGTGCTACTGACCCTCAGACGTTTAAGGAAGTGAACGATGACTAAGCTGGCCCTGCCAATCACTTTGTTGATTCTTATCTCGGCGTGTTCTCATAAAGCAACACGTGCGAAGAAAGAATACAATCCTACCGTTGCAGAACAAGCTGAGTACTATCGCGTTCAGGAACAATTGATCGAAGCCGATCTTCCTAACTGCAAAGGTTGTATTCACGGATCCGCTCACGAAAAAACTTTTACTGCTCCTCTCATGACTTATGAGATTGAACCGGAAGCAGTCGCTGAGCTTGGTCTTCGTAACACCAAATTTGATATTCCTGTAACCTGGAACAAGCAAGTTGGTCAGTGGGTGAAATTCTTCACCGGCAAAGGCCGTCAGCATTTCATCAATTACACTCAACGTGCTGGTCGTTATGCGCCAGTGCTTTCTAAAATCATGGCGGACAATGGTCTTCCTCGCGATCTCATTTATCTCGCGATGGCGGAATCTGGTTTCACTAACCACGCACGCTCGTGGGCGAAAGCGGTTGGCCCGTGGCAATTCATGCCATACACCGGGAAGAAATTCGGCCTCAATATCGACTGGTATGTAGATGAGCGCCGCGATCCTCTGAAGGCAACCATCGCTGCTGCCAATTACCTCAAGACTCTTCATAATCTTTTCGGCTCATGGGAACTCGCTACTGCCGGCTACAACGCTGGTGAAGGCAAGATTACCCGCGCGATCCGCATGTATCGCTCAAATGATTTCTGGAAACTCACGAAGGGTCGTTACCTGAAACCGGAAACGAAGAACTACGTTCCTAAGATCATGGCCCTCGCCATCATCGGTAAGAACCTCGATGTCTTCGGCTTTAATGAAATTCAATTTGAAAAAGCTCTCGATTACGAAGAAATCATGGTGAAAGGTAATGCCGATCTTTATCAGGTGGCAGAAGCAGTCGACATCGATTTCGAAGAACTCAAGCGCTACAACCCTGAGATCACCCGTTGGCAGGTTCCACCATACGTTGAAAGTTATCCGCTTCGCCTTCCCGTCGGTACGAAAGAGGCGTGGGATGAATATAAAGATAAGGATTCAGTTGTTTCTGACAACTTCAAGACTTTCGCTACAAATGGAAAACAGACTCTCGATCAGATTGCGAAGAAATTCCGCGTTCCGATGGACGTTATGACCGCCTTAAACCCGGATCTTTCTGAAACACGCACGCTTGATAAGAGAACGATCGTTTATCTTCCATTCCGTGAAGATCATTCTCTGCGTGCGGACATGTATGCTGACATTTATGAGAAACCAACCAAGCGTGAGAGAAAAAAGCGCGACCGCGTTCGCCTGATGGCCTCAGCTCGTGGGGGCAAGCTCATTCGCAACCCATCTGTCTATTACACAGTTAGAAAAGGTGACACTCTTTGGCGCGTGGCCCAGAGAACCGGCGTTCCGATGAGTACGATCATCCGGACCAATCACCATCTGATCAAACGTCGTTCGATTCTTCCGGGCGATAAACTCGCCATTCGATAAAATTACTCGAAAAAATACCCGATCAAAACCACTCGCTAGAGTGGTTTTTTTATTTTAAGCTTTTCGCATATGGCGTTTGGATTACTGAAGCATTTTAAGGATGCCCGCAAGGCAAACCAGGAAGTTACTCTTACCCGTCACGCGAAACACGTGATTGTAGGACACGATCTGGGAGCAGTACTCAAGCTCATCGAAGTTCGAAAGAACTTTCCCGATGACTCGGTGAAAATTGTCACCCATCGTCCTCTTTCAAAACAGATCCTCATTGAAAATTATCAGTTCGGCGTTTCTACTCTTCGTTCAAGCCAAGCAGTGGAAGGAATTTATCGCAAGCACTTTGGTGCACGCATTCTTCCTGACTCAAAAGAGCCTTCCTTTTATAAGGACGGAAAGTTTCATGAGTTCGGCTCGCGTGCCAAGCCGATGGAGCTTCTTGCGGGAGAAGAATTCTTCGCGAGTAAGGGCAATCGCCTTGAGGTCGCCAGTTTCTTCGATGAGTCTTCCTGGAACGACCTCGACACCATTATTCATGAAGCGCTTGATGTGCGCATTTTTGAGTCGATTGAGAAAAGCACTCCAAATGATCTCGTTGAGAAGCAGGAATGGACTCTCTCCTTCAAGGATTTCACAAAACTTACCTGCGAAAATCTTTACGTGTCTCTCTCTCCGAAAAAATTTCTTTCTTATCTCACGAATAAAGAAGCACTCACTGCCGAACTTATCGATGTTTGCTCAGCAGCTACCACCAAGGGCGCGATCAGTGTTACCTGGATGCTGAACAAAGAATTTACCTATGAAGGGCAGACACTTTTTGTTCCCCAAAGCATGACCCATGAATGGGGTCACTTTATAGTTGAGTTTGAACACTTCGATCACCGGGCGAATCAGGGCCTTTGCCACGTTCTTTTCCTCATTCATGAAGATGAACCACAGAGTGAAGACCTTGCGACGAAGATTAAGCTCATGAAACGCGTTCTTGATCGCGTCTTCCCGGATATCGAAAAGCACATCACCAAAGAATACATCCGCTTTGACGAAGAGATGTTCATCTCCGACATCAAAGACCAGACTGCCGAGCAGCTTGGATTCGATTATCCAACGCTCAAGTTCCTCGGCCAGGCAGCACCGATGTCGACTGCGCATGCGCAGGAAAAATTCATCGCACGAACTCTTTTACAGTAATTCATATTCTCAAGGAGAAACTTATGAAAATGATCATCGCTCTTCTCGTGATGCTGGCGACTACCGCTGCCTTTGCGCAGTCTCGCGTAGTTTCTGTCGACGCTTTTGACCTTTCTTATACCGGAGGACTTGCTTTCAAGCACGACACTGGAAAGCACTCAGATCGCGACACCACGACTTTCAAATTGAATCTGAACTTCGCTCAAAGCATTGAGCAGTACGCGGGCCTCATGTGGAAAGCACAGGTTAACTTTAACAGACAGGACGTGGACTTCGGTTCGCAGGATGTTTTTGAGTCTACTTATGGCATCGCCGGCGGTCTTCTTTATAACTTCAACTATGACGACATCAAGAACTCGTTCATGGTGAGTGCACTCCTTGGTATCGAGCGTGCGACTTATGACTTTGGTCCTTCAGATGATGAGTCCGGGTTTAACGAGTTTTTGCTCTTTGAAGGTGGCAAACGCTTTGATCTTGGAAGTTATTCAGTCGCAAACATTTCTTATGCCCCTACCATTTCTTTGAATCTCAAACGCTACGGCGGTGACGTCCGCGACCACTATTTTAAGAGCGGAAATGAAGTGAGATTCAACTTCCTCAAATTCGATATTCTCTTCTGAGGCCCGAATAAAAAATTCAAAAATCGGGGCCGCAATTTGCGGCCCTGCTTTTTTTTATCGTCAAAAAATTGTCGTTCCATAGGACCACTCAAAAATATTCCACGCATGACTTTCGCCGTTAAAAAGTGATTTACAAAACTATTGGGTCCGGTGAAAATTTTATTAATTAAGTATTCGCTTTCAACCATGAATGAATTGACCAACGTCAATTTAAGAACAAGGAGAATTCATGAAAAGACAACTTACAGTTGCTCTTGGACTTGCAGTAATCGCTACGCCAGCTCTCGCTACAAAGGCCCGTCTCGAGGCCCTCGGTGAAGACACTTTCGGTTCGTACTACATCAACGACAACCGTAACATCTTCCTGAACCCAGCTCGTATCAACGAGAACAAAGACTTCATCACTTACGAATTCGGTGCTTCTGGCCAGAACCTCACAGGTGCTGATACAGCTGCTAATCCACGTGCTGGTGGCGGTTTCGCTAAGTCAGTAGGTAACATGGTTTACGGCCTCCACTTCGGTGACTCTTCACCAACAACTGGTTACCTCCGTGGCATCACTGGTGCTGCTAACGGTCTCCAGGAAGTTCAACCATGGGATTTCTTCATCGGTGGCGACGCTGGTGCAAAATGGGGTGCTTCATTTACTTATGAAAGCTTCGATGGCGGTACAGCTGCTGCCGGAAACCGCTACACTTCAAACGCTATGAAGTTCCGCGGCGGTGTTCTCATGGGTGACCTCGATCTCTTCGCTCAGATCGCTCTCAAGAACAAAGCTCAGGACTACGTTGGTAACAAAGTTCAGGGTGACTGGGGCTCTTTCATCGGCGCTGGCTACATGATGAACAACTACAAACTCTTCCTCGACTGGAGAAAGACAGACATCGATTACATGACAGGTGGAGCTGCTAAGAAAAGCCTCGACACTTCTATCTGGCGCCTCGGTGTTGCACGTTCAGAGCGTCTGAACGATCGCGCAACTCTCTTCGCGAAGGCAATGATCACTCGTACAACTGCTAACGATCAAGGTACAGCTGTCTTCGGTGCAAAAGCTGATTCTACAACAACGCTTCTTCCAGTCGTTGTTGGTCTCGAGTACGCTGCTACTTCTTGGCTTGACCTCCGTGGATCTGTTGTTCAGAACGTGTTCTCTCAACAGCAAATCGACCCTTCTGCTGGTGCTAAAACTTCTGGCAACGTAGCGAACACTGCTGTGAACGCTGGTGCTTCACTCAAGTTCGGCGAGTTCTCTATCGACGGTCTCATCTCTACAAGTGCTTCTGGAGCTGCTCCACTTGCTGACAACAGCGGTACACAGACAACTCCACAGGGCTCTACAACTCAGGGTGCTGGTACACTCCGTACAGACCAGCTCATGACCCGCGTTTCTATGATCTACCGTTTCTAATCTTCGGATTGAGAAATACAAAGAGGGCAGCTTCGGCTGCCCTTTTTTTTTATTTTTCAGTGTCAGTGTGAAACCATTCTTATGCAAAAGTCTTACTGACTCGAGGCGCAATATTAAATCAACTTCATTCTTAATTGTGTTCTGAGTACAATGTTCAGATACAAGGAGATCCCTTCAGATGAAAAAAGTTATTGTAGTGGCAGCGGCCCTATTGGCGTCCTCCGCCCAGGCAACTTCGGGCCTGGATTTCGGTGACATTAACTACCTGTTGAAGTCAGGTCAGTTCAATTTGACGTCAAACCTCAACGTCGTGAATGAAGAAGTTCAGGATGAAGCTGGTGGCGCTGGCGGTGCAAGCATTTCATACGAGAAGAATGGTTACATTATCGATAATCGTTTTGCTTTCGGTATTGCTGATAATCTCAACGTGTTCGTCGGACTCGATTATGCCTGGGACTACAAAATGGAAGTTCCGGGTTCTTCGAATTCAGACAATAGTGGATTTTCCAATCCAAGAGTCGGCGCCATTTATCGTGCTGCTAACCAGAGCGACTCTCTTCTCAACGTCGACTTCGGTGTCGTTGGCAACATCAAGGTGATGGACGCTGAACGGGGAATGAATACTGGCAAGAGTGGAAATTATTACGGTGGTAACAACTCACTTGAGCTCAACACTCGAATTGGCCGCAAGTGGAATGAGGCCAACGAGTGGCAATTGACTGCAGGTGCGATCCGTAACTTTGATGGCAAGTATGATGAAGTTACCGGTGCAGGCAAGAATACTATCGATACTGATGCATCAACTGATTTTTACCTCAAGGCCGGATATCAATACCGCCCTGTTCAGGAATTCATGATGCTCGTTCAGGGAACTGCTATCCGCAAAGGTTCCATGACTGCGAAGGATGAGAACGGAGTGAAGATCAAAGACGACTCTTACGTTGATTACAATTTCCTCTTCAAGGCGAAGTATCTCGTCACCGAAAAATTCATCGTGAATTTCAATTACGGCCTGAACCATCTCGCTGAATACGATCGGGTGAGAGGCGGTACAACTTCTGAGCAGAAGAACCGCTTTGCCAATTCCTACGGCTTCGGACTTGACTGGCTCTTCTAAGATTTCGAATCGTGCCTGCCGGTCTTGCACTGGCAGGCAATCAATAGCTTCATCACTTCTTCCCGTTCAGAATCCATTCCCAGTTCCTTCATCACTGCCCAATCTGCTGAATTTTTTCTTCGATTTCTGTAAGGTGTTCGAGACAAGATGGGACTTTCTTACCGAAAAATCGCCTAAGTACTCTTATTTCCTTTATATATTGCTGTCCGCGGCTAAAATGAAAGTGTCATCACCTAAGGAATTTCATGGAACGCAGGCGGTTTGCCCTCTCGTGGGGAAGAAAGGTTTTTTTCGGGCTCGGCTGGCCCCTTCTTTGTTTCATGAGTCTGGTTTTTTTGAAGAGCGGAGTTGTTCCGGGTAACACTTCTTCATTATTTTATTTTCTCGTTTCGACCGTTGGTTATTACGGGCTACTCACAACGGTTCTTTATTTTATTTTGTTCGTTCCCTTTGCAGCGATTTTTCCCACGTACTATTTCGTAAGACTCTGGTCCGCGTTTCTCATTCTTCTTGCGACGTCACTCATCCTGATTGATGGAATGGTTTTTGGTGAATATCGCTTTCACATTAATTCACTCGTGATGAAGATTGCTTCCACTCAGGGGCCGGCAGAAGTTTTCAGTGGTTCTCTTTCCGCGTATTTTGTTACTGCGGGTGTCACGCTCTTTCTCTTTTTTGTTCTCTGGATTCGAGGTGAGTGGTTGTGGAGAACAATGCAGAAGCGTTTCAGTAATCCGGTGAACAACTGGTATCTTGCTCTTATCGTTCTTTGCCTCGGGCTTTCTCACCTCATGTGGACAAAAGCTCATACTGCTTTCTATGGTAATGAAGTGACACTCGCTTCTCTGTTTCCGATGAACTATCAGGAAATGTTTTTTCCCAAAATACATACTTCATCCACGATGACCGGTGCGGAACTTCACTATCCGAAGAAAGAAACCAAGTGCAAACCGAAGTCGCCTTCACATCTCATCTATGTTGTAGTTGATGGTCTCGGAACGCAGGATATTTCAGAGGGAACAACCTCTTTCCTGAAACATCTCGAAATGCACGGAGTGAATTTTTCCACTCATCTCTCCGGTGGAGGATCTACGGAAGATAATCTTTTCCGTTTGATTTATGGAATTCCTGCTTCGTATCGTCCTGAAGCAGGTGAGCCAGTTCTTATCAGCGAGCTGAGAAAGGCCGGATACAATTTCGGAGTTTTTTCTCCTCATCGTGTTCCTGGTTTGGTTGATATCAATACCTGGCCTGAGTGGAAGCTTGCTCATCATGATCGTGATCCGATGATTCCGTATTTTCTTTATTTTGAAATCGGACACGAACCTGCGGCAGACATGGATGCAAAAGTTCGTGAGATTTTCACGGATCTTCAGGCAGAGAAATTCCTGAGTGGAAGCACGATCGTTATCACCGGAACTCGCCCCTCAGAATGGGATACGGTTCCTATGACTTTGATCGGGCCGGATCGTGAGCCTGGTAATGTTGAACACCGGACAACTCATTATGATGTAACTCCTTCGATCATGAAGAGAGTACTCCATTGCACCGGCCACTTTGCCTATGGTAAAGACCTCATGGAAAGTCCGACGCGTGACTGGGAAATTTTCGGCAACGAGAATTTGTTCCGCATAGTCGATTTCACTCATCACAATATTATTGAATCTGATTGGAGAGGCAGGGTGATCTCAGGCGATACGTCCCGCGGTGATCTGGTCCTCAAAGCATCAAAAGAAATTTCCCGCTACTATCGTCGCTGAAGAAGAATCAGTGATTCAAAGTGTGATGTGTGCGGGAACATATCAAAGAGCTGCGCGCGCTTGATTTCATATTGAGAAGAAAGCTCTTTCACGTCTCGCGCGAGACTACTTACATCGCAACTCGAGTAAATGATCCATTGGGGTGAATTGTCTTTCAGGACGGAAACACTCTCAGCAAGGCCCCGTCGCGGAGGATTCACGAGAATCAAATCCGGATGAAATGCTTTTATTACTCCGAGGGATTTTCCCGCATCCATGCTCATGAACTTCAGATGATTGAGGCCAAGGTCATGCGCAGATTCATTGGCCATCTTCACTGCTTCCTCATTGATTTCCACTCCGCGAGCTTCTTTCACGAAGCCAGCACAATGAAAACTGAAGGCCCCTTGCCCGCAGAAAAGTTCAAGAAACTTTTCGATCTTCAGTTCTTTTACCCAGGAAGCTGCAGTGGCATAGAGTTTTTCTGCCACCTTCTGATTCGTTTGTACAAAGGCCCTTGGTCTCAGCCGAAGAGAAACTTCATTATAATTTTGAAGAATGGAATCGCGGGGCCCGAGAAGGATTTCTTCTTCTCCTTCAAGCACCGCTTGATGAATGGGCTGAATGTTCACGGAAACGGAGGCGAGATCCGGGTGCTTCTGAAGAAGTGAGGGCAAATGTTTTTTGATCCGATCGAGCGGCTCCTTGGAACGAACAACAAAACGAAGATAGGTTTCATCGCCGTGATAAATGATGAGACCTTTTAGTTCTCCTTTTTTTTCAGAGATCACATAGGGAATAAGTTTCGCTTCAGTGATAAAGGGAATCAGGTCATGAATGAGCTCATTGATAGCTGGATGATGAATAGGGCAATCGAGAATCTCGCGGTCAATGAGTCCGATGACGGGATTTTCAAATGTACCGGAGACAATGAGCTTGGCCTTGTTGCGGAATCCTTGTTCAACTGAGGTCACTGGCGGATCAAGATTCACAGTGGAGGATAGTGCCTCTTTGAGGTGCTTCTCTTTGTTTCTGATCTGTTCCGTATATCCAATCGGAAGTTGCTCACAGGACCGGCAGATATTCGAGTTAAAATAGGCGCAGAAATCTGGCATAGGATATAATTTATCCTGAGATCATCTCTTATGAAAGTGCCTGACCGGAAGCAGATCCTTCTCTTTTCTTTCCTGAGCATTGTTGTTCTGGGCATCACTATTCCTTTAAATATGTATTTGTCTCATAACGGAGATGAGCTTTTGAAAGGATGGCCTCATCGCCTGACTGACGAAGATGATTCGGTGATCGAAATCAAACCGACAAAGCCGAAGGCCTGGTCCTCACTTTCCGGAATCTCGCCATATGCCCAGGCCGCGATTGTTCTCTCTGAAGACTGGAGCTTTTTTCAGCACGAGGGTTTTGATAGTGAGCAGATGAAAGTGGCCTTAGAAGAAGCCGCGAGTGGCGGAAGAGTTCGCGGGGCTTCGACTATCACTCAGCAAATGGTGAAGAATGTCTGGCTTACGGAAGAGCGGTCACTGTGGCGAAAACTGCACGAGCTCATTCTCGCCTATAAAGTCGATGGGGAACTGACGAAGAAAAAAATCCTTGAGGTTTATCTGAATGTCATTGAGTTTGGACCGAAGATTTACGGGATCACAAAGGCCGCGCGACACTATTTCGGAAAATCACCGTCCCAACTTTCACCGCGGGAATCCGCCTTTCTGGCGATGATGCTTCCGAGTCCAAAGCGCTATTACGTTTCCTTTAAAAAGAAAAAGCTCACTGCCTTCGCGAAAGTCCGGATTGAGCAGATCCTCGTGAAGATGAGACAGGGTAAAGCGATTACACCGGAACAGTTCACTGAAGAAGTGGCTTCACGCTTTAGCTGGGAGATCCCGTAAGCACTCATACGCTACGGTGGTCGCGACGTTGGATAAATTCAGCGAGCGGATGTGATCAGAAAACATCGGAAGTCGATAAATCTGTGAAGCATATTCATTTTCCACTTCATAAGGAAGTCCGCGCGTCTCACCTCCGAAAATGAGATAGCAATCCTGAGAGTAGGGCGCTTCATAGTGGAGCTTTTGTCCGTTATTCTCAAAGAAGATCAGTTTTTCTTTCGCAGGTTTTTCCCGGATCAAAAAATCTTCCCACGACTCAAACTCGCGGAGCTGCACATGCTTCCAGTAATCAAGCCCCGCGCGACGAACGGCCTTTTCATCGATTTCAAAACCGTATGGCTTAATGAGAATGAGTTCGAGATTGAGGGCGACACAAGTGCGCCCGATACTCCCGGTGTTTCCGGGAATCTCGGGCGCAAATAGAACGATTTTGAAATTACTTGGCATTCATCAGAAGGTGCGTGAGTGTTCTCACGATAAGACCAGAAGCACCGTTGGCCGAACAATAAGGAAGATGCGACTGGGAATCTACCACACCTGCAACATCAAGGTGGGCCCACTTAATGTCATTCTTCACAAACTCTTCAATAAAGGCCGCACCAATCGCAGTTCCTGCTCTCATCGGTGTACCGATGTTACGAAGGTCAGCGATCTTGGATTTAATATCCTGTCTCCATTCATTGATGATCGGAAGTTGCCACATGTACTCATCCTGGGCCTTCGCTGAGCCCATGATCTCGTTGATCCATTTCTGGTCGTTACCGAGGATCGCGCAGACTTGATTTCCGAGAGCAACAAGACAAGCACCAGTCAAAGTGGCGGCGTCGATGATGCAGTGTGGATTCTGGTCACAAGCGTAGTCCATGGCATCGGCGAGGATGAGTCTTCCTTCTGCGTCTGTGTTCAGGATCTCAACCGTCTTGCCGTTTCTGCCTTTCACGATAGCGTCCGGGAAAGTTGCGAGGGAATTAATGGCATTGTCGGTGATCGCAAGAACGCAAGTGATCTTGATTGGTGACTTCTCAAGAACAGCGGCACGGAAAGCCCCGTACACTGTAGCTGATCCACCCATGTCGAATTTCATTCCCGCCATGCTGGTGCCCGGCTTGATACAGTAACCGCCGGTATCAAAGGTAATGCCTTTACCGACGAGAGCGATGTGTTTAGTTTTAGAATTCATGCGTGCAGGTTCATAAGTCAGGTGAACAAGACGTGGCTCATAAGCAGAACCGGAGTTCACCGAAAGAAGAAGATTCATGTTCTCTTTCTGAATCTGAGCTTTGTTGAGAACTTTGATTTTTACACCCTTGAGATTTTTCTTCACGTCCGCTTCGATACGACGGGCGTATTCCTCAGAATGAAGGACGTTTGGTGCTTCATTGATAAAATCCTTCACGACATTGATGGAAGAAGTGATGTTCTTCACTGAGGCGATCGCCTTCTCAATGCGGGCAGAGTTTCTCTTTTCCGCATGAGCAAGAATGATGGTCTGCTCAGGCGCTTCCGACTTTTTCGATTTATAAAGATCAAAAGAATAATCGCTCATGTAGATTGATTCCGCGATCAGGGCAACTGCCTGAACTTCGTCGCGAACGACATTGAAGCCAGGAACATCAAAGGCCACGGTAGTGTACTTACCTTTGGTCGCCTTGAAAATTTTCGAAACACTTTTGCGGAGATCTTCAGCGTTCATCTTGCCTTTCTCGCCGAGACCAACCACGATGACGTTTTCGCCAGTGGCGCCGCTGAAGCTGATTGTTTCGTCTTTTCCACCCTTAAAGTTTTTTGCCGAACGAAGACCCTGAAACTCTTCTTTAAGTCCTTTATCCGTCCAGTGGTCAACCGACACTGAAGTTTCGGCCTTAGCACCTTTGGTTTTCGCAGTAGATGTTTTTTGGTAAGCAGTAAGGACTTTAAGTTCGGCTGAGAGAAACTTATCGCCGTTGAGGTCGATCACGAGTTGCATAGGGTCTCCTTTAATTATCCGCCTATTTTGCCATTTCTTGATGGAAAGGTGAACCTCGTGTACTTTGTTTAATATGAGACTCATGCTTCAGAGATATCTTGCCGCACAGTTTATTTTGCCGTTGCTCGTGAGCACGGTGTTTTTCATCAGCTTCCTTCTGACGTTTGAACTCTTCAGATTGACTGACCTTTTGGTGACACGCGATGTTTCACTCTGGTTCACCCTGGGTCTTATTGGAAATATCACGCTTACTTTTGTACCGCTGTCTCTTCCTATTGCAGTGTTTTTCTCAACTATTTTTTGCCTCAATCGCATGTCGGCCGATTCGGAATACATCGCCATGAGAGCAGGCGGACTTACGAAAGAAAGAATCATTCTTCCGTTTCTTATCGTGGCCGCAATACTTGCGACGAGTGTTTATCACTTAAATCAAAGCCTCATTCCTCTTTCTAACAAAGACTTCCGGAAGAAAGTCACGTACCTCACTTCCAGCGGACTTCTTGCTGGAATTAAAGAGGGTCAGTTCTTCACGATGATTCCGAACGTGACTTTGTTTGCTTCGCACGCCACCAAATACGGAAGAAATCTTGAAGAAGTTTTCCTTCATGTAAATGAAAAAGACGGTGGCGAGCGGGTGATCTTTGCCAAAAGCGGAGAACTCATCTTCGAGAAGAACCCTGACCAGTTGACAGATAAACTCACGCTCACTCTTTATGATGGAAATATCATTGGTCAGGGCAAGCAGAACGGCCTTGAGAAAATTATCTATACGAAGTATTCGTTTCCCATCACGCAAGGTCAGTTCGGCGATAAGTTCAGTCTGAAAGAAACCATGCTTTCATCGGACGAACTTGGGAAGATTCTGAAGATGGATCCGAAGGAAGCGGAGAGGCTTTACCGCTTCAATAAGAAAGACATCTTCAACGCGCGCTATGAATTCTGGAACCGGAAGAACGGTGCGGTGGTTTGTTTTATTTTCTGCTTCCTGGGGTTTGGTCTGGGTGTGAGTGGAACCCGGGGTAAGGGAAGAAACTCCGGTCTCATTGGACTTATGTGTCTTGTCGTCTACTACGGTTTATATTTTTCTCTGGTGAGTTTCGCGAAGAAAGATATTATCCCGGTTCCGATCGCAGTCTTCTTTCCTGCGACAATACTCGCGTTTATTTCGGTCTATTTCTATCGAAGGCTCGACTGGCAATCCTGAAATTGATTCCAATAAAAAAGGCCCCGAAAGGGGCCTTTTGTTTTTATCAATCTTGTTTTCTCTTCGCTAACTCATCTTCTTCAAGCTTCATCCGCTTCATGTAGTCTTCAGCGGTGTAAAGGATATCGTCCTTCGCTTTCGGGAAGAGTGGCATGTAATACTTTTCATTGCTCTCTTCAGGGAAGATCAGTGACTTCACGCCGGATTTGGTTGGCGTCTCGATGAGGTAATTGTTGTAGAAAATCTTTGTGACATTCACGTTCCCGAGGAAGAGACGGATTTCATTGCCCTGAAGGAAAAGATCATTGCCTTTAGAGACAATGACACTTGCGATCGGATTATTGTCGATCTTATAGCTGATCCACGTATTTCCGTCGACGGCGCGGATATAAACATTCTGAAGTGCCGGATTCATCGAACTTTTGATTTTCTCAGGAAGAATTTCATTGTTCTCATTTTCAGGCGCATCTGTTTTCACGCTGAAAAGTTTTCCTTTCACTTTCTTGAAATCAACTGTCGGGAAGTTACGAGGAAAATCCGGAAGAGGTTTTTCTTCTGCTGGTTTTGCTTCTTCTACCGGAGCAGTCGTAACCGGAGTTGAGGTCTGCGTTCCCTGCTCAACCTTCGGCTCTTCTTTTTTCACCTGTTGAATGTGGGGATTCACCAGAGCAGAACTCGATTCAATCTTCGGTCCGAGATCTTTTGTTTTCTGATCACTCACTTCACTTTCAACGACTGAAGAGATGAGTTTATAGCCGCCGACAAAAGCGAGGATGATCGCGGCAAAGATCGCGATCGGAAGAATAGATTTTGTGTTTTCAATGAGCGAATCGCTGTTCTCAATCACTTCGTGCGGAGTCGGCTGGTGGTGAGCTTCTTCGCGTGCTTTCGTTCCGGCGGTGGTGGTTGCCTCTTTGGTTGCGGCCAGGGCCTGAGTCGGAGTCTGGAATGATGCCGGCATCGACTTCGTGTGATTCAAAGCGGGAAATGGTTTTCCGAGAACATTGAGGTAAGTGTATTCCATCTTGTTGATGGCCTCATCCATGGGAAGTCCAAGGACTTTCACATAGCTTACGACAAAGCCTTTGATGTAAGCAGCACTCGGCAGATGGTCAAAGTCATTGGCCTCAAGGCTCTTCAGTATGTTG
Source organism: Bacteriovoracaceae bacterium (assembly GCA_045805035.1). Classification (GTDB taxonomy): domain Bacteria; phylum Bdellovibrionota; class Bacteriovoracia; order Bacteriovoracales; family Bacteriovoracaceae; genus Peredibacter. Next base: position 21,894 of record JBJMLZ010000273.1, read on the forward strand.
ATACTGATCTTGGTCTTCTGAGAGAGCTTTTCCAGTGAGAAGTTTTTTTCGGTTCTCTTCTGCTTGAGGTATTCCCCTAGAAGTCCGAATTCACCGCCTTCATTTCTGGTCGTGCCTTTTTCCTGCTCCATCATGTCACATCCTTGTCTTAGAATTCAGGAGACTGCATCACCTTCCGTGGTGATTTTGCTTCCAGTGATCTGTACTGTTTTTCGAGTTCATCAACATCCAGCATTTTCGATCTCGCCTTAACTGCATAAGTAGTCTTGGCAAAACGATTCTGGATTTCATCAAGTTTCACACGGGCATCGCTGTATTTTCTGAGTTCGATAAGCGAGAGCGCCTGCTGATAGTGAGCCGCAGGTGAGTTGAAACAAGTTCCCATCGTGGCCTCGCGGAAACTCCGGTAAGCCTTGTTGTATTCATGACGGGCATAGTAAATCGAGCCGAGCTTGTAGTGAGAAGGACAATAGTCTTCGCTTTCTTTCAGGGAAGAGCGGAAATATCTTTCGGCTTCAACCGGATCATGTTTCTTTTCAAGTTCAAGAATGCCGAGGTTGTAATAAGTGCGCGCTTGTTTTTCATAAGTCAGATCTGTCAGCACTTCTTTGTAGAGTCTCTCAGCGTCGCCAATCTGGCCTTGCTCGAAAAGAATCGAAGCAATGTTGTGTTTGGCATCAGAGTTTTTTGGATTCAGTTCGAGCGAGTTTTTGAGGCACTTCAACGCCAGATTCAGGTCGCCCTTGAAGTAATAGGCCATGCCGAGATTGTTCAGCACATCCGGATTATTTTTTTCGAGCTCATTGGCCTTGAGGAGATTGGTGAGAGCTTCGGTGTATTCTTTGTTGATCAATGAAGAGGTGCCAGCGTTGAAATAAAGCTGCGCTTTTTTGTTCATCTCTTTCGGCCGACTTGAACACGAAACGAGGGTGAGTACGACAACTGCAAGCAGGATGTTGAGAACGCTCTTCACCATGAGAAAACCTCCACTATAAACTCTATGGATTTATTTTAATTAAGTGGGGCATCAAAGTAAAAAGAAAACGCCTATTCTCGCTCGAGAAAGATGAGACTTTCAAAGTGAAAGGTAGAAGGAAAAAAATCCAGAAGAACTGCGCCGGTCAGACGATGCCCGCGGACCTTCTGAAGGTCTCGTACGAGAGTGTGTGGGTCGCAGCTTACGTAAGCGGTTCGTGCGGGCCTGATTTTTTCCATCCAGTCTGCGAGATCAGTGAGGCCCGATCGTGGTGGATCGAGTACTAAAATCTCCGGAGAGAGATTTTTTTTCTCAAGCGCGCGCATCACACTCTGAAGGGCGTTTTTTTCGTAAAGTGATTGAGAAAGAAACTCCGAGCTTTTTGGTTGAGTATAAATATCCACACATAAACGTCCGGAATAAGGGAGACGATCCGTGAGATTTCCATTGCCCGCGAAGAGATCGAGCACAGTTTGTTTTCCCTGCCCCCACCAGGATTTGAGTTCATCCTTTAGTCTTTCATTCATTAACTCATACACCTGAGTGAATCCACCCTGAGCATAATCTTTGTTCCAGTTGAGTTCGACAGTTTCACCCTTGCGATAGATTTCCACATGGCCGCGATCCGGATTTTTAGGCGCAATTTTGAGCCAAAGGTCATTTTGATAGAGCTCTTTAAGCTTTTCCAGCACAGAGGACTCACCTATCAGACATTGGGGAACCGGTATAATTTCGGAGGTGCGCGAGTCGAGCATTCCGATTTTTTTCTTTTTAGTATCGTAATGAAGCTGGATGCGGTTGCGATAACCCATTCGATCCGGCGCCGAAATAATTTTCAGGTCCGGTAGGGGCAGATTCCGGAAAAGTTTTCTGAAGTTTTCTTCCTTCGCCGCCAGTTCTCTTTCGTACGTTGTGTGAAGGTAATGACAGGAAGGGCACTTATCAAAATGAATGCACGCGGGTTCGATGCGTTCAGGTGAACGAACTTTGAGAGAAGTGGATCTTCCGAAAGCCACTCCTTTTTTCTCGGCCAGAATGATGGCCTCTCCCTCTTCGCCCGGGAGAGTTTTAGGGATAAAAGTGATCCTTTCACCAGTCTTGCTTACTCCCTGGCCCAGACTGTCCAGCGAGGAGATGTTGAAGGTGATAGGTCGATTTTGTCTCATGAACAAATCCTTGGGGATTCCCCTGGTCAGGCCTAAAATCTATAGCATGAATTCTATCATGGGAAGATTGCCGCTCCTTCTGGAGATCGCCATCAACGGTTTTTTCGTTGTGGTCTACACTTTCCAGAAATCGAAAAAGTTTCCTGAGCTATTGGCAAAACTTCCGATGGAGCTCATTCTCACCTGGGCGCTGTGGATCGTTCCCGTTGTTTTGTTCATCACTCTAGCATCAAATTTCCTGAAGAGCGAAGGGATCGAGGATTTTCTCCGTCGTTATGTCTTCTCGTTGATCATTTTTGTTCCGATGGTAATTACGTGGGGAGATCTGGAATTTCTTTACTGGCTCTCAGCGGTCCATCTCTTTTCCTCTGTTATCTCCGTCTATGAGAAAAAAGATCTGCCAAAAGTTGCTGAGCTCGGCGCTTCGAGTTTTCTCTTCCGTCTGAAATTTCAGCCTGCGCAGATCGTTCTTCTTTCCTTTGGGGGATGGATTCTTCTTGGGGCACTCATTCTTGTTTTACCGGTGTCGGCAGCTCCGGGAAAAACCATTCACTTTATCGATGCCCTTTTCATGGCGACATCTGCAACGTGCGTAACCGGACTTTCTTCGATCTCACTTCCGGATGAATTCAGTATCTTCGGCCAGGTGGTCATGCTGGTGCTTGCTCAGGTCGGTGGTCTCGGGATCATGACTCTTTCGAGCTCGATGGCAGTGATCATGGGAAGAAACCTTCAGATGCGAGAGCAGGTGATCATGCAGGACGTGCTCGATGCTTCCAGTTCACAGGAACTTCTTCAGCTCGTTTCCGATATCGTGCGATTTACTTTCGTTATCGAGTTTATTGGAGCTGTCATTCTCACACTCGGTTTTTATCAGGAAGGATTTGAAATCGGACAGTCTATCTATTTCGGTTTCTATCATGCCATCATGGCCTTCTGTAACGCAGGCTACGCGCTCTTCAACAATAACCTTGAAGACTTTAAGTTCTCACCGATGATTCATCTTACTGTCGCATTCCTCATCATTGTAGGAGGGATCGGATTCGCGGTGTTGAAAGACGTGCTCGAAAATCTTAAGGGCCGTCGTTCTTTCCGCGCACTTTCTGTCCATACAAAGATTGTTCTCACAATCAACTTTGCGCTTCTGGGAATTGGGACGATTTATCTTTTCTTCGGAGAGTTCCTGCATGCATTCCAGGATTATTCGATGTGGGAGAAGCTCCAGGTGGCCTTCTTCCAGTCGGTCACTCCAAGAACCGCGGGTTTCAATACGATAAACCTCAATCTTCTGCATCCCCATTGTATATATATGATCATTCTTCTGATGTTCATCGGTGCTTCTCCAGGGTCGACTGGTGGTGGTGTGAAGACAACGACTTTTGGTGTGCTCTTGTGGTCAGTGATGGCGACACTGAAGGGGAAATACGACGTGGAGTTTTTTGAAAGAAAAGTTCCTCAGGCGACAGTTGTAAAGTCGATTGCGATCTTTATCATCTGTCTCATTGTTGTCAGTGTCGGCGTCCTTGTTATGATGAGGCTTGAGCCCGACAAAAACTTCTTGTCACTTCTCTTCGAGGTCACAAGCGCCTTCGGTACCGTGGGCCTTTCACTGGGGATCACACCTTTCCTGTCGATCCTCGGAAAACTCGTGATTGTCGCCATGATGTATGTGGGACGAGTGGGACCTCTGACTATCGTTCTCGCGGTTGGTTCTAAAGTTGTTTTACCAAGTAAAGTGGAATACCCGGAAGGGAAAGTACTCATAGGATAAATTTATGATTGTAGCAGTAATCGGATTAGGAACCTTCGGAGCGAAAACCGCTTCGCGACTTTTTGATAAAGGCGCTGAGGTCCTCGCCATCGACTCCAACCCCGAGCTGGTTGACCGGATCAAGGACCGCGTGTCCCACGCGATCTGCATCGACGTCACCCAGGAAAGGTCACTGCGGGCAGTGAATATTTCCGATGTCGACACTGCAGTTGTCGCCATCGGTGACAACATCGAGATGAGTATCATGGCAGTCGCGATGCTGAGAAAGCTTGGTGTAGGTCGCGTGGTTGCACGTGCCACCAGCCAGCTTCATGAACACGTTCTTCGCGAGATTGGAGCTTCCGAAATCATCAAGGTCGAAGAAGAAATGGGCGAGATCGTCGCAAGTAAGATCGCGGCTCCTCACGTTCTTCAGCGCTACAACTTCGCTGCCGGCTACTCTATCGTTGAGATCAAACTCGGCAAGGCCTTCGAAGGAAAAACTCTGGTTGAATCACAGATCCGCCAGAACTATTCATTGAACATTGTCGCTCTCCAGAAACGCGTTCCTTATATCAGTGAAGAAGGAAAGGCCGCTCATCGCGTGGTCATTAACGATGCTCCACTTCCGATGGACGTGATTGAAGCAGACGACATCGTGGTGCTTGTAGGTTCCGAAAAAAACTTTGATCGGTTGTTTGCCGATCTGGAAGAGGTCTAGTTATGAGAATGTCGCTGAAACGAAGAGTGACTTACAGCTTTATCACCGCGATGGCAGTGATTCTGATCATGGGATTCACGGTTTTTTTCTTCCTGGATTCCCTGAACAATCAGATCTCCAACATCACCGTGAACTCGAATAAAATTTCACTCCTCACGGATGAAGTGAGAATTTCCGCGGTGTCGATCCTGAAGATGCAGAAGAAAATTCTCGTGCAGAAACCGACGGCGGAAGACCTGAAACGCCTCGAGAACTTGTGTGAAGGATTTCAATCCCAGCTTCAGCGTCTGGATTCTTTCTATACCGAAGTCGAAGCGAAGAAAACTATATCGCGAATGCTTGGTTATGTAGATTCGCTCAAGACGATCGTAAGTAAGGCTTCTCTCTTTTATCGCGATGGCGAGGGTCTCTCCACCATTGATGGACTGACTGACAAAATTCTCGAAGCGTTCTCGGAGTTCCAGGACATTCAGTACTTCCAGAACGAGCAAAGAGACAAACAAGTGAAGGCGATTATCGGCGAAACCCGCCGGAACATGCTTATTACTCTCATTATTACTTTCCTCGGAACGATTATTCTCTCTCTCGTTGTACCGGGAAAAATTGCGATGCCATTCAAGAAGATCAACGACGCCGTACGCGAACTGCAGGAAGTGAACTTCGACGTCTCGATTTACTATGAAGGGGACGATGAGATCGGCGAGCTTGCGCGCGAGTTGAATAAGATGATCAACAACATGAAGCGATTTGAGCAGCTCCGAACGGATCGTATTTCGGTGGAGCACCGGAAGTTTGATACGCTCGCGAACATGCTGAAGAAAAACATTATGATCGCTAACGCCAAGGGCGAGCTGACGTACATGAATAACCCGATGTACGCACTTCTCGAGATGCAATCCGACGATGTCATGAACAAGAATATTACTGATACGCTAGTGCCGGATTCGATCATCGAAACTTTCGAAGTGGCGATCAAGCGACGTTCAAAGATTGAAAACGCTGAGATCACGGTTCCGAAGCGCAGACGTGTGATCGATCCAAATACGGGTGAGTATATCTTCGAGGAAACTTCTGAGGCATATCACGGATACGCGAACGTGATTCCTATTCGCGCCAAGGAATCGAACCTCGATTACTACATGATGATCATCAGTACGGAAGTGTTCGCTTGATTTTGATCGGATAAACATCGGTCTTCTTCGTTGTCAGTTCGTTTCGGTCGGTCACGTACTTACCGTACGCTTCGTCCAGAAAGCGAACTTCCGCCTTGAATACCTCGTTTCTCCAATCAAAATCCCTGCTTCTGCCTAGATTTGCAGTGAAGCTTTAAAACATTTCATGTATATTTGACCCGCATCACCATATTAAATGCCGCTAAGGGTTAAGTATCCATGGACACCAGTCTTATTCGCAATTTTTCGATCATTGCTCACATCGACCATGGGAAATCCACGCTCGCGGACAGAATCATTGAGATGACGAAATCCATCACTGATCGCGAGAAAACTGATCGTCTCCTCGATAACATGGACCTTGAAAAAGAACGCGGGATCACGATCAAGGCGCAAACCGTTCGCCTTCAATACAAGGCCAAAGACGGCATCACTTATTTTTTCAACCTGATCGATACTCCGGGCCACGTGGATTTTACCTACGAAGTTTCGCGTTCACTTGCTTCGTGCGAAGGTGCGCTCCTCATCGTCGATGCCTCTCAGGGTATCGAAGCTCAGACACTCGCCAACGTTTACATGGCGCTGGAAAATAATCTCGAGATAATTCCGGTGATCAACAAGATCGATCTTCCGCACGCGGATCCCGAGAAAGTAAAAAAAGAAATCGAAGACGTCATTGGTCTCGATGCTTCCGAAGCCCCGCTCGTCTCCGGAAAATCCGGCCTCGGCGTTGACAGTCTCCTGGAAGAAATCGTAAAAAAAATTCCACCTCCGACCGGAAAAGTAAATTCTCCGCTTCAGGCGCTGATTTTTGACTCCTGGTTTGACCCTTATCGCGGCGTGGTTGTTCTCGCGCGTATTATGGAAGGAACG
>JBJMLZ010000274.1:0-4879 GCA_045805035.1 Bacteriovoracaceae bacterium
CAGGATCGAAGGCATCGGCCAGATGAATCTTAAATCAGAGTTTGTGAAGAAGGTTTAAGTTCAGCGGAAGAGCTCAGAGATGTCGATCTCAAGGGCCTTCGCGAGTTTGATGAGAGTAGGAAGAGTCGGCACATGTCTTCCGCTTTCGAGACGCTGATACCAACGATAGCCGAAACCATATTGGCCCATGTCTGTTTGTTTCAGGCCACGAGCAAGTCTCTGGGCCTTGATATTTTTAGAAACTCTCAGGAGAAGTTTGGAAGTTTCTTCGTCTACAGCAACAGCAACAGCATCAGTCATATTATTATCACGACCTTGCGAGGTCGTTCTTCACTCTTTTAAGTCTTAGTTAATAAAGTTAAGTATAGTAAAAACACTTAATTTGCGCCCGAATTTCCGTAGATTTCAATAAGATAGTGTTCCAAAAACTTGGAACAATCAGTGTTCAGAGATCAGCGTGTACACGTAAGCGGCCTTTGCCGCGAGTTCCTCGGCAGGTTTCAGATCGTCCTGAGAAAAGTTTTTCCGGTCCTTATTGCGAAGCAAAGTGATTGAGCCTAGCTTCCGCTCATTCTTCTTCACTGGAAGACAAAGAATCGAATGCGCATTCAGGTGATTGAGAATGTCGTCGTGCTTACCTTTGGAGTTGATGATCAAAGGTTTGTCTGGTGAAAGCACGGGATGGCAAACGGCAGGTGTACTCATGGTATCGAGCTTGATGCCTTCAAATTGACTCGATTTATGTTTGGCGTGAACAATCGCTTCATCCTTAAGGCCCAGGAGATGAATGATGCAGCCATCGGCGAGCTCTTTCATGGCAAGATTAGACACACTATCAAGCGTGAAAAGAAAATCCTTGAAACCATCACCAGGAACTTTCCCGAGCGTACGAAGGGTGTTGAGCTTTTTAGATTCAGCGATCGAAGCAATGAAAAGCATGCGCTCTTCTTCGTTCAACTGAAGCTTCTTCATGATCGTCTTGGTAGCGGAGGCAGAGATTTCCTGGCCGTTAGTCAGAATGCGGGAAAGTGTGGAGGGAGCAAAGCCCAGAAACTTCGCGAATGCGCGCAAGGAAAAGCGACCGTTCTTCACTTTTCTTTTTTCAAATTCTCTGAGGAGAACTTTGACGTGGTACCTCTGCAAGTTTTCCCTTTTATAGAAAAAAATCTCTCACAGAATAAACTAAGCATTTTCCGCAATGATGTGAAGACGGTCTTAGCAAGGCGCTCACGAAATATATAGTTTAAGGAAAATTATAAAGGCCCAAAAATTGGGCCTTTCTCGAGGGAAAACATGTGAACAAAATTTAGTCCACAGCGTCCTCGACTTTGTCCGCACCGTTTTTCACGGAATGCCCCGTTTTCTTCGCCGCACACTCGGCCTTGCCGTGACGAAGTTCACAGGTGCTGTCATCGATATCGCGGCCCGCTTTGTTCACTCCGCGTTTGGCATCGTGAGACATCTCCTGAGCACGTTCTTTCACGTGTGAGGAATTGGATCCGCCATACGTGTACGAGAGGGAGAAGACCGCTACTAGTGCACCGAGAATCATGAAATTTTTCATAGCAACTCCTTTTGCTGTGTCTTTAAGAAGCAAGGAGAATGCCAGAGCTAAGCAGGCGACCAGGCACGGAAACGGTTCATTCCGCCACATGGGTATGTGCGCAGACGCAGCTTTTCCATTTTACCTTTGGCGTCGAGTTCAAATCTCTTTGTGCTTCCGCGAAATGGTTTTACCCATGTCTTGGCAACAAGATTCACCCACTCTTTACCATCAAATCCCTCAACGGAAACTTCCAGCGGGTTGTTGTTCACAAAGTAAGTGAAGTCCATGTCGATCGCAGTCACCGGCGCAGGTTTGGCCAGCGCAATCACCACCTCTTCAAAGTGACCAGGTGTCCTCGAGCGTGCGGACTCCATCCCGTCAAACATGTTAATGGGGCCGGTAGGTGAAAGCATGGAAGATGCGGGTGAATAATGCTCATCGGTCGCAGAAAGAACTTTCGCTCCGAGGGCGAGGGCCGCATTGTTAAAAATTTTCCCGGTACTTCTCCAATTGTGAACGATCTCTTTATCAGACGGAGCATAGGGAATCGCCAGGGGTTTTTTCGTCTGCGGGACTTGGTCTGGATAAACGCGGGAGATACCATCGAAAGAAATTTTCTCGTCTTCCGGAAGATCATGGTAAAGGCCAAGGCGCGTGAAACCACCATCAGGATACTGGTGAACTTTCACTTCCGTGATGACGCCGGTGGGGGCCTGAAGCGCGATTCGCTGCTCCGAATGTCCCTCCAGACGAGTTCTCGGAAGAATAGTTTTCCATTCATTATTTACAAGTCCTTCGATCATCACTTCCGGCGAGAAATTTCCCGTGTGGTATTTCGTCGAAAGAAGCACGTACCGAATCGCCGATGGTTTTTTCAGGGCGAAGTGAAGAACATCCTCGCCATAAGGATTGTGTCTCACTGTTTCCCAGCTATCCATCACCTTCCCTTGTTTGCCGAAAAGTTCGGGATCAAACTTTGGTAAATGATCAGAGAGGAGATTCTCCGCGCGCGCGAACATTTCATCTGTCACGTCGAGAATTTTTCCACCCACGCACAGATTGTAGGGAGCAAGCGGATCTTTGGGACCTTTGTCCGTGATCGCTTCGGGCCTCATTGGTTCGAAGGCATTGAAGACGAGATTCTTATAACCGAGGTTCACGATTTCTTCCTGCTTCAGACCTTCGCGGGCAAAAGTCGTTCCGAACTTTGCGAGATCGACTCCGGAAAGTTTCATGTCTTTCAGGATGAGCTGGGCGGTTTCGGCGATAAAGAGCATCGCTTCGTTGTCTTTATTGGCGAGGATCACCATGCCCTTACCGCGATCAGGTCCGTCGTAACAGTGAAGGAAAAGACAGCGGAAACCGTCGTTGGCGCCCTGGTGGACCATGAGCTTGTTATCACCGGCGTGAGCAATGAAAACACCCAGACCCATGAGGCAGCCCATGAAATTTCTGCAACCCTGATCAAGGCCATGCAGCATGAGACGGGCAGTATCGTGAGAGATTCCGTCGGTGCCCTCCACGTTGTGATAAGCGAACTCCAGGCAATGAAGGAATCTGGCCATCGCTGTGGAAGTTCCCATGCCACCGGCGGCGAAGGCCGGAAACATTTTTCTTCTACCTTCGACTTCTTTTCCGTCGTCTGTGTATCCGGTGGCGTAAGTTTTTCCTGTGAGCGTACCTTGCTCGAAGCTCCACTCTTTCATTGCGAGGGAATCAAGGAACGGCCGTGTGAGTTCTTTGATGTTTTTCTTTTCGAGAGATTCAATAAGATGTTCCAGAACGAGGAAGCCTCCGCCGGAGTATTGGAATTTTGCTCCGGGAGGATTGGTGACTTCGATCGGTTCGTAGCCGTAATCTTTATTGCCGGTGAGGAACTCAGTGATCGCCGGCATTTTTTTATTCGCGGGGACGCCATTCACATAGTGAAGATTCAGCGCCTTGTGGGACATAAGATGTTCGATGGTAACTTTGTCACCGTTGGGAATCCTGAAAGCTGACGAAGTTTTTGCGAGCAATTCATTCACTGAAGTCGTTAAAGGAATTTTCTTTGTCGTGAAATATTCAATCGCAAACGCACTGGCGACTGACTTACTGAGAGACGCCATCTCAAACCAAGTATCTTCTGTCGTTTCTCCGAAGGCCATCGTCTGCGTTATTTTGTCATTGAGCAGAGAAATCTGGGCGGAAGGAATTTTTCTGTTTTTGCGTGCAGACTCAATTGTCTCATGCAATTTGTTCAGAGGATGGGCCTCCATTCTCTTCTTCGTAATTTCAAAGAGCGCCTTCCGGGCATTCGCCCATTCCTCAACGCGCGAATTATTGTACCGCTCTTTCAGGACCGCGAGCATCTCCGGGCCGCTTTTCCCTTTAGCCGAGATGAGAAACTTCACGCCGAACTTTTCGCGGTACTTGTTTCCCATTTCCAGAAGTTCATTCTGCCCCTCGGTGACCTTTGATTGCTCGGCCTTCGCCATCGCATCGAGAGTCTTTGATCCTTCGCCGATGTTTCCGTGGTAACCCGCGGCCTCAAGCACGTCCTCTTCCGAGAAATTCAGGATAAAGTTTTCGATCGCAGGAAAATCGAGCATCCGGCAATGAAAGAAGGCCTTCGCAAATTTCCGGCTGCCGCACATTTCAAAGTAATAGTGAAAGCGTTTCACATCTTCGCGGGTTTTAAATTTTTCCGGATCAAGCTCAAGTGCTGTCGTCCATGGATCATTTGAAGCGCGGAGGGTTTCCATGGTGAAAGGCAGGAAGAGTTGCGTGGCAAACTCAACTGGCACTTCATCGGTCATGAGTTTCAGCATGAGATTCATCGCTACCGGATACCACTTCGACGTTCTCTCATCCCACTTCACCTGAACAATCTTCTTTTCGTTGGAAAGATCTTTTCTGATGAAATGAAGTTCTTCATGGGCGATGCGGACAAAATCTTCAATGGAGAACCTTCCGTGATAAAGCTCCGCCCAGATTTCCCAGCGTGAACGTTCAGCGGTGGCAAGGTCATCCATCACTCGCGCGGGAACTCCGCCGACTGTGGTGGGAAGAGCGACACAGCCGTTACCCGACAGCCAGTCCGTGATGTACTGAAGCGACTGGAAGACGTTGTAACGGATTTCATCCGGATGGTTGTTGGCGATGTAATCTGATTCCTTGACGTCCGCGACGATGAGTTTGCGCGCGTACATCGGATCATCTTTATCCAGACCCTTGATGTCCGGGCCATGAATGAAGCCGAGAATTTCCTTGTGATATTTTTCATCGAGAATTGAAGTGACGAGCAAATCAAGCTTTGAAGAATCCCCTTTCTGATGAAGCTTCCACGCTTCG
>JBJMLZ010000275.1:0-5397 GCA_045805035.1 Bacteriovoracaceae bacterium
CGGCGGCGGCGGCGGCGGACGCGGTGGTGACCGTGGCGGCTTCGGCGGAGGCCGTGGCGGCGATCGCGGTGGTGACCGCGGCGGAAACCGTTGGTAATCCCGCTTCGCTCTTTAATGATTTTGACTCCGTCAAAAATTAACGAATGAAAACCAGAAGGCCCTCGAAAGAGGGCCTTCTTATTTGTTACGATCTGTGAATGATTAAGCAGATCCCACTTCCCGAAAAAAGATTCAGCTGGTACGACGTCACTGCACCCGACGACGCTGATATCTCCACTCTCGCTCATGAATTCGATCTTCCTTTTCTCCTTGTTCAGGATTGTCTGAAACCCGAGCATTTACCGAAGTACGAAGTGACCGAAGAAGGCTTTCACTTTCTGATGATGAGATCCTACGACAAGGACGCGAAGGCCGATGCGACAACCGTTCAGGAGCTCACGCGAAAAGTCGCGCTCTTTATTTCGCGCGAAAGAGTTGTGACTAGTCATCGCGTGGATCTTTCTTATCTCTGGCACGCAGTCGGAAGATGCGAAAAGCCGGATGCCTTTCCGAAAAATATTCAGATGCTCGTTCACCAGATCATTCTCGATGGCATTCGTACGTACGAAGAACCAATGGATGCTCTCCAGGATGTGTACGAAGCTTTCGAGACGGAAGTTCTCTCGAAGAAAGCGGACATGAACATGATGAGGGTCTACCACTTCCGGAGAAAACTTTTTGTGCTGAAGCGGCTCCTGAAGCAAACAAATGACAGTCTCTATCGCTCGAAGGAATTCTGGGACAAGCAGCAGTCCATGCTTCAGGATCTTCGCGAAAATCTGGATCAGCTTTATTTCCGTCTCGATGAAATCTCAGATAATTTCGAACATCTCCTCGAGCTCCAGATTCAGATGGATGACCAGAAGGCGAACGACGTGATGAAAACTCTGACGGTTTTCTCAACCGTCCTTCTCCCGTTGAACTTCATCGCCAGCTTTTACGGCATGAACTTTACCACTCTTCCCGGACTCAATTCACCGCACGCACTCGCGGGGATTTCCATTCTCATGATCGTCGTGTGGATCATATGCCTCATTTATTTCCGCTATCGCGGATGGTTCAAAACAAGGAAGCGGTAATGGATAGAATCAGAAGACTCGCGGAACTAGTACGTCCCTATTATGTCACTGATGATCCCGCTCATGACTGGCCACACATCGGAAGAGTCGCCGCCACCGCGAAAAAACTCTGCGAAGGTCAGAAGGTTCACGTTGAATGTGTATTGGCCGCCGTTTATTGCCACGATATTGTGAATCTTCCCAAGAATCATCCGGAGAGGTCACGCGCTTCCGAGCTTGCCGCTCAAACAGCAGAGCCGATGCTGAAAGAAGCAGGGTTCAACACCAAAGAAATTGCCGTTATCAAAACAGCGATCATAGAACATAGTTTTTCTCGGGGTCTCAAACCATCTCATCTTGAGTCTGCGATCGTTCAGGATGCTGACCGACTGGATGCTTTGGGAGTGATTGGCATTCTTCGCTGTGCCTCGGTGAATACAATGATGAAGTCAAAGTACTACGATCCCTTTGATCCGTTCGCAGAGAATCGGGAACTCAATGATAAAGAATTCATGGTGGATCACTATTACGTGAAACTTCTGAAGCTTCCTGACACGATGGCGACCGAAGCAGGAAAGAAAGAAGGCCATCTTCGCACAGACTTCATGAAAACTTTTCTCGCGCGACTTGGGAAAGAAATCAAATGAACTTTGACTCTCTCGAAAAAGAACTGCTCTCTCTCGTTGAAGGTGAGAAAAATCTCGTCGCGAATCTTGCGAATATTTCCTCGTCCATTTATCACGCTTACCCGAACCTCAACTGGTGCGGATTTTATCTCTGGTCAGAAGAAGATCAGGAACTGGTGCTGGGCCCGTTTCAGGGAAGGCCTGCGTGTATCCGGATCAAAAGCGGCAAAGGCGTGTGCGGAACCAGCTTTGAGAGAAGGGAAACGATCCGCGTGGATGATGTGCATGAGTTTCCCGGCCACATAGCCTGCGATTCTGCTTCTAAATCAGAACTTGTGGTCCCGCTCATTCACGACGGGAACGTCATGGGTGTGCTTGATCTCGATGCGCCAGTGAGAAATCACTTCAGTGAAGAAGATGCCCGCGGGTTTTCAAGAATCATGCAGCGGCTTGTTCCGTATCTGTGGCGTTAGCTGAGATTAGTTTTTCATCCGCCTTAAAGAATCTCCGATAAAGAACAATCGCTACTGCGTAAGCGGCGCCTGACATAAAAAAAGTCGGGCCGAAAGAATAAGTCTCAATCAGGTATCCCCCAACACGCGTGCCGCCGGAATAAACGAGATGATAGAAGAAGACGATGATAGCGGATGCGAAGACGCATTCCTTCTCGCGAACTTTTTCCATTTCAAACATGGAAGTGATCGGGCTCGACATGTTCATGAGCATTCCGCGCATGAAAAAGCACGAAAGAACCAACGACACATTTCCGGCAATACCCATTCCGACCATGAAGGGAATCGCAAAGAAGGCTGTGCCCATAATGAACTTCAGGTTCGTGGTTTTTTTCACGAGGCTCGGAGTGATGAAGATGCCGATAAAAATAAAGGTCTGAAGAATAGCGTAGGAAATTCCAATCATCTTGGTGGAAAAATCAAAACGTTCGCGAAGGTAGAGATTGATGAACGGAACCGTGAGACCCGAACCGAGAGCGAGACAGAGTTTGGGAGTGGCGAGCTTTCCGATGATGACCCAATCTTTTTCCCGTAGGCCTTCGAAGACACGCTTGTTCTTTTGTTTTGGAATCGGCACTCGCTGGATCTTCATGAAAATAAGATTGGAAAGGGCCACGATCACCAGCGCACAGACAATCGCTCCGCGCATCGCCTGAAGTTTAGTGAAGTCGTGATTGAACCATTTCATGATCGCGGGAAGATATCCGCCGAGCGCATATCCGATGAGATGAGCACCCATGTTCATCGAAGAATTCATCGAGAAAAGATGCACACGCTGTTCATGCGTAGAGTTCCGGAGATAGAAAGGCGAAACCGAAATACTGAACAGTGCCTGAAACATCGCTGCGATAAGACCGTAGATAAAAAGTGATCCGACGTCAGCGTGAAAGATCTGAATGAAATAAAAAACGGAACTGATCGCCATGCCGGTGATCACAAGTTGCTTCACGTGATAGCGCTCAATGATGAGTGAAGCAGGAATCGCCATGAGCGAAATTCCCAGTGACCCGGTGGAAATGAGATTTCCAATGATCGTTTCGCCGTAACCAAGTTCTTTTAAGTAGAGGTTGAACAAGAGGCCATGAATCGACATGCCCATTCCATTGATCGCATTGCCGATCAGGAAGAGTTTCACGTTACGACTGAATTGCTGGAAGAATGTCAGGTAGGCCCGGACCATGGGACGATTTTAACCCAAGGCAAAATTTCCCTCATCAAGGCGTTTTTTCCCAGAGTATTTTCTGTTTATCGGGACTTACAGTTTGATACATCAAACACCATGGAATAGTATTTTGGTCAGGTTGAAAAAGGACATTCTATGAAGCTCATTCTCTTAGCATTCCTCGTCTCATGTTCTGCCATGGCCGATTTCGTATACATGCAGGAAACCGAAAGCGGAAAAACGATTCAATGGTCAAGCGCACGCGGGACACAGACCCTCTCTCAATCCGGCACTGACTGGGCGATTTACCCGGATATCTCTCCTGACGGCAACGAATTCGTTTTCGTTGAAGGCCCCGGCAACGATGACCTTCACCTCACCTACATGAACAAGAAAACCAATGCCATGTATCGGTTCAACTCTCCCAGAAAAGGCATGGTCCTTCATCCGAAGTTTTCCAGAAACGCGGAGCTGATTTTTTATTCTGCTCCGTCTGAGTCCGGTAAAAACACTGTGTATTTTTTCAACCGCGCTGAAGAAGTCAAACGCCAGGGCGTGAACCTCACCGACTACTCACTTGAGAAAGCACGTGCGATCGATGCCACCGAAGAAAGTTATTTTCCGCGTCCATCAGCGGATGGGAACTTTGTCGTCTATCAGAGAAACTCAAATGGGAAAAAAGAAATTGTCCTTTTTGATCGCCTCGAAGAAACAAAAACCGTTCTCGCGGAAGGCATGTCACCTGCACTTTCCTTTGATGAAAGAACAATTGCCTTTACCTCGAAGAAGGCAGGTAGCTGGGATGTGTACACCATCGATCGCGTAACAAAAGTCGTGAAACAAATCACGACTGACGAGCACAGTGAGATGGCCCCGACCTTCCTTGCCGACAACTCACTTGTTTTTGCTTCGGATAAGACTGGTCACTTCCGCCTCTACAATGAAAAGTGGGAGAAGATCACCAATCACGGCAATGAAGACGTTGAACTTTACTCACCAAACTTCTCAGGAGAGACGAGTTTCGTTCAGAATGAACGCGCCCAGTATCTTGGAAACGCGCGCTCTTCTTTCGGCACCGTTATGCACGAAGGGAAACTCTATATGTGCGGGGGCCACCAGGGCCATGAGCACACCTATCCGCCGGAATCATTCAGTGACGAGTTCATCGTTTACGATGTTGCCGCTAATTCCTGGAAGGCACTCGCGCCACGTCCGAACAAGGCGCATGGTTATCAGATTGCGGCCTATGGAAATTACATTTACGCATTTGGTGGATTTGCCTATTCCGCGGAAAACAAGCCGAAATGGAAATCGATCGACGTGATTGATCGTTACTCCATCAAGGACAACAAATGGGAAACGATTGCGAAGATGAATCTTCCGCGTTCATCCAACGTTGCCGTCACGATCGACAACAAGGTGTATCTCGCCGGTGGGTGGGACGGAACTCCGAAGTTTGAAAACGATGCAGACGGGCACTTCCATGAAACGATCGAGATCTTCGATCTTCAGACGGAAAAGATCTCCATTGCCCCTTACCAGATGCCAAATCCGGTTCGTCGCGCACTCACCGGGTTTGAGTACAAGGGAAAAATTCTTCTCGTGGGAGGAATCGGCGCGGGTGCGGATCATTTCAATCTCATCCAGAAAGTCACGAGCATCGATCCGCTGACCGGAGATGTGAAAGAGCTTCCTGAGCTTCCATTTGCAACGTTTGCTCCGGCCGCCCAGGTAATTGGAGACGAGATGTTTGTCTTCGGCGGAATGTATAAGATCTCCGAAGAGATTTATGAATACGTCGCTCACATCTATGCCATCAATATCGAGACCGGAAAGTGGAGACACACGGGAAGATTTCTGAAAGAGACGAAGGGCTTCTCGCAAGTGTTCCCACTTTCGGAAAACACGTTGGGCATCCTTGGCGGACATCATTACTTTGAGGGTTATGATTCTCCAGTGATGACCTTTGAGACATTCACGAAAAAATGAAACGTATTCTC
>JBJMLZ010000276.1:0-7949 GCA_045805035.1 Bacteriovoracaceae bacterium
AACTTCACGTCGCGTGGACTTCAGGAGATTTCTGCCCGAAGCCTGGAGCGATGTGAGGAAAAGATCACGGAGTTCCTCGCGGGAGTGGACTGCAACTGAAGAGCCTCCGAGAAGAGACGGCCAGCGGCCATCATGAAAACTCACATAGAGAGTGTTCTTGCGCTTGATGAACGAAAAAGGTTTCAAGGCATAATCAGTTTGCGCTAACGCTTCCCGGATCTTTTCACCAATTCCTTCCTGATGTAATGCCTGGCCAAGGAGATCACCAATTTTTTCTTCAATTGCCTGGCGATGGCGGTCGGGGTCGGTTTTTTTGAAAACATACGCAATCCTTTCATTATCCTTTGTCGACTCAAAGGCCTTCGTTCTTCCGAGAGTGAAGAGAACAGATTCTAAAAAAGCATCCTGAGGAAAGTGTCCGGCAACAATGCCGGAAAGATGATCGGCCTTAACGATACCGAGATCAGTGGCAGAAAATTCTTCGGGAAACCGGGACGCCGAGAGAGCGACAACCCCATCGTTAGGTTCACCAAAACGCGCGATACTTTTAGTGGCGCGCATGAAGAGGTGTGAATCGCGCAGATCAGAGACAAAAGAAAGAGAATAGTACTTCGTGAGCCCCACGAGCGTCGGAGCATTTTTTTTCAGGAAGGATTGTGCTCCAACTGGCGTGATGGATTTCGCCGCTTTCTCTTCAGAGAGACAGATCGCCGGCGAATTTTCATGCCCAAGGGCCTGCATGATCTCAATCGGAAGATCTGATTTATTGAGAATCGAGCTTCCCTTTAGTGGAGAAGCAATCGTGAGAAGGCCTTTCACATTTTGAGAAACAAATTTCGGGTCCTGAGCGAAAGCGTGAAGCGCATCGACTCCTCCCTTGGAGTAACCGATCACAAAGTAGGATGGAGCTTTCTTACCAAGGGCCATCTGTTGACTTGAATCCACTTTGAGCTGCTCAAGAATGAATTTTCCATTCACACTGGAAGAACATGTGCTGAAAACTTTGGGCGAAATGACTCTCACACCCCATTTGTCACGGAGACGATCAAGGCCCGCGCGGAAGATTTCATCATCAAAGAGAGAATTGTAAATGCCAGGAAGATAGACGAGTGTGGTATTTTCCGGCGGAAGGACTGGTTGCCACTGAAGTGGAAACTCTAAGGGCCAGGTCTCTTTGAGAAGTTTTCTTTCGACAAAGATTGAAGCAAAAGTTCGCGCCGGATCCTTGTCCTTAATAAGAAGTGGTAACCGCTCGTCCTGAATGAAGGGCATTTCAGGAAGCGAAAGTGCCTTCTCGAGGAGAAAGACACTGCTGTAGGATTTCATCACGATTTTTTTCGCAGCATCCGCCTTGCGGACAAGATCCGGAGTATTCCAGTGATGATCCTCGGCAGACGGAGCTCTCGTAGACTTCACTCCTGAGTGCGCGATCCTCGCCTTGATTTCAAGAAACCGCGGATCTTTTTTGACTGTATCGATACTGCCTTTCCTGATCATGAGGTCTACGAGGTGAGCAACATCGTGAAGTCCCAGCGCCTCGTTCCACTTAACCTGCGGAAGCTCCGGTGATTTTTTATTGAGAAGAGGACGCACGACATTCAGGACGACGTTGAAACTTTTCCCGTCAAAAACGTAGCGCGAATCCTGAACCACGCGGTTCATGAGCGAGAAGATCCTGCGATTGTCCCATTCCTCTGAACCAGTGGCGAGCTGACCTTCCGGTGCAACCGGAGTTTTTCTGAGTGTACTCCGGAACATCTTTTCAGGACTCAGGCCTACGGTGCTCAGAACTTCTTCGGTGCGCACTTCTTCACGATTCGTGTTCATCACATGAGTCGAAGCAATGATCCCGGTTGATGATCTTTTCCCGAGTGAGCCATGAGTCTGATACATGGTTGTAAAAGAATTCAGTTCGCCGGCGAGGAAGTACTCATCCTTCATGGTGAAAAGTAGATCCGGAAAATCTGCCTCTTCTTCAAATGCGCTGAAAGCAATCCGGTGAAGAGCATCTGGGAACGAACCGGTGAGGGTTCTCGCCATTTCATCATTGAGCCAAGCGCGGTGAAAAGCGGGATCGATCTGCAGAGGATTTCCGGAAACCGGAGTATAAGAATATTCAAACGCTTGGTTCTTTCTGATCGAGAGAGTTGCGTCCCCTTCCTGGCCAGTCACGGAAAGGACAATCTGCTTTGGGGAAATCTCCTTCCGGAACATGGCGAGCGAAAACCACTTTTCTTTTTTCAATTCCTGCACGAGGAGATTTCTTTTCGTGAGGTCGCGGAAAAATGCGGTTCCGTAATTGGCGAGGGCCATGACCGGCATGATGACTTCGTTCTCAATTCCTGCTCGCTTCGTCACTTCGGCAATATTCACCGGAAGAAGCGGAACCGGAGTTTCACCCGGAGAGAATCTCGCCGCCTGGCCATGATCGGAGACGAGAATGATTTCCACCTCTTCTTTCCGGTTGGAGTAATGAGCTTCGAGATCTGTGATAAATTTATCGAGGTCAACAAGAAACTTACTTCCGTCCGCGCGCGTGTGAGCAAGAGCATCGCTTGAAGCGACCATTACCGTGACCAGTTCATCCTTATCACTTTTCACGTTCTCAAGGAGCTGCTTCAACTCCAGTCGCGGAAGTTCTTCGGTCGGGATGTAGAGAAGTGATTCCACAAACGGATTCAACCAATGTTCAAAGGCGCCGGTGAAATAGTGATGATCTTCGCCGAGCCGGCGGAAATATTCCCGCGGGTCACTCACGAGCTCGTTACGATCACGATCAAAGTGTGCGGCCTCATAAGAACGAATGCGCCCCCGAGGGCCGAAAACCTTGCGCGCGCCCACCAAAATGTTCCAGGAATAATCGCTGATCGAAGGAAAAGGCGCCACATGGGTGCGAACATGTTTAAGAGAACGGAAAAGGCCAAGCTTGTTGCGGGCGTGATCGAATTCTTCGCGGGAAACTCCGTCCACTCCGATGAAAATCTTTTTCACACGAACATGAACGTTCGCGACTTTCCCTGAGGGCCAGGAAAAACACAAAAAGACTCCGAGAAGAACAAGCAGTCGGGCCATGAAGTCTTTTCGGACTCAGAAGAATAAATCGTAGAAAAAAAGGGATTTGCTCGGGTTAGGTAAGCGCCGGGATTTCCACGGTAAAAGTGGCGCCTTCACCGGGAAGACTGTATACGCGGATATCACCTCTGTGGGCCTCAATAATCTGCCGGCAAATGTAGAGACCCAGGCCCAGGCCGCCGATGTTATTTTTATCGCGCACGCGCTCGAAACGATCAAAGATCCGTTTCTGGTTTTCTTCCGAAATTCCCTCGCCTTCATCTCTCACTTCCAGGCGGGCCATGTCTCCGTGGCGCGAGAGAGTTACGTGGACCGCTTTTTTGGGCGCATACTTTACGGCATTGGTGAGGAGATTGATCAGCACTTGTTCCATTCGCACTTTGTCCGCGTAGCATGAAATCGATTTATCCAACTTCACGGAGAGAGATGCATCTTTCATGTTTGCAGAATAGTGCGCGAGAATTTCCTCGATCATTTCACTGAAATTGAAGGTTTCTAAATTGAGAGTAAGCTTTCCGGCACTGATCCGGGAAACATCGAGAAGATCATCGATCAGATTGATGAGGCGGTCGACCTGACGATCAGAGCTCTCCATGATTTTCAGTACCACTTCCTGGTCCGGAAGATTAATTTTTCCCCTTCTCACTTGTCTGGACATGTTCTGAAGCTGAAGCTTCAAGGGAGTCAACGGTGTGCGAAGCTCATGACTGGCGATCGAGAGAAACTCATCCCTCACCTGAATTGCATCGGTCGCTGACTTGAAGAGTTTGGAGCGATGTAGCGCCTGTGCACACTGGGCAGTCAGCGCCAGAATAAATTCTCTTTCCTCTTCAACGAAGGCGTGATGAGTGCGGAATCCGAAGTTGAGAGCACCGTAAACCTGATTAGCGGCAATAAGCGGAATGTAGCATGCCGATACAATATTGTTTTTGGTGAACTCGCCGTGAATCCATGGATAGTTTTCTTTCAGGTCTTCAATGGATTCAAGAAACATCGGCCTTGATGAGCGAATCGTTTCAATAGCGGGTGAGCGGGCATCGAGTCCATAGCGCGTATGTGTAGCAAGGTATCCAAACACCCGAAGTTCAATCGCGTTTCCTTCTTCACTGAGAAGCGAGATGGCCCCGGCATCTGCCTTCAGTGCCCGCTGAACATCAAGCTCAATGACCTTAAAAACTTCTTCGGGAAGAAGCGCGCCGGAAAAAGTGTTGGTGATACTCTGGAGTCGCGTGACTTTTTCCATGGTTTCGGTGAGCTTGCCGCGGTTTTCTTTCAGTGACCTCACCATTACGTTAAATGCATGCGTGAGTCTTCCAAACTCGTCTGCTTCAATGATCGGTGCCTGATAATCCAGATCACCTGTGGCTACTGCATCCGTCGCCTGGTCGAGATTATTGAGAGAGCTTCCGAGCCGACGGGCATTGGAAAGACCGACAATCACAACGAAGGCAAAAAACGCAGTGGAGAGAAGCCCTGCCACTACCAGCGGGTCAAAGCGTCGCTCATAAATTCCCTTGAAACGCTTGTCGCTTTCTTTTTTCAGAAGCTGCTGAATTTCGCGAAGCCCGTCTTCTGCGTCCATGACAAACTGACGGGCAACGAGAATCTCACTTTTCACGTCGAGATTATTTTTCGCCTTCATTGAGTGAAGGTTCTCAATCGTGAAGTGATACTGACTTACGGATTGAAGAATGTCCCGGAGCTTTGATTGAACTTCCGGATATTTCCTGGCGTCGGCGATCGCCTCATGAAGGTGATCGATGGAAAGCCGGACCGCCTCTCTGAATGGCGCCATCCGTACCTCGCTCAGGCCTTCTTTGTCCATTTTCGCGAGACTATCTTCGGAAGAACTCAAAGTCTGTACTGTGAGTCCGTTGAGGTTCATCACGCGGTTAATGTGAGCGATGTCCTGCATGCCGATAAGAAACCCGCGACTCGAAAGATAAAGTCCCATGATACCGATCACGAAGAATGCGGCGATGATCAGAAGAATGATCCGGAGTCTTTCAATAAATGAAGACTTCTGCCGAAAGGCCTTCATGGCTATTCCTCCGTCACCGGGATTTTTTTTACCGGACGAGTGGGAACAAAATCCTTAGATACGTAGCCGATGGCACCTGGAAAACGGGAAACCATGATCTCCATGAGATTATCGGAAGAAATTTGCGAAGGAGCTGAGTGGCCTGAGTAGAGTTTTTGCCCGATCCAATAAAGCTCTACGTCACGCTGGGACTTTCTCACATAATCGTGAAGAAAATCCTTTCTGAGGTCGCTACTGTCCATGCGATCAAAGAATCGCATGGACGTTCCATTTGGCCAGAGCTTCACTTTCTTGAGAAAAAAGTCGGCGAGCTGAGTTCTCGTGATACTGGTGGCAGGATTTTGTGAATTCACAATCACCGCCACTTCCGCGCGTGCCGAAAAAATGAACAGAATGACTCCGACGAGGAATGGAATCAAAATGCCACCCCCGCGGAAAGATCGAAGTACCAGAAGTCGCGGTTCTGACCCTGAAGGGTAGAACCTTTGTTGAGATAGTTTTCAATTCCCACTGTCGCGCGGAAACGAGTGTTACTCGTAGGAAGCCAGTTGAGACCACCACCATATTCAAAATTAGTGTAAGGGTCCGGCAATGCCACCGTTTTATTAAGTGCATTCCGGAGATAATCGGCGAAACCAAAAACCAGGAACTCGCCGTCCTTCAGTTTCACCGCCGGTTCAAAGTAAGCGGTCCACGGATCATTCCCCTCACCTGTCATGTGGACCACATATTCACTCGTGATAATCATGTGAGAGTTTTCAAAGCGCACATCACCACCGACGATCTCACTCGTGTGACCGGCGTACTTCATGACCTGTGAACTCACGCCCATGAGAAGAGTATCATCGGCGGCCTTGATCCACGCGCGCCCACCCACTCCGGTGACATTCGCTTTGGGATCAATACTGTTCGTGGTGTAGAGATTGTAACCGCCGCGGATGTTACGTAGCTGACCGGCAAGATGCACACCTTCCCACAACGGATTGAACAAGTTGTTCGTGCGAAGAAGCTGTGGTCCCGCGCGACGTATGAAAAGTACGAGCTCCCGCTGCTGGGCCGCGTATCCGAAGGGAACGTATCCCACGCCCGTCTGAAGAACCGTATTCGCATTCAACACTGCTTCGATATATCCGGCAGTCACAACCGCGCCGAAAGCAGGAGCTCCGAACTGTCTAGTACTCGGAACCGCAGGTGCGAGTCGCGGATCATTATGAGGATTGACCAGCGGATAAGTGAGAAACGTCAGTGTCTGGTTCACAAAACGAAGGCGTTCGGAAAAATCCGCGGCGAGGTTGATACCGAGAGTGCTTCCGGTGTGCATGGCCTGGAAGCGAGTATCCGGGCCATCGATGGCGGTGAATGCGCTTTCAAAAAATCCACCCAGCGTGAGTTGATCTTTGAGAAATGAATTCACCTGATTGTTTTCGCGGGACTGCTCAAGAAGAAATTCTTCCTGATTTTTTTCAAGCTCTTCAATTCGTTTTGTCAGGGCATCGATTCTGGGATCGTTCTGCGCGAGCGCGAATGAAGAGATGATTGCGCTGAAAAATACAATCCAAATCATGCCTTGGGATATAGCAACGCACGCTCGAATGGAAAAGGTCGTCCCGATAAGCTTAAGGGAGGATTAAGGTTAGAGTCTTTTCATCCAATCCAGGGTCTTCTCCCACGCCTCCCGGGCCGACTTCGCATGATAAGTTTTACGTTCATCACAGAAGAATCCGTGATCGGCTTCTCCGAAAACAATCATCTCGTGAGGCACATGATTTTCATCAAGCACGCGACGGATTTCAAAGCGATCACCCTCGGGAATGCTGGCGTCTGCTTCACCGAAAAAAAGAAGTAAAGGGATCTTCACTTCTCCGAGTTTATCGAGAAATGGTTGGATCTCAAATCCTTCTCTCGGGCGCACGATTCCACCCCCATAAAAAGAGATAGCAGCGGTGAGCGAAAGCTCGGTTGCACAAAGAAGGGAAGCAAAGCCTCCGACGCAAAAGCCTACGGTAAAAATCTTTGAAGCATCGACATTCGGAAGATCAGGTAAAAATGAAATCACATCGCGAACATCGGAAATGAGATCATCGTTCGTCAGCGTTCCCAGGAGTGGCATGATTTTCTCGCGCTCACTATACGAAATAGTAATGTGATGGCCTTTCCGGTGATAAATCTCCGGCGCAAGAGCGACATAACCTTGTTCAGCAAACCGACGACAGACATCTTTAATGTGATGATTGACGCCGAAAGCTTCCTGGATCACGATGACGACGGGATGACGACCGCCCTCGGGAGCAGCAACAAACACCGGCATCGATCCCGAGGGAGTTCCTACGTTGAGATAATTATCCATGATCATGGAACGATTCTATCTCTACGAACTTTTTTTGGCTGATTTTTTCTTCGAGCTTTTCTTAGAAGATTTTTTCTTGGATTTTTTCTTCGATTTCTTCTTTCCTTTGGCGCCGCCGGTTTCCTTATTCACTGTCGCCCACGCGATTCTCTCAGCGACCTTCGAGCTCTTGCCTCTTTTCTTTGCGCTCTTTTCAATCTTTGAGGCCTGACGTTTCTGTTTACTCGAATAACTTGCCTTACTTCCTCGTGCCATGTGCACCTCCATAAAAATTGGTGTGCAACTTATGTCACATGAACTCGTTGGTGAACTTAAGGCTGAGTGAATTTTGTGTTTAGGGAAAATAAAAAGGGGGAGCGATCGCTCCCCCTCGGATGGACAAAAGATTAAGCGGCCATTTTATCTTTCTGCTCACGGAAAGCATTGATGTCGACCACGTTGCTACCACCAGCTGCTGGTGTGCCTTGTCCGTGTCCTTTGTTGGCCATG
>JBJMLZ010000277.1:0-10419 GCA_045805035.1 Bacteriovoracaceae bacterium
CCGCGTGGAAATCAACACCATCTTCTTTGATTCATCCTCACAGATT
Source organism: Bacteriovoracaceae bacterium (assembly GCA_045805035.1). Classification (GTDB taxonomy): domain Bacteria; phylum Bdellovibrionota; class Bacteriovoracia; order Bacteriovoracales; family Bacteriovoracaceae; genus Peredibacter. The sequence goes on from JBJMLZ010000277.1 coordinate 47, forward strand.
TTTTCTACGGGCCTTGAGTACGATAGTCTCTCCGGCACTTCTGCGAAGGCGCTCGAGAAGATCAATACTAAACTCCAGAAAATTATTTTCTCTCTCATGCAGCTTCCACAAACTGTTGTGATGGATCTCGGTGCTGGTTGCGAAACTCTTGGATCAGAATTCGCACTGGGTGCTGATATTCGTATCGCTGCAACTGGCGCCAAAATCAGCTTCAACCACTGTCAGTACGGACTCGTTCCTGCAGCGGGTGGAATGAGCATGCTCTCTGCTCTCGTTCCTCCGGCGTTTGCGCGTTCATGGGTTCTTACTGGTAATACGATTACGGAAGAGGCCCTTCTCTCTTCGGGTTTCGTGAAAACAACTTACGAAGCAACCACTCGTACTGAAACCATCCGCGAGCTTCTCGAAAGCCTCGCAAAGGTTGCTCCGGTTCAGCGTATTCAGGCAAAGCTTGGTCTCTTTGAGGCCCTTCGCATGCAGTTTGAAAATGGCATCGTGATGGATAAGAAAATCGCCAAGGCGAGCATGGTCTCCGAAGACTGGAGAACGAAGCGTCCTGAAGCGAAGGAATTCGAATTCATGCCGGCAAAATCGATGTCGTACGCTGTGAAGCTCTCGCTGATTAAGTCAGATGAGACGCCGAACAACCTCGAACACTGAACTAATTTCCAGCGAGCTTTCTTCCCCTGCTCTGAGAAACGATCGGGTCCAGATGCGACAGGTGAAAGCGCACCTTCTTTTCGTTCTTCACGAGTTTTACAAGATCACTTCTGGTTGTCTCCAGCGGGAATCCCGAAACAACGTGGCCCACATCTGTGTCCGGATCCGTGGAAAGGGTCGCAATGAGATTCAGGAACTCGCGCGACTGAGAAACGTGAAGGTCATGCTTTTCCGGATCAAGGATTTCTTCCTCCCGCAAAAAGTTAGCACCCTTCTCATACAGTGACATGGTCCCTGCAGTTCCGGTTGGCGCCAAAGCGACGGAAGATTTCATGATTGCGAGGAAACAACTAGCGCGGTCTTTCTCGTAACACAAAAGTGTTCTCGCGAAATCGGAATCTACGTCTTTATGGATCCGGTCCACCCGCGTGACATCTTCTTTTTGGAGAAGTCCTATTCTGTAATTAAGCGGTGAAAGCTCATACAATCCGCCGATCACAAACTGTACCGGGAATGTGGAATACATAAAACGGAAAGGCCCGGAAAGATGTCCATAGCGGTAGTCATACGTATGGTGTTTCTGCACGCCCATCTTAAAGTAGTGTCCGGCGTGAAGAAACATGATCATCGATAATGAGAAAACAATATGCGTGCGGACTCTGCGACTAGCATCCCATTTACGCGGAAGATGATCGTAATAAAGTGGCAGAAGAAGAAACGAGATAAGAAGAATGTAGAGGGCCTGGATCAGGACAAGGTCATCGAAAATTCCCGCAAAGAGCGAGAGGAAGAAAAAGAGCACGATACAGGGGAACACAAAAAAGATATTCCACATGAGGGCAGTTTAACTGAAGCATTTAAGGATTCGTGTTTGCCTGAAGGATATTAGTGACCTGGAAAATCCGGATTAAAAAAAAAGCCAACTATTGTGGGCAAAAATCAGGACAATTCTCTTATCTCAAATCCATTGAAGACTTCGCGTACGCGTTCGGATGAAAGTTTTTCGCTGTAACCAAGGAGGAAACCTCCCCCACCTGCTCCACAAAGTTTCAGGACGTAATCACCGGATTCAAGTCCGCGAGTCCACGCTCCACGCATCTGGGTCGGAATCATTTCCGGGAAAAACTCCCATTGAAACTTTGAAATGTGCCAGAGGTAATGGGAAAGCGCCTGCCGACTTCCGCTGATGACAGCATCAACTGCAAAATTTACATCACGGGAAAGAACATCCGCGCAGCCTTTTTTGAATTCAGGATCTTTCATCTTCTCCTGGTAGATTGCGACGAGTGGACCGGTCTGGCGGGGCTTTCCGGTATTCACCAGGAAAAATCCCTTGAGATCGATGTCCGAACGAAGAACTTCTACGTCATCAAAGCTCCGGATAAGAAATGGCCTTTGCACCAGAGAGACATAAGGATCAAGGCCTGAACTGGAGCCGTGGAAATAAGATTCAAGTTTAGCGAGGACGGATTTTGCTTCGAGATCAACTTTCTGGTGAAACGAATAGCGGTCATAGATCGCGGCAATCAGCGCACCGGAACTTCCGAGACCAAACCCATGGGGAACCGTCGAATCAAACCAAAGACCTTTTTCAAAGTCCTCTCCCATCTGCTCAAGATCGATGAGCTTTCCGTAATCGCAGGCGAGAAATCCAGCGAGGCTCTTTCTGGAAATTTTCCTCTCTTCCGAACGGTTATCTTCAAATGACCACCGCCCGCCGAGCTCCGGATAAGGAAGCGCAAGCGCACGTGATCCGTTCAGGATGGTATATTCACCGAGGAGAAGAACTTTGGCGGGAAAACGGTTCAGCATGGAACAGGTCCCTCGCCTCTCTGGTCCTTGATAATTTTTTCGGAAAGCGGACTGAGCTCATGTTCAATGAAAGTCTCAATCTTGTGTGCGCCTTCTTCCGGATAAATGAGATGAAGGTTTGGCCCTGCATCCAGCGTGAAATAAACCGGAAGTCCCGACTGTTTTCTGAAATCGCGGATAATCTCCATCGCCGAGAGTGATTGAGGACGAAGAAGCGTGAACGATTCCGGAGCGGTCATCATCATTGCGTGAAGTGAGAGCGCTTCGTTTTCCGTGATTCTTCCGACTTCCGCCATGTCCCCTGCAGTAAGTGCTTCTTTCATGCCACGGAAGTTGTCGCGTGCCTGCTGGTAACGGGCCTCGCGGAAAGCGTGCTCAGTCATGCGGCCATGGCCCGCAGTACTGGAAACACTTTTTTCTTTTCCGGAGACAACCACGATCGTGTCGTGAAGATGAGTCAGTTCTTTATGCACCTCAATCAGGGAAGCGTACTCATCGGAGACATCACCCCAGGTGGTGAACCCGCCATAGACTGAACGGCAAGCACTGCCACTCGCAAGACGCGCGAGCGAGCTTGCTCTTTTCATAAAGAGCTCATCCATCGTCGGCTGCATGTAATCCGTGAGGCAAAGCGCGAAAGCGGAAAGACCCGAAGCGGATGAAGCAATGCCGGTTCCATGCGGAAAAGTATTTTTCGTATCGACCGTAACGGTTAGCCCTTCAATCCAGGGAAGATCATTTTTCAGGGACTGAAGGTAAGCGCGAATTTTGTCGGCAAATTTCTCGTTGCTCTTCCCTTCAAAATTCACCGTGACTTCAAGTTTTCCGGCCGGTTCAAACTTGACGGTTGTTTCCGTGAAGCACTCTTTCAATGTCATCGAAAGCGATGGATTGGCGGGAAGCTGATGCCCCTTCTTTCCCCAGTACTTTACTAAGGCAATATTTGAAGGCGAGCGCCATGAGCAAACCGCCGTCTTCGGTTCGATGTTCTTAAAAGGCGCAAGCAGGTTCATGTGCGGACGATCTCTCCGAATGGGATGAGGGTCGTGAGGTTTTTCCCCTCAAAGTACTCGCGCGTCTCAGAGGGAGAACGGTCACTCGTCACGAGGGCAAAGTCTCCACCCCACGCGCCCAGTGATTTCACCTCTCCCCAGAAGTCGGAGAAGTGCGAGTCTTTGATTTTCTCAAAACCAAGCGCCTTGGCGATGATGTCTTCGTGTGTGCGGATGAGTTTATTGAAGGTCGCGAGCTCGCGCGCCACCAGCATTTCTCTCGTGAGAAGCGAGAGGTCACTTACGATCTGCTCTTTCCCCGGGATCATGCGTTCTTTGTACTTCAGGACTTCGCGGGCCGAATTCTGTTTTTGCCCGAGATAAAGGAAATACATCTGGTCTTTAAATGGTGGATTGAACGAAGCCGTTTCCCACTGTGGCTTACCTTCAAACTTACGGTACACGATCGGCCCCATCGCCTGAGCACAGGCAATATCGTAACCGGAACCACCGATAGTTTTCTTCAGGAGTTCAAACGGACTCACGTAGCCCCACTGAGCAACGTTGTAGATAAAGGTTGAGCTTGAGCCAAGGCCCCACTCAAGCGGGAACTCAATTTTTGTTTCGACAAATACGTCCACATCATCACGAAGGAAGTGCGGGTTCTGTGCGCGAACTGCGTTCAAAACCTGAGAGAGCATAGCTTGAGTCGGATTATTTTCCTGGAGCTTGATCGGTTGAAAATGCCAGAACTCATAGTCTGATTCAAACCAGAGATTCCCCATGTGATCAAAGCTCTTCCAGTTCAGTGTCGGTTGATAAGAAGGGCGATACTTCACCCGCATCGACTGACCGACGGTCGTTGGTAGTGCCAAAGCATGAGCACCATCCATGACAAAGTATTCTCCAGAGAGAAGAAGCTTTCCGTGACCGTAATAATATTGCTCAGACATTCTTTAATTCCTCTTAGCGATTCAAAAACTGACGGACGCCCTGAAATGAGACGACTTTATCAGAGAAGAACGTCTTCCCTTTTTCAATCTCATCCGGAGTAGCGTTCAGCTGGTTCATGATGTTCAGCAGGTGAAGCTTCATGTGCCCACGCTGGATTCCGGTAGTGACGAGTGACTTCACCGCAGAAAAGTTCTGCGCAAGCCCTGTCGCTGCGATGATCTCCATGAGCTCAGTCGCGGACGGGTGATTCAAGACGGCAAGCGAAGTTTTTGCCAGCGGATGAAGTGAAGTAAGTCCACCTACGGTGCCGACGGCGAGTGGAATTCTCAGTGTGAATTTAAAGTTGTCATTTTCAAGTGTCACACTTGAGAGGGAACGATACTGGCCCGAGCGAGCGGCATACGCATGAGCACACGCTTCGATGGCGCGGAAATCATTTCCGGTAGCGAGGACAACAGCATCGACACCATTCATGATGCCTTTATTGTGAGTAACCGCACGGTTCGGATCTACTTCTGCAATACGAACTGCAGTCGCAAATTTTTCCGCGAACTCTCTGGCGCTCATCTCATTCGGGAAAGTTCCGAGGTCTTCCACCGGACACTCAACAGAACACTCCACTACGCACTCAGGTGTGTAGTTGGAGAGAATGCACATGATGATGTGAACTTCTTTTTCAGTTGAATGGAAACGGTCGTCGTTATGAATTTTTTGTCTCAGGACCTGCGCCATCTCCTCAAGAATGGAGTTGATGAAGTTTGCGCCCATGGCATCGCAGGTTTCACAGGTCAGCTTCAACTGCCAGTAATTTTCAATCTTGTCGGTCATGTCGACCAGCTCAAGCCCGACAATTCCGCCCCCGCGCTTTTCCATATTAGTCGTAAGCGATGCTACCGCAGTGAGGATTTCATCTTTACGTTCATGAAAGAAAGACTGAAGACGTGACTTATCACCCTGCCACTGAAAGTGAACCTGGCCGATCTTCTTGGTAGAAACAACCGTGGATTTAAATCCGCCGCGCTCAAGCCAGAATTTCGCACCCAGCGAAGCGGCAGCAACAACTGAAGATTCTTCAATCACCATCGGAACAGAATGGACTTTGCCATTCACGAGGAAGTTCGGAGCGATCCCGAATGGCAGATCAAAGTTAGTGAGTGTGTTCTCAGAAAACTCATCAAAGCGCTTCTGCACTTTCTCATCAGGATGCCAGAAATTGACCATCTCAGAGACGAGTTTTGCTGAATCAGGACCGAGCTGGCCCGCGAGCCACTCAATCTTCTGGGTCTTGGTCATCTTGGAAAAACCAGATACAGTCTTCACTGTTCCCCCTTCACCGACAGAAGTCCTCTCGCAGTGAGAAGTGCTTCTCTCATATTCAAGAAATAATTTTCGAGTGATTCAAAGCTCTCCATCGCAGGTCCAAGGAACGGCGAGGCCATGCCAATGAGCGAAGGAGCTTTGAGTTTCATTTTCAGTTCATAACCGTCGAGGACATTCTTCACGCCGCCGGAGATGATAAATTCTTTTTTTCCGACCGGAAGTGCATTGAGCACGTCGACCATCTCATGCGCCGTATGGCCCACGTGAATGAACGGAAGTTTTGTTTCAGTGTTTGAGGCACGAAGGCTTTCAAGCTTTGTGAAGTTTGTTCCACCGAAGGCGCCGAATTCAATACCGTGAAGCGGGAGATTCAGGAGCGCTTTAAGACTTTTTGGCCCCATGCCTTGTCCGACTTCTTTCACCAGCACCGGATAGTTCACGTCATCGAGGAAGCGCTTGATGGTTTCCAGTGGAGAAATCGTGTAACGATCTCCTTCCGGCTGGAGCCATTCCTGAAGCGGATTGAGATGAATCATGAGGCCCGACGCCTCCGTCATCTTCACCACCTCATGAATGAGATCGGTCTTCCCCGTAAGCACGCACTCTTCGATCTGCGCGATGCCGAGGTTCGCGAGTAACGGCTGATCGCCGAGAAAATCTCTTACTGCAAATTCAGAGAGGCGGTCGCGGGAATGAAGCAGCGGACGACAAGAACCAAGTCCCATGCCGAGTTTGTATTTGCCGGCGAGTGTGCTGAGATTTTTATTAATCAGTGCGGCCTTCTGAGTGCCGCCGGTCATGCTGGAAATCCAGATCGGATAATCGAGCGAATGAGAAAGAAAAGTTGCTTCCCATTTTTCATCCGGTTTCGGATGCGCGAAAAAAAGTGGCTCGTAATGGAAACGGGAATCGATGGCGTCGCCGTTTGTTTGTGACAACGGCGTGAGCTCGATGTGAGATCCCTTCCGCTGCGCTAACTCAGCAGAAAGAGAGAGGTTTTTCCTGGTTTCCATAGATGTCTGTGTACCAGAAATAAGCACAGTTCGTCATGAATTTTTCAGATTTGGAATGTTTTTCAAAGCCCCGGAATCATTAAAGAATTGGGCCAATCAAGAGGACGAATTCCCGCTTTTCCTTATCCGGAATCTGGCGGGCGAGTTCTGGGGCCTTCCCCCGGAGAAGTTCTTCAGAGGGACTTCCGAGATCAAGAGCGAGGAAAATATCCCGTTTGGTTTCAAGAACCGCGACTTCTTCCAGGAGTTTTTTCAGGCGATACGGAGTCTCCATCCATACGAGAGTCTCGGGGCGCTTGAATTCTTTTTTCATCCACTGCGTGCGTTCAGGTTCCTTCACCGGAACAAAACCCGAGAACACGAAAGTATCGTGAGAAAATCCCGACAAGGATACGGAGAGCGCAATCGAGTTAGGAAATGGAGTTGAAGTCACTTTGATTCTTTGTTTGTGACAGGCATCGACGAGCACTTGTCCCGGATCGCAGAACGCAGGAAGACCGCAGTCACTCAGAAGATAAACATCACTCCCCGCTTTGAGTTTTTTCAAAACATCGGACATCGTTTCTTTCTGAGTATGTTCGTTGAAGAGAATAAATTTTTCGATCGCCTCGCGCGGAAGTCCCCACTTAAGCCACCTTTGACGAGCGACTTTGTGTTCTTCCACGAGAAGAACAACGTTTTCTTTAAGGGCATTCACTTTGAGAAGCTCGAGTGCCACGGATTCAAGGGGCAGATCGTCCTGAAGCGGAGTCGGAACAAGAACAAGACTCATTCGTGATCCAGAGGAAGAAAGAGCTCGGGGCGATGGAAATCGGGCCTGTCTTCCGGGTTCGGTTCAAGAGCATAAAATTCGCGATTTCCTTCGAGAAGACAGGAGAAAAATCCACCGTAAAGAAGCTCTCCGCGAAGTTCAGCCGGCAAAGTAATTTCCAGGTGCGCATTCCACACTTTCGCTTCGACGTTTCCGTCTCCGGAGAAAATCAGGTCGGGCCCCGGAGGATGAAAAACTTTCCTTGGCTCCTCGATGAGAAGCGCGAAAGGTTGATTCATCGGAGAGACCTGCACTTCAAGATAGGGAGCGCGAAGATCCTGCGGGTCTCTTCGCAATTGAAGGAAGGCCTCGACGACGTCCTTGTTCCAGAGTCCCCAATTGTGATTCCAGTCAGTACCAAAACTCGGATCAGTGACCCATGCCGTATTACTGCGTTTAGTGACAGTGAAATCCATCACGACTGTGCGACCAGTTCTGGTCCAGCTGACTTTGATGGCATGAAAAGAAGTTCCGGTTCCGTGTTTTTTGAGGAAGGCCTGCATAGTAAAAGGATACACTTTGAGGTAAATGTCCGCCATGGAAAATCTCCGCCTATTCCTTATCATTCCACCCGGTCTTGAGGATCTCGCTCTTCGCGAAATGATTCAAAAGCTTCCAGCGGTGGAGCACAATGTGATCAAAGGCGGAATCGAGGTGAAATCAGACCTTGAGTGGATGGTGAACGCTCACCTTCTTCTGAAAATTCCGGTCAGGATTCTTCTTCGCGTAACTGAGTTCAAGGTTCGGGACTTTCCGAAACTCCATCAGAAATTCGCGAAATTTGCGTGGAAAGATTTTCTCTCTCATCCGGAACCTCAATGGGAAATTACCTGCAGGAAGAGCCGTCTCATGCATACCGGCCGGATTGAAGAAACGATTCAGAAAGCACTCGCGGAAGCATTGGTGAAGCAGCCGTTGTCGCAGGATTGGAAGAGAAAGAATTACTCTCCACAGACATTTTACGTTCGACTTGAAGACGATAATCTCACTTTGTCGCTCGATCTTTCTGGTGAACCGCTTTACAAGCGTGGTCTCCAGGTTATTAAAGGCGAAGCACCACTTAGAGAAAACTTGGCGGCCGCACTCTTGCTTGAACTTTTCGAAGGTCAGCAAGAAAATATCGATCTCACTGATCCGATGTGTGGATCAGGAACACTTCTTCTTGAAGCAGCGACCTTTCACCTGCCGCTGCATGAAAGAAAGTTTTCATTCGAAGAAGCACCGTTTTTTAAAGGGAAGTTAGTAAAATTGTCGCAGGCATGTCCTCATCTGCCTTTTAGAAAGATCAATGGCAATGAGTTGAATCAAGAACTCGCTGAGAAAATATCACCGGTTCTGAAAAAGTATGGAATCGAAATTCAGACCGGCGATGCCCTGAATGAAAAATTCTCTGATGGATTCATGATCTGCAATCCTCCCTATGGAGAACGGATCAAAACTCCTGGGAAGAAAGGGATTTTTCTCCGCGAATCTCTGGAGAAATTTCTCACGCAAGACAACCCAACACGACTGGGCTGGCTTATTCCTTCGGACATGGAAGACATTGTCCCGAAGGTGAAAGACTACAAAGTTAAATCCAAAAGAAAATTCCGGAACGGGGGTCTCGCGGTGACCTTTCAGGTGTGGGAGCGCGAAGGATAGTGAAGTCCAATGTGCTCACGAATCATGTCGAGGGTTTCCATCACGTCCAGAGTATATTGATGTGAGACGAGTTCTGATTCAAGATATCCCTTCCTGAGACAATTCATCACTTCCATCGCTTCAAACTGAAATCCACGTCCCTCAAAATGAAATTCTTTTTTTAACCCATTCAAAAAATACTCATTGGGGCACCAGAAGCGGGGAATACTGATGACACCTTTGTCGCCCTTGATGATCGCCTCGTTTCTTAAAATCTTCACGACAGAAGATTGACCTTTGGCCTTAACATCCGATGAAAACGCCAGTTCCCATTCGAGAGATTCATCAACTCCCGTCAGCGACATCACCGCCTTTGCCTCTTTTACGGATGCTTTCTCATTCATGAGCATCTGTGCAAATGCGACTGAGTAGACACCGACATCAAGAAGACTTCCTCCGCCAAGTGTCGGATCAAAAACACGTGAAGCAGGATCAAACTGCGATTGATAACCAAAAGAAGATTCAATCTGAAGGACTTTTCCGATTTTTCCCTGACGGATGAGATCAATGACCTCACCAATGGCAGGAAAAAATCTCGTCCACATTCCTTCCATGACAAAGACTTTTCTGTTCTTTGCCTCAGCTAAAACTTCCCGTGCTTCTTTAATATCCATGGTGAATGGTTTCTCACAGAGGACTGCTTTCCCTTTCCGTATCGCAACTAGCGAATGTTCTTTGTGCTCAGTATGAGGAGTGGCGACATAGATGACATCAGCGTTCGAATGGAGAAGCTCCTCAATGGATGAAAAGGCAGTACCTCCGAACTCTTGAGTAAAAATCTGAGTGTTGTGATAATTTCTTCCGGCCACACCTATGAGCTTTGCACTTTCGACGAGTTTCAAGTCGCTTGCAAAACGTCTTGCGATTTTGCCGGAGCCGATGATGCCCCAGCGGATATCATTCATGCCGGGCCTTACGAGAGCGGGCCTCTGAACGGTTATAAATAATAGCGATCAAGAAAGAGAGTGGTGTCCCGATAAAAAGCAAACCCATAAAAGGTTCCACAAAAAAGAAACTGAAGGGAAAATAAATCCCGTGACGGGGAAAAAGAACTCCATGCTCCACATAAGAAGAAAGACTATAAGTGAAGGCCCCTGGGATATAGACAATCGGTCCCCAAAAAAACCAGAG
>JBJMLZ010000278.1:0-4235 GCA_045805035.1 Bacteriovoracaceae bacterium
ATTCTTTTCTGACTTTCTCATGGAGATATTCGGCACAGGCCTCAGCTAGGCGATCGGCTAGCGCCTTCACCATGATGAGATTGTAATCGTCCTGTTCTTTTTCAAATCTCTTCGAGAGGTCATCCAGACCGATTCCCGAAGTCACACAGAAAGCACCCACGTAATCGGTTTTTCCGGTTTCTTTTGGTGCCACGAAATCGGAGAGGGCCGCATTTGGTGAAGCTGCCTCTTCCATTTGTTTCTGTGCCCGGAGCATATGGAGAACCGCGAGCTTCTGAGCAGAGTTTTTCTTATGTGTGTGAGAGCCGTGCTTCTCACACGACACTTCGACATTCTCAACTCCATAAAGCTCGATATCGTCACCCGTCGCATTCGCTGGGAAAAGACCGAAGACAGCTTTTGCCTTCAGTGACTTGTTTTTCACAATGTCTTTCAGGAGCGCTTGAGCATCATCGAAAAGTTTCTTCGCTTCAGTTCCGTACGTCTGATCATCAAAGATCTTAGGATAAGTTCCGCGAAGACGCCAGGTCATGAAGAACGGAGTCCAGTCGATGTAGTTCACGAGTTCGGACACGGGAATATCATTCAATACCGTCACGCCAAGTCTCGCGGGTTTTCTGATTTCAGTGGAATTCCAGTCGATCTTCACGCGATTCGCACGGGCCTCGTCGAGCGTCAGATATTTTTCTTCTTTCTGAGCGGCGGCATGCGCCTCTCTCATCTTCTGGTATTCCGCTTTCTGATCATCGTGCGTTTTCTTCTTCGCATTCTCATTCAACAGACGCTCTACAACTGGAACCGCACGGGAAGCATCCGCAATGTGAACCACTGACGAAGTATAGTGAGGATCGATTTTTACCGCTGTATGAACGCGGCTGGTGGTGGCGCCACCAATGAGAAGCGGAACTTTGAATCCCGTACGCTCCATTTCCTTCGCGACATGAACCATTTCATCGAGTGACGGAGTAATAAGTCCCGAGAGACCAATGACGTCCGCTTTATGTTTCTTTGCTTCTTCGAGAATTTTCTCCGCAGGAACCATCACTCCGAGATCGATCACTTCATAGTTATTACAACCGAGCACAACTCCTACGATATTCTTACCAATGTCGTGAACGTCACCTTTCACGGTGGCGAGAAGAATTTTTCCTGCGTGGGAGAGTGCCTTTCCGGATTTTTCTTTTTCAATATACGGTTGAAGATAGGCCACGGCCTTTTTCATCACCCGCGCTGACTTCACCACCTGAGGAAGGAACATTTTCCCTTCACCGAAAAGATCACCCACCACACTCATGCCTGACATGAGAGGGCCTTCGATCACTTCAAGTGGACGCGAAACTTTTTTCCGGACCTCTTCAGTGTCTGCTTCAATGTGATCAACGATGCCTTTCACGAGAGCGTACTCCAGGCGCTTTTCCACCGGAAGCGAGCGCCATTCATCGTCTTTTTTCTCTACCTTGCCTTTATTTTTCACCGTCTCCGCAAAAGTGATCATTCTTTCTGTTGCGTCCGGACGGCGATTGAAGATCACATCCTCAACGTGCTCAAGGAGCTCTTTCGGAATATCAGTGTAAACCGGAAGTGCTCCGGCATTCACGATCCCCATATCCAGTCCCGCTTTGATGGCGTGGTAGAGGAAAGCCGAATGAATCGCCTCACGGACAGGATTATTTCCCCGGAATGAGAAGGAGAGATTGGAAACCCCGCCGCTCACCTTGGCGTGTGGGAGGTTAGCCTTGATCCATTTCGTCGCTTCGATGAAGTCGATGGCGTAGTTATTGTGCTCATCCATTCCTGTCGCGACGGTCAGGATGTTCGGATCAAAAATAATATCTTCCGGCGCGAACTTCACTTTCTCAGTGAGGATTTTGTAAGCGCGGGTACAGATTTCAATTCGTCGTGGAAGATTATCTGCCTGGCCTTTCTCATCAAAGGCCATGACCACACAAGCGGCACCATATTTTCTGACGAGCTTAGCGTGTTCAATGAATTTTTCTTCGCCCTCTTTCAGGGAGATAGAATTTACGATCGCTTTGCCCTGAATGCGCTTAAGTCCCGCCTCAATCACGGACCACTTGGAAGAATCGATCATGAGTGGAACTTTACAGATGTCCGGCTCACTCGCGATAAGATTCACGAAGTGAACCATTGCCGCTTCTGAATCAATCATCGCCTCATCCATATTGATGTCGATGATCTGGGCCCCGTTCTCCACTTGTTCGCGTGCCACTCTCAAAGCTTCTTCGTAATTTTTCTCAACGATAAGTTTTTTGAAAGCGATCGAACCGGTGAGATTCGTTCTCTCACCAATGTTGATGAAATTGGAACCCGGGAAAATTTTCAGCGGCTCAAGCCCTGACCATTTCGGCACATGTTCAATGGCAGGAAGTTTTCTTGGTAAGGCAGTTTTGGCAGTATCTGCGATCGCCTTGATATGATCATTGGTTGTTCCACAACAACCGCCCACAATGTTCACCCAGCCATTCTTAAACCATTCATTGAGAGTTCCCGCCATGTGTGCAGGAGTTTCGTCATATTGACCGAATTCATTCGGAAGACCTGCATTTGGGTAAACCGAAATATGAAAAGGCGATTCTTTTGCGAGCACTTCGATGTACGGACGCATGAGTTCCGCACCGAGTGCGCAGTTAATGCCAATGGAGAGAAGAGGATAGTGAGAAACGGAATAGAGAAACGCTTCAATCGTCTGACCGGAAAGAGTCCTTCCCGAAGCATCCGTGATTGTTCCTGACACCATCACCGGAAGCGGTTTCTTATTTTCTTTTTCAAAGTAATCAGCAATGGCAAAGAGTGCGGCCTTGCAGTTAAGCGTATCAAAAACTGTTTCGACGAGGAGAATATCAACGCCGCCTTCGGCGAGATATTTTGTCTGCTCATAGTAGTTAGCCACGAGCTCATCAAAATCCACTGCGCGGAATCCAGGATTGTTCACATCCGGAGAGAGAGACGCAGTCTTTGTTGTCGGTCCAATGGATCCTGCAACAAATCTTGGCTTCGCTGGATTTTTCTTCGTGTACTCATCCGCGCATTTTCTTGCGATCTTTGCGGCAGTGAGGTTGAGCTCAGGCACGAGCTCTTCCATGTGATAGTCCGCCATCGAAATGCGCGTGCCACTGAATGTATTGGTTTCGATGATGTCCGCACCCGCTTCAAGATACTTATTGTGAATTTCTTCAATCACCTTGGGCTTCGTGAGGACGAGGAGATCATTGTTCCCCTTCACCGGATGTTTCCAATCCTTGAAGCGCTCGCCACGATAGTCACTATCCTGAAGTTGATATTTCTGAATCATGGTGCCCATCGCACCATCGAGAATGAGTACACGCTCATTCAAAAGCTTTGTTAATTCCACGGAAAAGAATCCTCTCAATTGCTATTACACTAGTGTATAATTTATTTAGCACAAGATGGCATAAAAAGTCTAGTGATTTTAGCTAGTTGAATATTATTTAGTTAGGCTATCACCATGAGGTAAAACCCCATGAGGAAGAAAACGAAGGCCCCCACGAGGTATCGATTCGGCAAACGCTTGTAATATATCGACTCCAGCATCGCTACCCACACAGGTCCTGTGATTGCGATCGCCGAGAGTGTTCCCACGTGAGCATATTTTAGTGCCGCCAAATACAAAGTGAGAGAGAGAAAACATCCTCCAAGGCTTGCGCCGATGACCACGATATTGTCTCTCACGGAAAGCTTCCAGAGATCACGCGGAAAAGTCGCAAAAATTTTCGGGGCCACGATGAGAAAGCCAAGAAGAGCGCCGGCACAACGGATCACACTCACTTCAAAAGTCCCAAGCTCGGGAGAAATTTCGTAGGCCGATCTGGTCATCATCACGCCGACAGCATCAAGAACAATTCCGGTGAAGGCCCAGACAAAACTTTTAAAATCCCACGCGCCGGTAAGCCTGTTTCGCTCGAGCATGAAGATGTAAATGCAAACCACCATACACATGACGGCGAGAAACTGATTCGCGGTAAAAACCTGGCCAAGGAAAAAATAGCCGTAGAGTCCCAGGAACAACGGTTCGAAGCTGAACATGACCAGCGTGCGACCTGCACCAAGTGTTGTGTAGGCCTTGAATAAAAAAATATCGCCGCCGCAAAGTCCCCCGAGTCCACTGAAGAAAAGCAAAGCAACTGCTGACCACGGAACTGAGTTGGTTTGTCCGGATAGTACTGAAGCAATCAGAAAGGCGGCCATGGCGAGTG
>JBJMLZ010000279.1:0-4458 GCA_045805035.1 Bacteriovoracaceae bacterium
AGTTAGAGAACTTTATGAGGAAAAAATTAATTGGGCCACGTTTATGATATCGCCTGCTATCCTTGAGCAGCTTTTTTCTCCAAACAATGAGGTTTGCCTGAAAAAAAACATCTTAAAACTTCGCCCCACCCAATTCCCAGTCGGAATGATGGAAGTTGATGAGAAGATCGTCGCCGTAAAAAAATTCTCAAAAAAGTGAGGCCCGTTCACTATAAAGAAAGGGAAGAAGGTGATGAAACGCGGAGAAGAAAGACCGAGAGGAACACTCTGGGAATAGTAATCTAAGGCACCAGATGATTTAATAGTTCCATGGAAAGTTTCCTGGAACTCATGAATGCGGAACCTGCAACCGATCCTGGCATTCATGAGATCAAAATCGGTTTGATCAGTAATGGCGGCATGGAGCCCCTGGCCCACATGCTGACGGTCCTTTTCTCCCGGCAAAAGATCAAGGCCCGGATATTTTTGTTTCCGTTTGAATCCTATCTCCATCCGACTGAAGAATTTTTAAAATCCCATGAGGCCCTTGGCCTTAAATACGTCATCCTGTTTCCCTTAACTCAGGACCAGAAACTTCGTTATTACCAGTCCGACGAAACTATGTGGACTGAGCTTGAGACGGTGATCAAGCGCCTGGGGAAGAGTCAGCTCTTAGTGTCGAGTCTCGTGCTTCCTCTCGAGAGAAATTCTTTTTCTTCCTTTGTGATGAAATTCAATGACCAACTTTCCGCACTCGCGAATCAGAATCCTAACGTGACAATGGTCGATGTGGATCGTCTTGCCGGTGACCTTGGCCGCAGAGAATGGTTTGACCAGCGGTCGTGGCTAATCTCAAAATTTCCATGTTCGCCAACGATGCTTCCGCAACTCGCTCACACAATTTCGCCGATCATCGCTTCCCGGGAAGGGAAAATCATTAAATGCATCGTGCTCGATGCTGATCAGGTGCTCTGGCCCGAGATCGTGGATGAAGTGGGAGCAGAGAATATTCTGAGTCCCGAAAATCCCGAGTCACAAGCTTGTATCGAGTTTCAGTATTATCTCGCCGAGCTTTTCCGTCGCGGGATCTTCCTCGCGGTCTGCAGTAAGAACGAAAAAAATGATATTAAAAAGATTTTTACGTCACATCCGGGAATGGTGCTTAAAGAGAATGCCATCGCATCCTTTCAGGTAAGCTGGACGGACAAGGCAGAAGGAATAAGAAACATCGCCCGCGAGCTCAATATTGGTCTTGATTCTCTTTTGTTTCTTGATGACAGTGCCTTTGAAAGAGAATTCATTCGTCGCGAGTTGCCGGAAGTGATTGTTCCTGAAATATCTGCTGATTCTTCGCACACAATCAGAGTTCTGAGTGAGCTGAATCTCTTTCCGGAAAAAACAATCACGAAAGAAGACAAACTCAGAAACTCGCAGCGAGCGCCATTACCTGCATCAGGGGAAGGGCAGTCAACAGAAGAATTTCTGCGTGACCTCAAGATGAAGGGAATCATCCGTCTTGCCGATGAGAAAGATCTCTCGCGTTTGGTTCAGCTCTTTCAGCGTTCGAATCAATTTAATATGATGACTGCAAGATATTCTCCGCAGGAGATATCGGGTATTCTCGCTTCCCAAAAGAGTCATATCGTGACCCTTGATTTGAGTGACAGGTTGGGTGAACTCGGCATGATCAGCGCGCTGATTCTGGAAAGAGAAGAGAATACGCTCGAGATTTCTGATTGGGTTTTCAGCTGCCGGGCCTTCTCCAGGAACCTTGAGCAATCCATTCTTCGCTGGCTCTCAGATCGTGCCCAGGTCAGCGGATGCAAGAAACTCAGAGGCCGGATTGTACCCAATGAAAGAAACCTGATGGCCCGGCAATTCTATGAGGCCAATGGATTTCACCGTTCCCACGTCACGATGCCTGAATACTGGGAACTCGAACTTCCGTACGCGCCTTCGCTCTCCTTTGCACTGAAACCAGTTGATGAAATCAATGAGGATCTATGGAAAAAGAAATTCTGCCTGAACTAGAGATCGTGTTCCAGGAGACGCTTAAACGCAAGGATCTCAAAATCGCTCCGGAGGATATCCTGAAGCATCTTCCCGGGATGGATTCTTTAAAGCTCATTCATCTGGTGGTGGGGATTGAAAAAAGATTCTCCATGAAGTTTTCCACTCTCGATCTTGTGAACTTCAAGCAAGTGAAAGATTTCGTAGAGGCCATCCATTCAAGGAAGAAGTGAATGATTTCTGATCAGCTGACGTTTCACCATCTGGGGCTCGCTTGCAAATCGGTAGATGACGATGTTGCTTTCTACACGCGGCTTGGGTACCACGTTGTCGGAAAAAGATTTCGGGAAACTTCCCAGGGAGTAGGTGGCCATTTTCTCGAAGGTGCCGGACCACGCCTGGAGTTACTGGAAAATCTGGCCCTGTCGGAGACCTTAAATCCTTATCTCGAAAAAAATGAAAAGATTTATCACATGGGTTATGTGATCACACACCCCAAGTCATTCAACCTGGAAAGTTTTCTCCAGAAGCATGATGGGATCCTGGTAAGGCCACCCATTTTCTCGGAGTATTTTCAGTCGAAGGTTTGCTTTGTTTATCTCAGGAACGGACAGCTCCTCGAACTCATTGATCTGCCCTGATCACTGCCGGCCGAAGAAATTCATGATCCAGTCGTGATCAATTTCCCATTTCGATCTGGTCCACCACCAGGTCTCTGCATGTGGAAAATCTTCCTGAACAAAATAAGATGACGGAGGAAGTTCCTTCAGGAGAGCTTCTGTCATCCGATCGATGAGTTGAAGGTTAGACAACTTAAGGCGATCGCGAGTGGCGTAGTAGGCGTCATGAATGTTCGTCAGCTGGCCTGAGTTCTCAAAAATAAATTCCCGGTCGGCCCATCCGGAGTGATTGACCAGCCGGAAGATGAGCGCTGTCCGGCGGAGAGTTTTCACCAGATCTTTTCGTGGCAGGTCCGGTGACTCGTAGAATTCGTGAGGATCATAACGTGAAGAGAATTCCATCTGATGTTTTCGGGCAATCTCGAGAAGCTCAGTTCCCGGAAGTCCACGCATGAGATGGCAGCACAGTAAATGTGAATGGCTGCCTTTCAGCTTATCCATGAAATATTCAAGAGTCTTTTCAATCTCTACAATGCTCTCACCAGGCATGCCGATGATGAGATCGATCTTGGCGTAGATCTGGTATTTCTGCAGAAGTGAGAAAGTTGTTTCAAAGCGGTCCATGCTGATCGCCCGACGAATGAGCTGAAGACTCGGAAGATGAATCGTCTGAACTCCCACTCCAAGAGTAATTTCATTCCTGTCATGAAGGCGATTGTAAGAGTCAAAGAGCCTCGCGAGTTCTTCGTCGATGAAACCAGGTATGAGTTCGAACATGAGCTTCGATTCGATTTTCCTCTCAATCAGTCCACGCATGATTGTTTTGGCGTGATTAAGGTCTGAGCTGAAGTTTGCATCCACAAAACGAATCGACTTCACTCCACGGGAAGTGACGTAAGACACTTCTTCTAAAGTTCGCTCGATCTGACTGTATGCAATTTTATCCATGTCTTTGTGATAGATGCAGTAGGAACAACGGAGAGTGCACCCGCGCTGGGTTTCGAGATTCGCCTCGAGATTTTCACGGGAGAAAAGTTCATCATCAACGATGCCGTTCAGGTAAGGCGAGGGGACTTCCATCAGATTTTTAAAGGCCGTACGCTTCGGATTCACCTGAAACTTTTCCGAATCACTTTGCCTGAAAGAGAGCCCGTGGATTTTACCGAAATCAGGAACCGTTGCCTGTAACTCGGAAAGAACTTCAGTAAACGTAAGTTCGCCTTCCCCGGAAACACAAAAATCCATGGCATAGTCATCAAAGCGTCCCTCGACAACCCAGTCTCTGGCCATCTCCGGACCACCGTAAAGGAGTTTTATCGCAGGATCTTTTTTGCGGAGAATTTTTCCCAGCTCCGCAAAGAATTGGATGTTCCAGATGTAACAAGAAAGGCCAACGAGCTCCGGACGCTGTTCAAGAATTTTCGATGCCAGCTCACTCACTTCAGTCGGATCTGGATCCGTGATGAGAGGCAATTGCACAACTTCAATGTCCCAGTTGTTTTTAAGATCAGTGCGGGCAAAGGCAAAAGATTTCAGATTATAAAGAGATAGTGAGAAAGCTTTGTGTGAGCCAGCTATTCCGACAAGCACTACCTTACGTTTCTTCATATTATGCTATTTTAACCCATATCCGGTTTGATTGAAGAAACTATTAAACACCCACGATTACCTGAGAATATAAGGATTGATTGAGTCCCGAACGCATTGATACTTTTTACACTGTTCGGGTTTCTTGGCCGGTTTTGCTATATAAGCATCCCACTTAAACAGATCTCCATCCTGAGAGGGAATGCTATGAAAACTCAATTTGCGTTTTTTTCTTTGGCACTCACACTTGTCTCTGTCGCTG
>JBJMLZ010000280.1:0-11831 GCA_045805035.1 Bacteriovoracaceae bacterium
ACCGGCGGACACATCAATGCAGCACTGGCAGTCGGCGAAGCGCTGAAAGATCAGGGCTATGAGATTCAATATCTCACAGGTAAACGCGCTCTTGATTACAAATTGTTTGCGGGAGAAAACGTCCGCAACCTGGATTCGAAACCTCTTCGCACCAATAATCCGATGACATTGTTGAAGAACATCGCCATGAATCTCGTGAGTTTCCTGTCGATCTTTTTCTCGTACATGAAGAAGCGTCCGGAGTTTATTGTGGGTGCCGGTGGATACGTTTGTGGCCCTACATTACTTGCGGGATACATGCAGGGAATTCCGGTCTTTATTATTGAGCAAAATGCAGTCATGGGTCTCACGAATAAAATTCTTGGCTGGATTTCATCACGGATCTTTGTGCATTTCACGGAGACGCAGGGTCTTTCGGAAAAACTCAAAGAGAAAGTTCGTGTTGTGGGAAATCCCACACGCAAATCCATTCAACCTGTACCGATGAAGAAACGTGAAGGACCTCTTAAAGTGCTGGTGTTTGGGGGAAGTCTTGGAGCTTCTCAGATTAACAATATCATCTACGACATTGTGAAGGATCCTCCGTTCACTGAACTCTCTATTCATCACCAGATCGGTGGAGATCAGAAAATTCCGGTGATGGAAACAAAGATTGATTACCACGCGATGTCTTACATCGATCACATGCAAAAAGAATACGAGTGGTGTGATGTCATCATCGCGCGCTCGGGAGCTTCAACGGTTTCGGAACTTGCGATCATAAAAAAACCCGTGCTCATCATTCCTTTTCCTCAGGCGACGGACAATCATCAATGGTTCAATGCGGAAATCTTCAGAAAAGAGGCGGACTACTCTGTAGAAGTCCTTGATCCGAAGATTGCACACGCTGACGCTGTGAAGAGAGTGACGGAATTCCTGAGACAAGCCCATGCCGGTCAGCTTAGACTGACTAAGGCTCCTGGGGCGGGAAACACCACCTGCGACCAGGTCCTGAAGGAGATTCGGGCCTATGTTGGGACCGCTTAATTCCACAAAACTTCATTTCATCGGTATCGGTGGTATCGGGATGAGCGGCATCGCTGAGATCCTGCTTGATCTTGGCTACAAGGTGACTGGCTCTGATCTCAACACATCCCCGGTCACAGACAATCTCCAGAAAAAAGGTGCAGTCATTTACAAAGGCCATGCTGCTCATCAGGTCGATGGCGTAGATCTTGTCGTTTACAGTTCCGCAATTGATGGAAAAAATCCCGAATGTCAGCGTGCGCTTGAACTTCACATCCCTATGATCCGAAGAGCAGAAATGCTCGCTGAGCTGATGCGGTTAAAACTAGGAATTGCAGTCGCGGGTTCTCATGGAAAAACCACCACAACGAGTTTGATCGCCACGATTTTTCAGGAAGCAAAACTCGATGCCACTCATATTATTGGCGGCATTGTGAGTAATCTCGGGGGTAACGCCAGAAAAGGCGAGGGGAAATATCTCATTGCGGAAGCCGATGAATCCGACGGAAGTTTTTTGCAACTGAGTCCCATCATGGCAGCAGTAACGAATATTGATGATGATCACCTTGATCACTACGGCACACGCGAGAAGATCGTGGATGCTTTCGTTGAATTTGTGAATAAGCTTCCTTTTAACGGAAGAGCAGTGCTGAATGCGGATGATGTAGCTTCGAGGGCCATCAGAGAAAGAGTGAAGCGCCCCCTCGTCTGGTACGGAGTGAGTCCAGATGCTGATTACATTGCAAGAGACATCACAAGCTCTGCTACCGGAACAAAGTTTGAACTTCGCCATGAGGGAAAACCCATGGGTGATTTTCGAACGCATCTCATCGGCGCTCACAATGTTTCCAATACTCTTGCCGCGATTGCTATTTCTCACGAAGCAGGAATTGATTGGGAAATTATCAGAAGCGGCCTTCTGAATTTCAAAGGTGTGGGAAGGCGACTCGAAAAAATTTATGAGAAAGAGAAGTTTCTCGTGATCGATGATTATGGCCATCATCCGACGGAAGTGGCGGCGACGATTAAGGCGCTCAAGAGTGTTGACCAGAGAAAACTTACTGTCGTGTTTGAACCACATCGTTTCACGCGCACGCAGAATTTCTGGAAAGAGTTTCAGGCATGCTTCACGGGAGCGGACGAGCTTTTCATTTCTCCCATCTATGCCGCCAGTGAAGCGCCAATCGATGGCATTACTTCCGAGAAGCTGGTCGAAGAGATGAGGAAGAAAGGCATTCCTGCGCAGTTTGTGAAAAGTCTCGACGAGATGAAAACACTTCTTGCGGAAAGGAAGTCCCGAGAAGGAATTTTTCTCACGCTTGGGGCGGGAGCGATTTCCAAGAAGGCCCGCGAATTGGTGAAAAATTTATGAATCTCTCCGACATCAAAGGAATTGAAGTCAAAGAGAATTGCGATCTCACGACTTTCACCACGATGAGACTGCAATCGCACGGAACCCTGGTTGAAGTTCTGGAAACGGAAGCATTGAAAGAGCTTCTTCCTCTTTTAAATAAAAATGGCACTGCTTATCTTATTCTGGGTTGGGGGGCCAACCAGCTTCTGCCTTCCGAAATTCCCGGCGTCGTGATTCATTTGAAAATGCCTCACATTCTTCCGGATGTACTGCATTCTGAATATGAATTGCCTGCCTCCGTGAGTCTCAATCAGCTCACTGGTCTTGCTCTGAAATTTGGTCTCAAAGGTTGGGAAGTTTTCACCGGGATTCCCGCGAGCCTCGGTGGCGCGATCTACATGAACGCGGGAACCAATCTTGGCGAAATCGGAAAGCTCATTAAAAAAGTGACTCTCGCCACACCGGAAGGGGAATTCCGGACTGAAAATATCACCGAGAAAAGTTTCTCGTATCGGAAGAACCATTTCGTCCGTCCCGGTGAAGTCATTGTCAGTGCGGTGATCTCCCACCACGGAACTGATCCGAATATCACTCAAAAGATTAAAGATTACCTGGAATACCGGAAGAACACTCAGCCGCTCGCGACCCGAAACTGCGGCTGTGTTTTTAAAAATCCACGTCCGCAAATGCCTGCGGGAAAGCTGATTGATTCTCTCGGACTCAAAGATCTTCGCATTGGAGATCTGCGGATCAGTCCGAAACACGGAAACTTCATGGAGAACATGGGCAAGGCAGATTGGGATCAGTTCTCATCTCTTCTTTCGATCATTCGACATGAGATGGATGTCTGGTATGGAATTGAGTTTGAACTGGAAGTGAAAATCCCCTATCATTAATCCATGTGGTCAATCATTTTGGTATCATTCCTGATTCCGGCAAGCGTTCTCGCTGCTAAACCCGAGTCCTTCACCCAGAAAGACGTGAATTACAGAACATACGTGGGAGAGTGTCCTTCGAAGTCTTCCGGTATGTTCGGCATTCTCGTCATGAAAGAGTTTGAGAAGAATCACTCTCTGAAGGAAGTGAAGGAAAGAATCCTGAAGGAAAAGCTCGACGAGAAATTTTTCCTCTCGGATTATCGCATTTCCTATAATCCGGTGATCAAGACTTTGAGAATTCGCCTGAATTGTCCGGAGCCTCTGGCAAAAGTTCAGGTTTATAAATCAAACGGCGAAGA
Organism: Bacteriovoracaceae bacterium; assembly: GCA_045805035.1. Classification (GTDB taxonomy): domain Bacteria; phylum Bdellovibrionota; class Bacteriovoracia; order Bacteriovoracales; family Bacteriovoracaceae; genus Peredibacter. The sequence continues at coordinate 3,597 of JBJMLZ010000280.1, forward strand.
ACATTACTCCGCGATCCTCGGGGCAAACTCTCGCCTCTACGAACCTCAGTATGAGAATCTGATGAAGTCGGAAAAGAAACTCACTCACAATCTTCCGCTTCTTGCACTCACCATGGATCAGATTGAAAGTGATGCCCCTACGACTTTGGCCCGTTTTATCAAAGCGATGGACAGCGATCTTCGTAGGACCATTTCCGAAATGTTTCTCTCGAAGAGCAACGAACTCACGATTGTTTGTTCACTCGGCGGGAAGGCCACGAGTGTTTTCATGGGTGCTGATCTCTGGGAAGAAAAGCTGACCAAGCTCACGAAGGTGGTTGGTTTCGTGAAAGAGAGCAAACGTTATCCTTCAAGCATTAACCTCGTGAATGCCAAGAAGGTTGTTGTCAAGTTTTCGGATAAAATTTAGAATGAAATCAGGGCCATAGGCCCCGTATTTTTCAGCGGAATGATTCTGCTGTTTTTTGAGAAGGGAATCTCATGACAACCAAAAGTGTAATCGTCGCTTTGGACATCGGGACCACGAAGGTCTGCACTCTCATCGCGCAAAAAACTCCCAAAGGTTTAGACATTCTTGGCGTCGGCTCACATCCGAGTAACGGTTTGAAGAAAGGCTCGGTGGTGAACATCGAGAAGACCGTAGAAAGTATTCGCAACTCAATTGAAGAAGCAAAACTCATGGCGGGAATCGATGAACTTGATTCTGCGACGGTAGGAATTGCAGGCAATCACATTTTCTGCTTCAACTCTTCCGGTGTTGTTCCGGTGAAGAATAAAGAAATTACTCAAGCCGATGTTGATCGTGTGATCGAAGCCGCGAAAGCAGTTTTGATTCCATCTGATCGCGAGATCCTTCACGTCATTCCTCAGGACTTTAAAGTCGACAACACTCCGGGAATTAAAAATCCCGTGGGCATGTGCGGTTCACGTCTGGAAGTGAATGTTCACATCGTGACTGGCAAGACTCCTCTCATTCACAATCTCGTAAAATGTGTGGAGCAAGCGGGCCTCACTGCCAACTCAGTTATTCTTCAGCCGCTAGCTTCTTCACGCTCAGTTTTGACTGCGGAAGAAAGAGAACTCGGTGTTGTCCTTATCGATATCGGTGGTGGCACAACTGATATTGCGGTCTGGAAGGAAGGGAGCCTCCTCCATTCGCAAATTATTCCTCTCGGAGGAAATCATTTTACGAATGACCTCGCAGTCGCTTTAAAGATCCCCCATAACGAAGCAGAAAAGATCAAGTTGAACCAGGGGACGGTGCTAAAAGAGGCCCAGGATCCGAATGCCTACATCACCGTACAGGGACTTTCTGGCACTAAGCCAAGAGAAGTTCCACTTTCGTTTGTTGCTGAAATCCTTGGCGCGCGTGCGGAAGAACTCTTCCAGGTTATCCGCGAAGTGATTGTGGAAAAGAATTTGCAGAACGAGATCACCGGAGGATTCGTCCTCACTGGTGGAGGCGCCCTGATTCGTAACCTTGCTGAGCTTGCTGAATATTATTTAGAGAAACCAGTGAAGATCGGTTATCCGAATGCATTCGGTGGCATGACCACAACCATGCAACATCCGAAGTTTTCCACCGTGCTTGGACTCCTCCAGGAATCCCGTCACGAATCAGAAGCAGCAACCCGCGAAGAAAACCAGAAAGACGAAACAGATATGTTCGACAAACTGGGTAAGTCATTGAAGAATGTATTTAAAGAGATTTTTTAATACGGAGGAATCCTATGTTCGATATCGCCGATAATGCCAATCTTCCCCTTGGCGCCAAAATTAAAGTTATTGGAGTTGGTGGGGGCGGTTGTAATGCCGTAAATACCATGATCCGTTCCGGACTCACTGGTGTTGAATACATCGTTGCGAATACGGACTCACAAGCTCTTGCTGCTTCAATGGCAGGCACGAAGATCCAGCTCGGCGGAAACGTCACGAAGGGTCTGGGTGCTGGTGCTAATCCTGAAGTCGGCCGCAAATCTGCGATCGAAGATTATGAAAAACTTTCTGAAGTCATTAGCGGCGCCGACATGGTGTTTGTTACTGCAGGCATGGGTGGCGGTACTGGTACAGGTGCAGCTCCGGTGATTGCAAAGCTCGCTCGCGAAATGGGTGCACTCACGGTTGGTGTTGTGACTAAGCCATTCTCCTTTGAAGGGAAGAAGCGCGCTCGTCAGGCAGAAGAAGGAATTCGCTCACTCGAAGAATGTGTTGATGCTCTCATCTGCATTCCTAACCAGCGCCTTCTCACTCTCGCCGGAGAAAATCTTTCACTCATTGATACATTCCGTGCTGCTGATGAAGTTCTTCTGAACGCGGTTCAGGGTATTTCTGATCTCATCAATAACACTGGTCTCATCAACGCTGACTTCGCTGACGTATCAACAGTGATGAAAGACAAAGGTCTTTCTCTCATGGGAACCGGTATCGCAACTGGTGCTGAGCGCGCTCTCAAAGCTGCGAAAGCTGCGATCAGCTCTCCACTTCTTGAGGACGTATCGATTGAAGGTGCTACTGGCATCATCATCAATATCACAGGTAACAAGTCTCTCAGCCTCAACGAAACAAACTCAGCGGTGTCTCTCATTATGGAAGCTGCGGATGAAGATGCAGAAATCATCTTCGGCACAGTTATCGATGAGAACATGGGTGAGAACGTTAAGATCACTGTTATCGCGACCGGCCTTCGTAATGCGAAGTCTTACACCGCGACTACAAATAATGGATATGCTGCTCGTCCAGTGATGACTGAGCCAACTCCGGTGATGGAAACAATTCGTCCGACGGTGACAGCAACTCCAATGGCCACACCAGTTGCTCCGAAAATGGAACTTCCGGTTGAAGCTCCGGTCATCGCATCAACTCCAAACACCGACTATGCTGTGAAAGAAGAAATCGGTTTTGCCTTTGATCGTGAAGAAACAGCAACGAAGCCGAAGATCAACTGGGCAGAGAAACTTCAGACCGCAGCTTCCCGCTACGAATCTCAGAAGTCATATGAAGCTCCAGCGCAGACAATGACGCGTTCGCCGGCAATTGAAAGAACTGAATACACTCACAACGAAATGGAAATGAGACCGGAAGCTCCTGCTGCAAATCCAAATCGTGATGGCCGTATCAAGTCGATCGCCGAGAAGCTTGGCTTCTTTAACTTCGACGAAGATGAGTTTGATACTCCTTCGTTCATGAAGAAGAACGAGCGTCACCCTGATTCTCAAATCTAAGTGAAACGAAAGGCCCCGAAAGGGGCCTTTTTTATTTTGATGAAAATCAAAGATTCAAACATCCGAAAAATTCTCGAAGATCATCAGTTCCCAGATAACCGTGGGCTTAACGATTATATTGAGCTCTTTGGCTTTCCCTTCGCAGAGGCCCTGAAGGCCCTGAAGGGGATGCATCATTGGCTGGATGCAGGCGCCGGGCAAGGAAGAGCGATCCAAGAGTTTCTCCTCGCGACTTCCAAAAAAGACATTTTCACGACCGCAGTTTCTCTCAAGATGTCGGAGAAGATTTCCTCACCCACGCATAAAACGATCGTGAATTACCTCGAAGATCTCACTCAGGATATGGTTCGCCCCTGCGACATCATCACTGATGTTGGAGGTGGCCTCCAATATTGTGAACAACCGGATTATTTATTGAAAAGATATCTTTTGTGGCTGAAACCCGAAGGGAAAATTTTTGTATTTATCAAACCAGAATCAACCTTTGTGAACGAACAGCAATTCGCCGAGTGGCTCAAGGCCATTCCTGGTCTGTATATTACTGACGGCTCAGTTTCCGGTGCAATGATCATTGAGAAAAAGCCCATGGGACACGCAATTCCCCGTCTCAAGCTTCTTGAAACAAAGATCGAAGACAATTTGCTACGAAAATTTAAGGAGCAGTAGCGGAGAACTTCTGGCGAATCTTCTCCAGCTGCTCTTTCATGGCAAAGACCACAAGATATGTTTCAATGTGGTCCTGATCAATGTTGATCTTGTAATGAGTCTCAATGTAGGTCGGAAGCTCTTCCTTTTCAAAAATCTCTTTTTTCGTCTGATAAATACGCACTCCATGCTCAGGATCTTCGGTAGATGTTTTCACCGTCATCACTTCATCCCATTGGTAATTCATCACCAGCGGTAGATGCTCACGACAAAAATGGAGAGACTTAAAAGGCTTGATACAGTTCTGGCAGTAGAGCTTGTCGCAAATTCCACACATCACTTCGCCGGGTTCATCCGGATGGTTAGGACAAAAGAGATCCGCTCGTTTTGCTTTTAATTTCTGCGCTTCTTTCAGGCGCTCAAGGATTGCGGGATGGTAATTGGCCTGAGGCGATTCTTCAGAAGGAGCTGCCGAGTTTTTCTTCTGGTCTTTGATCAAGCGATAAATAAGAAAACCGAACGCTCCGAGAACGAGCACCAGAAGAAAATTGGTGACCAGGATGAGAGTGAGAGTCAGGTTGTCCATGTTCAGTTGAGGTGAACTTCAGTCACCGGCTTGTACCCCAGGAAGTTGTTATAAAACTGCCTTGTAGATATTTTAAGCTGGTCTTTGAAATAAGTCTCATCCCGATTCGAAAGATCATTCCTGATCTGTTGGAGGAGCTTCTTTATCAGGTTTTCCTTCCACTCTTCAGCAATGAGCGGAAGACCGATATTTGTGAGCTGCAAATGCCCTGAGTTCTTGTGATAAGTGATGAACACTGCACCCTGAGTGGCCATCTTACGACGCTGGGAAATCTGAGTGCGCTCAATCTCCAGGTTTTTCCCGTGAATCAAGCGCGGATCTTTATGCTCATGTTTCTGAATTTTGATACCGTCATCCCCGAAGATGACTTCCTGATAATTGTAGAAAACTGACGTATTTATTTCCGGATAATTCGTCTCGATCCATTCGCGATGCTTTTTCAGCATGTAGGATTCACCATGAATCGGAAAATAGTAATCCGGCGAAAATTCCTTCAGGAGAGTCTGAAGATCTTCTTTTCCGGGATGGCCTGAAGCATGAATGAGGTAGTCACTGGCGGTGATGACCTCGGCCCCAAACTCCGTGAGCTTATTGTAAATACGATAAATCTTTTTCTCATTTCCGGGAATCACTTTCGAACTGAAGACGACGAGGTCACGCGGGGCCGGTTTAAATGTTCCATCTTCTCCGTAACTGAATCTCCGAAGGGCAGAAAGAAAATCTCCCTGACATCCGGAAAGGAAGATGAGCATTCTTCCTTTCTCGTTTTTCACCTGAGAAGGATCGTTGAATTCATCAGGGCTGACTGAAGAGTGACCGGTTTCAAAGGCCGCTTCCATATAGGTCTTGATTGAGCGGCCCATGATCACAATTTTTCTGCCGGAGTCCTTTGCCATCTTCGCGATGGTGTTCATGCGATGAACGTTCGATGCAAAGAGAGTGAGAAAGATCCGGTCTTCCGGACGATCGAGGAGAGTCTTGAGATCGGTTTTCAATTCTTCTTCGGAAGTGGTTTTTCCGTCATAGATCACATTCGTAGAATCCATGAAGAAAGCAGTCTGCTCACATTCGCCGAGTTTCTGCTTGATCCGAGGGAAGTCCATCGGCGGCTCGTGTTTCGATGATAAGTCTACTTTGAAGTCAGAAATATAAAGCGCGCCCCATTTACGATCCTTCGAGCGCACAATCATCCCGCAGGTTTCAGGAATCGAGTGATTCACGTGCACCGGACTGATGTCCACTTCATCAAATTCCAGATCCCCGGTGGTTTTGTAGATCTGGTATTTGAGTTTCACCGGAAACTCTTCGAGCTTTTTCTGAATCAAGTGAAGCGTGAAGTTCGTGGCGTAAACCGTGAGATGCGGAAAGGCCTGAAGGAGCTGGCCCAGCCCGCCAATATGATCTTCATGTCCATGCGTGATGATAATGGACTTGATTCTTTCCGGATCAAGAGTAGAAAAATCCGGAACGAGGTAATTGATGTCGAAGCATTCTTCATAGGGAAAAAGCATGCCGCAATCAATAATGATGTCTTCGTTCTTGGTGCGAATGAGAGTCATGTTAGAGCCGATTTCTTCAACTCCACCCAATGGCATCACGGAAAAATATTTGTTCTTCAAAACTAGATCGCCCTTGTTGCTTCGGCGTGAGATTCCTTCACCAGAAGTTCTTTGATTCTAGCAGAGAGGATGAGGGAGGCAACATCGGTCTCTTCTCCCACCGTGAAGTCAGCATACTGACGTTGAGGGTCGAGGTATTTTTGATACATTGGTCTTACAGTGTCGTAGTACTGCGAGATGACGGATTCGAGTGAACGACCGCGCTCTTTCACGTCGCGGTGAAGACGACGCGTGAATCGGATATCCGAATCCACGTGCAGGAAGCATTTGATGTCGAGCATGTCGCGAATATTCTGATCGTAGAGCGTGAAGATCCCTTCAAAGAGAACCACTTTACATGGCCCCATGGTTTCACTCTCACCCGTACGCGAGGAAGTGGCGAAATCATAAATCGGACTTTCCACCGCGTGTCCTTGCTTCAGGAGATGCAGGTGTTCGCGCAGAAGTTTCCAGTCAAAGGCATTCGGGTGATCGAAATTTGGTTTCCCGCTCGAGGTATAAATGTCCCGCGGAACTTCGTTCAAATAATAAGAATCCATGTGGAGAAGAAGAGACTGGGCACTGTTAATGCCCTTCATGACTTTCTTGGCAAAGGTCGTTTTTCCAGAACCCGAGCCACCGGCGATTCCCACGAGATAGATCTTCTGCATGGGAGATTCTTCTAACAAAAGCCGCCACCCTCGTCAAAGACTCCGGGCAATTTGTAAATTTTTTATCCTCACAAGACCCTCTAAATACGTTATAAGGGGCGAGCATGAATACATTCTGGATCGTCACCTTATTCCATGCCGAAATGAGGCCTGAACAGTGGCCTGTTTTGGAAGAGCTCGCGGTCTCGCGCTTCGAGTCCATGGGCATTGAAGAATTTTCTCTGGATGAACCGGAAGTGGATCGCATTCTCGGTGAGCGCTCTTATTCCGGCGGTGATCTTCCCGAAGAAGTCCTCGATGAAGTGGAGGCCGTGGTCCGCAACGGGCCAGTGACCTTGCGATTTTTCTTTGAAGAAGGAACGAACGCGAAAGGCTTTGAACAAGAACTCAAAAAAACTGTCCTGGGAGAAGTGCAGATTGAAGAGCGTGAAGTCGAAGACTGGAATGCTGAGTGGAAAAAACATTACTCGCCAATCGTGGTAAATGAAAAACTCACCGTCGTTCCTTCCTGGGAAAAAGATTACAAAACCACTTCCGGCGAAAGAATTTTCATCAATCCGGGAATGGGATTCGGTACTGGAAGTCACGAGACAACGTTTTTGTGTCTGAAACTTTTCACGGAAGACGTTCATCATCCGGTCAAAGACTTACTTGATTTCGGTTCGGGCTCGGGGATCCTCGGTCTTGCTGCCTTGAAGCTTTTCCCGGATGTTCGAGTGGATTTTTACGACATTGATGTTGAGGCGAATGAGAATTGCCGACAGAATGCCGAGATTAACGATCTGGCGGACAAAAAATTCCGTCTCCTTCTTCCTCAGGTGAGAAATTATCTGCAGGAAAAATATGAACTCGTTTTTGCCAATATCCTCGAAAATATTTTGAAGGAAGAGCGCGATTTTCTCATTTCTCGAACTGCCCCGGGGGGATCACTGATTCTTTCCGGTCTTCTTCGACATCAGGCCGCGGGTATCATTGAGTCATACAAAAAAGACATGACGTTTGTGAAAGAAGTCACGAAAGGCGATTGGTCAGCTCTTCTCTTCCGGAGAGAAAAATGAGAGCGGCATTTCTCGAAAATCTCGAGTCACATGAAAGCTACGAATTAAGCGGAGACATTGCTCACCATCTCATCAATGTTGTACGGATCGAAAAAAATGAAGAAATTCTTCTGCTCGACGGTAAAGGATTATCCGTCACCGCAAAGGTTTCAGATCTGGCGAAAAAAAATCTCCGCCTGACCAGACTCACAGAAAAGCACCATCGCCGCTTCTTTCAATTTGATCTCATTCTTGGCATTCCCAAGAAAGAAGCTCTCGAGCTTAGTCTGAAGGAAGCAGTCGAGCTTGGTTTCCGGAAAATCTATCTCGTTCGCGCACGCTTTTCTCAGATAAAGGTTCCCGAAATTGAAAGATTGAAATCCCTCCTCATTTCTGCCCTCGAACAGTCTAATTCGGCCTTCCTGCCGGAGGTGATTGAGTGTTCGTGGGAAGAAATTTTGTGGAACGGATATGGTA
>JBJMLZ010000281.1:0-2451 GCA_045805035.1 Bacteriovoracaceae bacterium
AGCCTGCTTACAACGTCAGCCTCTTCCCATACACCAACTGCGGCTTCAAGCAGATGAACGCCAGCCTTCGTCTTGCTGACGGAAGCATCGCGAACTTCCGCATGATGGACTACGGTAACTCAGCTGGTGCTAAGTTCTCTTACTGTCGCTAATTGAATAGAAATAAAAAAAATGAAAGGCTCCTTCGGGAGCCTTTTTTTTTACTTTCTATCTAAGTAAGACTGAATTCCCGCTGCAATCGCACGCGCCAGTTCACCAAGATATTTTTCCTGATTGATGGTGTGAAGCTCACCGGGATTGGAAACAAATCCCGCTTCCACTAAAAGTCCCGGGCGCTTTGAGAGAGCGAGGACATAAAAAAGTCCTGGCTTGATTCCACGATCCTGAATCTTGAATTGCTTCACTACGGGTTTAATTTTTTCATGCACGCGCGAAGCGAGTTCCTTCGAATGAGTCACTGTCTGCTGAACCACAAGATCAATCAGGATCTGGTTCACGATGAGCTCTTCCCCTTTCAGGTTCAGGTTTTCCGTGCGCTCAACTTTGCTGGTAGCAGCGTTGGAATTGTTATCGAGATAATAAAGCTCAAAGCCGTGGCCCTGAGCATTCGGAGAAGAGTTGAAATGAACCGATAAGAAGAGATCGGCCTTCACCATGTCCGCGAGATCCGCACGCTCCTGAAGGCTCACCGCGCGGTCGAGGCTGCGGGTGAGATAGGCAGTCGACGTTTTTGAAAGTTCATCTTTTACTTTCTTCGCCAGACGAAGCGAAAGATCCTTCTCGTAAATCCTTCTCGATTTCCTGGCATCAAGATATCCGACTGCGCCGGATTCTTCGCCGCCATGACCGGGATCAATCAATACAACTTTCGCCTGTGCTGTAAAACAAAAGAGAAGAAGGAAAAAAGACCACTTCATGTCAGTAAACTTTCTTCATCCGGTGACGTGGAAAATAGAACGAGAGGATTTGCTGGTAATCATATCCGCGTTTAGCGAGTTCCAGAGCGCCGAGCTGGCAAAGACCAACTCCGTGACCATAACCGCGGCCTTCCACCGTGATCTCACCGTTTCGCTGGTTCATGACATAGTAGTTCGAAGGGAGAAGCTCGCGGCCGGCGAGATTTCTGAGATAAGACTTCTTCACGATATGCAGACGATCGCCGGCGTAAAAACGGAGCTCAGAATTAGAAAGCGAGTCCTGCATGATTCTGATGTCATTGGACTCAAGCTGTTCAGAATAATAACGGCGAAGCACCTGATCGATCATCGTCGTAATTTTTCCGTTTCTGATTTTCTGTTGCCAGTCTTTCATGCCGGTTTTCTGGCAGAAAGTACAATTTACTGAGCGGTAGCCTTCTTCAACTCCACTCCATACCTGATCCGGACGAAGGGTCTTGCCGCCGCACTTGGAGTGAAAGAATGCCGGTGAAACTCTCCCCGATGGGCCAACGAGAATTTCACCTTCCGTTTCACGGGAAGCGCGAAGAGTTTTTTCGGTCACATCAAAGAAGGATCCCGAAACCTGATCTCTTTCCGAAGACTCGAGGTGATAAAGTTTTTTCTCATCTACAATCCCTTGCTGGGATTTCAGGACCCGATCGTAAGCATACGTTCGCGCCGCCACTGCCTGCGCTTTCAAAGCCTCGAGAGGCCAGGTGCCATTCATTTCTTTGGCAAGAAGTGTGCGAAGGTAGGCCTCAAGCGGAATATCATTCACAAGATCACAGGATTCATTTCCGGGGGTCGTGAGAAGCTGGAGTTCACCCTGATACTTATTTTTTCCCCACGAAATGAGACCAGTCGGAGAACGAAGTGAAGCAACGAGAATGGGATTTCTGGCGCGATGGTAGGCAGATCTTCCCGGGGCACAGTTAAAAGAAATTTGCTTTCTTCCCTGATAACTTTCCGAGCGTTTCTGCGTGTGCATGGTTTTCTGGAGATCGGTGCCTTCGAGAGTGACTTGTTTAAGTGACTTGGCGATCAGGACTTTAACTGTAGGAACAGCAGAAAATGCCCACGGCACCCACAATAAGGAGAGAAGAAAACATCCTGTCTTTCGCATCCGATTCCCGAATCCCTGGAAATGAGAAGTTGACCCAAAAACATCTTATCCTAGATTTTTTTCAGATGCTTCATGATTTTTTGCATGTCCGTCCAGGTGGTCTTCTTCATAGAGACATTGGTCTCTAAGATAGACGGATGATAGAGAGGGACGATCTGAAGCACGCCCTGATTTTCCACCTTGCGCTCGAAAAACTGGCCATGAATGAGTGATAGCCGATCATTTGACTTGAGTATTTTCTGTGTCGCCTTCGCTCCCAAAGTGATCATCACTTCCGGATTGAGATAGAGGGCAATGCGAACGACTTCGCCGGATAGATCCGTTTCATCTGTCTTCTCTACCGGATAAATCATGACCTCGGACGGATCAAGTTTCATGGCGAGGATCATG
>JBJMLZ010000282.1:0-7437 GCA_045805035.1 Bacteriovoracaceae bacterium
AATTCAAGATTCAGGATCGTGGAATCAAGCCAGGACTTTTTTATGTCCTCGCTCTCTCAAAGCGCCCGGGACTTTTAGTGGAAGCGGGATTTGTTTCCAATCCCGGTGAGCTTCACACCATCAATCAGGAAAAATATCTTGGTGAACTGGCGCGTGCGATTGCAGCGGGAGTTCAGTCTTACTTAGATAAAAAGTAAAAAAAAAAGGCTCCCGAAGGAGCCTTTTTTTTTATTTCTATTCAATTAGCGACAGTAAGAGAACTTCGCACCAGCTGAGTTACCGTAGTCCATCATGCGGAAGTTGGCGATGCTTCCGTCAGCAAGACGAAGGCTGGCGTTCATCTGCTTGAAGCCGCAGTTGGTGTATGGGAAGAGGCTGACGTTGTAAGCAGGCTGCGCCGGCTGAGACATCATCGATCTTGGACAGAGATAATACTGCATCATCGGACCTTGTGGAGTACCACCGATCACAGCAACGTCACCGTAAGAAGTCACACCCACATAGAAATCGCCTGGAGCGATCACTGTGTTTACTGGAGCTCCAATTGACCCTGCCATACGAGCAGTGTTCGGATATCCGCCGATACATGGGTTCTCATTCACAACCTGGCTCACAGAATAATTGCCGTACTGGAAGGAAGAACCACCGTAAGGACTGAATCCCGTACCGAGCTGGTTAAACCCGTAGTAGCCGTTATTGTTTTTGCCGGACTTGTTGTCCTTACCGCAACCCACGAGGGCCAGGAGGAGGAGGAACACAATCATCGACACCGGTTTCATGAAAAACTCCTTCGTCTTAGGACGATTCTAGCCTCCTATCGGATGATCAATGCCCGGAACTTTAGCAAAAAGATTTAGAGCAACGACTTTAGTCGGGTTCCGGAAAGTTTGCCGGAAGATTTCTGCCTAGTTCTAAAGGTTTAGAGTTAAGCTTATGATAAATCGTATGAAAAAAATCATGGATCTACTGAGGCCGCATGAGGTCCGTCGTCTGTTTAAGAACGACGAAACCCGCTTCATTATGTTCGTGGGTTTAAAAGTTTCCGGTATCTCGCTCTTTATCTCCATGACGATTTACTATTTTCTTTTTCAGGTGAGTCGCCTGAACTATGCCTTCTTCACTGCTCAGGGTTTTCCGATCGAAGATGAAACTGTTTTCTTCGATTACATCACCGGCGAGGTGTTCGATAACCTGCCGATGCTTTTCGTGTGCCATGTGTTTCTCTTCTTCATCGGTACGTATGTAGGCTGGTTGATTCTTCGCCCGTTTCGCGTGATCGGCGAATACTGCGAGAAGGTCCTGGAAAATCCCAACACCGTCTATAAGACGGATGAGTTCTCCAATTACAAACTTCTCACTCGTTTTTCAGAGTACTTTTTCGAATTCCTGCGTGAGTCGAGAAGAAAGGGTGAGATTACTTCCAACAGTATCCCGCCTCAGTATTCAAGGATTCATCGTCCGGAGCTGGACCTCGTGTTCCTTCTTCACTTTTCCATCCTTCTGGTTTTTATCAGTATCATTTCTTCTGTCTTCATCATTGAGAACTCTTCGATTCTCTATCGTGATATGACTGAGCTTGCCCTTCGCACGCTGAAAAATCCAAGTGCAGTGACCAAATATTTCACCAATCAGAACTTTGTTCTCGATGAACTCGTCTATATGACAGTCACTCTGACTTCAGTGTTCTACATCCTTCTCGGCCTTCATTTATATGGAATGGTTTCAGGTGCGGCGTTCGGGATTTTTTCTACCATGCGCTCCTTCATGAAGGGGAACTACTTCAGTCGGGTTCACCTTGTTGGTTACCTCTACATCCGAGACAACACGCGCAAGCTCAATAAATACCTCGACTACCTCGAGAATAATCTCGTCAAAGACAAGCCCAAAGGTTGAAATCCATCCGGTGTGGCCTTACCATAGTTCTCATTAACTCTCAGAAAGGATTCGCATGAAAAGATTTGCATTCGTCATCGGCGCGCTCGTACTGGCCGTCTCGTGTACAACTTCAAAAGAAGATCTCAAAAAACTCATCAAAGAAAATCCGGACATCATCACAGAAAGCATCAAGGCCAATCCTTCAAAATATATTGAAGCTTTGAATGAAGCAGTGAAGTCTGCCCAGGAAGGCGAGGGCAAGCGTCGCGAAGAAGAAGAAAAGAAGCAGCTTGAAAACTCTTTCAACAATCCTCTTCAGGCGGAAATCCGTCCTGACGAAAGCTTCCGCGGAAACAAAGATGCTCCGATCACACTCGTTGAGTACTCTGACTTCGAATGTCCTTTCTGTTCTCGCGGCTTCGGCACTGTGATGGAACTCATGAAGAAGTACGAAGGGAAAATCCGTTTCGTTTATAAGCACCTCCCGCTTTCTTTCCACCCGCAGGCGATGCCAGCTGCTCAGTACTACGAAGCGATCCGTCTTCAGGATCCGGCGAAGGCGTGGCAGTTCCACGATGCGGTTTACAAGAACCAGCGTAAGCTCCAGAACGGTGAAGCGTTCCTCAAAGCAGAAGCAAAAACTCTCGGCGTGGACATGAACAAACTTGCTAAAGACGTGAAGTCTGAGAAAGTTCAGGCGCGTATTGATGCTGACATGGCAGAAGCTCAGAAGTTTGGCTTCCAGGGAACACCTGGATTCCTTCTCAACGGTGTTCCGGTGAAAGGCGCTTATCCAGCTTCGCACTTTGATCAAATCATCGATGAACTCAAGAAGCGCGGAAAGATCACGATCTAATTTCTTCTCACAAGTTCAAAGCGAAAGGCCCGGGTAACCGGGCCTTTTTTATTTATGGGTGTGGAAATTTCTGCCGATGTCAGGCACTTAACTCTTCCGGCCCTAAATACGGCAAAAAATACCATGCCCCTAGGCGCCGACTTGCTTCCGATGACCCTGAAAGTTATACTTTTGACAGATACCTCTCAGGATGAGGGGGCCTAAAAAGGTTTAGTCATGGCAGACAATCAAGCAGCAACGGCATCAGGCGCCCCGTCCGGTAAAAATCCACTCCTCACAATTCTCATGGTTGTAAACATCATCGCGATCAGCGCGATTGCTTATTTCCAGTGGCGTTTTATGCAGATGGAAGCGAATCGCCCGGACCTCACCAGACTTCTTAAAGAACAAAAAGATGGAACGGTTGTTGTAGATACAGAAGCGGCAGGCGAACAAAAAACAGAAGAGCTCGTGAAGAAAGAAAATCTTCTCACTCTCGATAGCTTCACCGTGAACCTCGCCAGCGGCGAGGGCCCGCGCAGATATGTGAGACTCGATGCTGTTCTCAAGATGAGTGACGATGCAAAAGCTCCGGAATTTGAGGCGAGAAAGCCGCAAATCCGCGACACCATCATCAGCATTCTCAACACAAAACGTGCAGAAGACCTTCTCAAAAAAGAAGGGAAAAGTTTTTTAAAGGAAGAGATTAAATCTTCCATTAACTCGTTCCTTGTTGATGGCAAGGTCGAGGACATTTACTACATCAGCTTTCAGATCAACTAAGACAGGAAGTCTTAGTTAGCGTGCTTTCCCAGGAGGGGACACCATGGCCCAGGTTTTGAGCCAAGACGAAGTAGACGCACTCTTAAACGCCGTGAATGACGACGGTGATACCTCTGCTGCCGATGGCAGTGAAGGTTTCAACGAAGTCGAAGAATCGGACGCGAACATCCAGCCGTATGATCTCACCAATCAGGACCGGGTTATCCGCGGAAGAATGCCGATCCTCGAGATCATCTACGAGCGTTTCATTCGCCAGTTCCGCGTTTCACTCTCAAACTCACTCAGAAAAATCTCGACGATCTCCATGATCTCGACCGATCTTCTGAAGTTCGGTGAATTCGTGAACACGCTGCCGATTCCGTCGTGCATGTGTATCATGCGCTTCAACGAGCTTCGTGGCCCGGCACTGATCGTTTTCGAATCAAAACTTGCTTACGCGATTATCGATTCATACTTCGGCGGCACTGATCGTCCGTTCACGAAGATCGAGGGAAAAGAATTCACTTCGATCGAGCTCTCCTTCATGAGACGCGTGATGGACATGGCGATCAACGACCTCGAAGAAGCATGGGCACCGGTTCACAGAATCGACGCTCAGTACTCGCGTACGGAAATCAACCCGCAGTTCGTGGGTGTGGTTCCTCCGTCTGACGTTATTATCACCACGACTTTCGAAGTGGAGTTTGAATCCGCTTCGGGAACGATCATGGTGGTCATTCCTTACTCAACGATTGAACCGATCAAGCAGAAGCTCTCTTCTTCATTCCAGGCGGATAACGACGTCGTCGATACTCTTTGGACACGTTCGATGCAGGAACACGTTCAGCACGCGGAAGCGACTGCGATCGTGAAGCTTGGGGAAACAGAAATGACGATCGGTGATCTCATCGGTCTTCAGGCCGGCGACATCATCCCGCTCTCGCAGGAAGTGTCAGGCGAGCTTGACCTTGAAATCGAAGACGCAAAGAAAATGAAATGCCTCATCGGTGTCTACAAAGGCAACCGTGCCGTACAAATCACAAAAAGAATCACATAAAGGAATATGACCATGGCGAACCCAGAAATGTCTGAGAACAACAAAGATGCGATCCGGGAACTTGCTGATCAGTTCAAGGCCGGTGATGATGCGCTCAATAAGCTGAAGATCCAGAACCTGGACTTCATCCTTGATATCCCGCTGAAAGTCAGCGTGGAGCTTGGTCGGGCGAAGGTGATCATTAAAGATCTTCTCCAGCTCGGTCAGGGTTCGGTACTCGAACTTGATAAGCTCGCCGGTGAGCCGCTGGAAGTGCTCGTGAATGGCAAGCTCGTTGCAAGAGGCGAGGTCGTGGTGGTGAACGAAAAATTCGGGATCCGCTTAACAGATATCATCAGCCCGCTCGAAAGAATTGAGTCACTGAAGTAATAAAGACTTAGATCGATAAACCAGAAAGGAATATCGTATGTTCAGGAAGATTGTAGTCGGTGTAGTTTCAACTCTGGTCGCGTTTGGTGCCTTTGCCGGTGTCAAAGTGACGAATCTCGATCTCAAGACCGAAGGTCAGAACGGATTCGTGAATGTAGCGATCGACGGACGCTCAAACTCACTCCCTGACGTGAAAGTTTTCGGCAACACGATCGAAATCACTCTCACGAATGCTGAACCTTTCAATGCCATCACAAAAACTATTCGCGGCGCTGTCCTCACTGCCAACGTTCTTAATGGCAAGGCGATCGTTCGCGCGACTCTTCCTTACGCGATCAATGCTTCTGGCGTAGATCTCGGCTGGAAGAACAACAACATCGAAATTCTTTTCCCTCGCGGAGTTGTGACTGCGACGATCAATCGCGCTCCAACACGTGAAGTGACTCTTGCTACCGATGCACTTGCTCCGGTGAAAGCACCAGTCGCTGCTCCAACTGCGAAAGTGGAAGAGAAGAAAACCGAAGCAACTCAGAAAACATTCAAAGAGCCGGGCGAAGGCGCTTCCAAACTCGGCGCTGTGAAAAAAGAAGAGCTCAATGAGGACTACCTCAATAAGCTCATGAATGAAGGCAAAGACACTCCAAGAGTGGAAGCTGCTAAAGACGAAGTGAAAACAGCTGCAGCCGCTCCTGCCCGTGCAGAAGCGAAGGTGGAAGTTCCGAAAGCTCCGGGTGCCGATTCATTCTCATTCGCGGGATACGCGGCAAAATTCTCGATCTTCCTCGCTCTCGTACTTGGACTTTTCTACGGAGTCGTTCAGGTCCTGAAGAAAGGCGTCTTCAATAAAGGGAAACTCGGTTTCCTTAACAATGGAAAAATGATCGAAGTTCTCTCGACGACATACGTAGCGCCGAAAAAATCTCTCATGATCGTGAAGGCGCACAAGCAGCTCTTCCTCGTTGCTAACTCTGAGAATGGCATTCAGTTCCTCGCGGAAATGAAAGACACTTCCGGCATTATCAAGGAAGGCGAGAAGGCCATCACCGGAACAAACTTCGACTTGAGCATGTTTACTGCTGAAGCAACAACCGAAACAACAACTGTCACTCTGAAAGAAAACATCATGGAGTCGACTCCGGTTCAGGAAGAAACTCCGCTTTCAAGAATCGCGAAGGCCACTGACGTTGTGAAATTTTCTGAAGAGCTTAAGAAAAAAGCAAAGAAGCTGAAACCAATCGAGTTTAACTAATGCTTTTACTTGTTCTTGCCTCGCTCTTAACAGGCACCGTTTTCGCGCAGACCGCGAACCTTCCGGGGATCGCGGTGAATTTCGGCCAGGGCACGAACCTTGTCGATACGATTGAGATTCTCCTTCTCTTCACTGTTCTCACCCTTGCTCCCGCGATCATCATTCTCTGCACATCATTCACAAGAATCGTGGTCGTTCTCTCTTTCATGAGACAGGCGCTCGGTACGCAGAACATGCCGCCGAACCAGCTCTTGATTGGTTTTGCACTTTTCCTTTCGATTTTTGTGATGATGCCGACGGGAAAATCAATCTACGAAAATACCATCAAGCCTTACCAGGCAAAACAAATTGACGGTATGGCCGCTCTTCAGGGCCTTGAAAGAGACCTTCGCGGCTTCATGGAAAAACACGTGAGAAAGAACGACATTGGTCTTTTTTACGACGTAACCGGTGATCCTGCTCCTTCGGACATCAAGGCAGTGCCGACGTACTACATGATTCCTGCTTTTATTATTTCCGAACTTAAAACTGCTTTTCAGATCGGCTTTCTTCTCTACATTCCTTTCATCGTGCTCGACATGGTCGTGGCCTCGGTGCTGATGGCGATGGGGATGATGATGCTTCCGCCGATGCTTGTTTCCATGCCGTTTAAACTTTTGCTCTTCGTTCTCGTGGACGGATGGCAGCTTGTGACGGGCGCGATCCTGCGTTCGTTCAACACCTAGGGAGTGCTGAATGGAAAACGAATTTGCCATTGAAGTGGTGAACCAGGCCATCAAAGTCGCCCTGATGCTTTCGGCCCCGATGCTGATCGGTGCACTGGTCGTCGGTATTCTTGTTTCGATTTTCCAGGCGGTCACCCAGATCAATGAGCAGACGCTCTCGTTTATTCCGAAGATTCTCGTGATCATCGCGGCCCTTGTTATATTCAGCCCGTGGATGATGGAGACGATGGTGAGTTACACGCACGATCTCTTCACGTCGATCCCGGAACTCATCCGTAGATGAATCTCACCTTAGGTGATCACATAACGTTCCTGGCCTTCTGGCTGTCCTTCGCCCGTTGGACCGCGGTCCTTATCCAACTTCCGATTTTCGATAATGCTTCCGTTCCAGGTATTGTAAAAGTTCTCACGAGCTTCATGAGTTCCTTCGCCTTTTTTCCTTCGCTCCAGGGCACGCTTGTTGCAGAAGTCAGGCAGGTGGGACCGGAGAACATCTGGTTACTCATGATGTTCCATACAACCGCAGGTTTAATTATCGGATTTCTGGTGAAATGTATCATGAGCC
>JBJMLZ010000283.1:0-20584 GCA_045805035.1 Bacteriovoracaceae bacterium
CCGATGATGCCCCAGCGGATATCATTCATGCCGGGCCTTACGAGAGCGGGCCTCTGAACGGTTATAAATAATAGCGATCAAGAAAGAGAGTGGTGTCCCGATAAAAAGCAAACCCATAAAAGGTTCCACAAAAAAGAAACTGAAGGGAAAATAAATCCCGTGACGGGGAAAAAGAACTCCATGCTCCACATAAGAAGAAAGACTATAAGTGAAGGCCCCTGGGATATAGACAATCGGTCCCCAAAAAAACCAGAGATCACGTTTGAGCCGATCAAGGCCCCATCCGACAAAAAGACAAGTGAGAATACCAATCCAGAACGGGACAATGGTGAATAATGAGAAGAACCCTGAAACCTTGCCAATGAAAGCACACCAGCTGATGAGCACGATCATGATAGCAATTACTCCCAGGATAGAGCCGCGGAAATAGTAGTTCATGTTGCTTTCAGAAACAGCTGACTCTTGACCCAAACACCATTCATGTACGGAAGTAATGCCAGATCATCCCGGGAAATCTCACTCACCTCTTCGAGATTCACATTACGAAGAGAGCGAACTTCACCATCAAAGACTTCACCCTTTGGATGAAGGATCTGGAATTTATCGCCGAGCTTTAACCCGCGAGGATTCTTCACCAGAATCGCAAGGTGACTACCCTTCTCGGCTTCAAGAACTTCACCGATAAAATCGCCGGATCGATTCTGGAGCCGCATGTTTTTGAGCTTGGGAAAAAGCACGTCTGACTTATTCACGTGATAGAAACCACGCATGAGATCTTGGGGGTATTCAGCCTTGAAATTTTCAAACATGCCATCGCGGTTCACAACCTTCACTACTTCCGCGCTAAAGTTTCTCTCATTGAACCTTTGATCGATCCTGAGCCAGGAAAGACCCAGCTTCTCCAGATCAGAGGCATAATCGATGAGACAGAACTCTTTAATATGGAACATGAAAGTTCCATGACGATTTTCGAGAACCGGAAAACCTTTGTGAGGTGACTCTTCACTCTCCCCGAGTGCTTCGATGTCTTCATTCACACCAATTTTTTCCGGATTCAGGGGAGAAAGTAATGAGCGTGGCGAATAAAAAAGAAGAATCCGGCCCAAACCAAGAAGCTCACACGGAACCGGAAGCTTCTCACAATATTCACGAATGGAGTCACGGGACAGCTCGATTGAAAGGACGATTCTTTCCATCCGCTCTCCGGCAGCTTCACACCATCCTTTAAGTGCTTCAAGGTTATGGTTGCCGCTTTCCGCGATAAAATGAACGGGCAAAGTTGTGTGGTTCAGTGTCCAGTGAAACGCCCCCGGATCCTGCACGCGAACCGCATCCGCGAGCTCGAGATAAACCGGAAGTTCCGTCAGGGTTTTCTGAAACGTCTCTTCGGTCATGAGAATGTCCCAGTCAAAGATCACTCTCATTCCGAGTCTCGTAGCATCCGCCGCGAGCTTCAAAAAATTTCCGGCATCAAGACGACCGAAACGGGAATATTCACGCATGCCAAGAATCACTTCCGTGAAACCGGAATTTTTCAGGAGCGAGAGATCATGGGAGTTCTGGGCAAAACCGGTGAGCTTCATACGCTCTTCTGGCGCACAAGCTGCGAAGATTCAGCACCGTCAAGATAAGGAAGACGAACGATCGTAGTAGGTTTCGTCCGGATGACGGCGCGACGATTGAGATCCATGATCTCGCTCGCGCGAACAATGAGCGGCTCACCCCGGAAAGGAATCACTTCAAGTTCATCGCCCTGGTTGAAAGCATTTCTCACTTCGATCACGATGCCAGCTTCCGGTGAAGCCTTGAGAACAGTCCCGACCATTTTCCACTCGTTCGAGGAATGATTTTCTCGTTCATTGAAAATAGAATCTTCATCTGCCGGCTCAACGAGCGATGCCTCGGTGTAAGCGCGATGAGAAACTTTGGAGAGCTCGTTTTCCCAGCGGAGAAGGTCGTCCGAGAGAAAATCGCCGTGGTCTTCATAGTAACGAAGGGCTTCGGAATAAACCTTACTCATCGTGCCCGCATAGAGATGACTCTTCATGCGGCCTTCGATTTTCAGGGAATCGATTCCTTCATCAATAAAATTTTTCAGAAGCCGCAGACCCTGAAGGTCCTTGGAGCTCATGAAGAAAGCATTTTTCTTTTCTTTGGAATCAAGATCCTGAAGTGAGTATTCAAACCGGCAGGAGTGGGCACATCCACCACGATTGGAATCACGTCCCTGAGTGAAATTTGAGATCACGCAATTTCCCGAGTAGGCCATGCACATGGAACCGTGAACGAACATTTCAATTTCAATTCCCGCTTCGCGCTTGATCCGGCCGGCGTCAGCAATGGAAACCTCGCGGCCAAGAACGATTCTTGTTGCCCCTACTGACTTCCAGAATTTTGCCGCTTCCACATTCAGCGTCGAGGCCTGAGTGGAAACGTGAACCGGAATTTTTGAAAGTGCACGGACCGTGCGGACGACACCCAGATCAGAAACGATCACGGCATCCGCTTTGATTTCCTCGAGGAACTTCACAAAGTCCGGAAGCTCAGCGAGGTCTTTGTCGTGGAGAAAGGAATTCAACACCACGTAGACCTGAGCGCCCCTATAGTGAGCGAACTCAACTCCCTCACGAAGCTCATCCAGAGTAAAATTATCAGCTGCTGTCCGTAGACCAAACTTCTGTCCGCCGGCATAGACGGCGTTTGCTCCGTAAAGGACCGCTACCTTGAGTTTCTCAAGGCTGCCGGCAGGGGCAAGAATTTCAGGAAGAGCGCGCTTGTTCATAGAGGCATTTGTTTACCAAAATTCGGGCGTAAGATAAACTGGAAGCATAATGAAAAAACTTCTCAGGTACTTCGCTGTCATCGTGGGTGTCGTCATTCTAAGCGGCGGATATCTGGTATTCGATCGCTGGAGAAAAAATCCCGAGCAGATCGTGCCCTTTCCCTATGACTTTCAAAACGCGGCCCCGGCGATCAAGCTCGATGCTCCGATACTCATTGTTGGTGACCGCATGGGCGAGTATTTCGGGCGCTTCAAGGCCGAACTTGCTGCCTCGATTTCAAAGAATCTCGATAACGTAATCAAAATTCAGAGTATCGCCGCTGACGGACTTGGGATTCATCGCACGCTTCATCAATTGAAGTCGCTCGAACAGTGGCCCCAGATTCTTATCTATCAAGGTGGCTCCGAAGAATTTTTTGAATCAAAGTTTGAGATTTCTGAGATCAGAAAAATTTCAAAGAATTTCCGTCTCTATCAGGACGATCGACTGCAAACTTTCATGCTTCTTTATCCCTGGTCTTCGCGCCTGGTTTACGAACCCATGAAGCGCATGCATCTTCCGGATACGCCCGTCCTGAAACCGGAACTCAGTGAGCAAGAGTATCTCCAGCGTCTTGAAACCGAGCTTCTTCTTTTTGAAGAGCATCTCAATCAGCTCGTGGCGATGGCCAAAGACAGAAACTCACTTCTCATTCTCACCACCACTCCGGTGAACCTCGATGTCGCTCCCAAGACAATCTGCAGTTTTTCTTCTAATTCCACTATCGAGCAGGCGGTGGATGAACTTGAGGCCCTCGTGAAAAAGCAGGACTGGAAGAGTGCTTACAAAAAAGCGACGAAGTTTACCATTCAGTATCCGGGCAACGCCCGCCTCTACTATCTTCAGGGACTCGTGGAAAAAAACATGGGAAAAATTCCTGAAGCAATCAACAGCATGCTTCAGGCGACATCCTATGAGTGTTCCGCCTGGCGCGCAACCGAAGTACAGAATTCCATCATCAGAAAAGTCGCGAAAAAAAATCAGGTCCTGCTCTTCGATTTTTCACGCATGGTTCAGGAGCAATGGACCCGCAACGTGACTTTTTTTGACGACATTCATCCGCAGAATATTTATTACGACAAGGGTATGAACCAGCTGGGTCTTGTGATCAGAAAGATCCTGAAACTCTAGGAGAGAGCATGCAAGGTTACGAACAATCCTTTCAGAAAAACCAGGTCCTGTGCCGCGAGGGTGATCCCAGCACCGATATCTATCTTCTGAAATCAGGACTACTTCTCGCCTGTGCGGTTCAAGGAACAAAAGTGATTGCCCTGGCCCGGATCAACCCCGGCGAGTTCGTGGGCGAGCTTTCTTTTTTTGATGGAAAACCGCGGGCCAGCCACGTGATTGCACTGGAACCATCCAGCGTGATCATGATCCCGAAAGCGGAACTCTCAAGTCTCCTTCCTCACTGGTACCAACAGGTCGGAAAGAATCTCACCAAAAAGATAAGGCTCCTCGATTCCGTCGTTCATGAATCCAACCTGAGAAAGTTCGGTAAGGATGAGCAACGGCCCCTCACGATCGAAGAGCAGCGGGAGATTTTGAAGAGTATAACCCAGCAGGATACTTAGGCTTTTTGGCCACCGTGGCCCCAGCGGTGGTAAACTTATGATACCTACGTGGGGCCAGTTAGAGCTCAAATGCGTCACAAACTGCCCGGAATCCGCTTCTTTGATTGGCACGCCGATCGCAAATCATAAAAGTGGGACAACAAGGAGGTTGACCATGAAAACTCACATTATCGCGGCCATGATGGCCCTCATTTTCACAGGATGCGCCTCTCACCACAGAAGTGTCGCCTCGGTAAACAAAGCGGAAAACGAAACTCAGGCCCAGGAACACGGAATCGATTCTCAAAACGTCAGGGATTTTGGGAATGCCGGAGGTCTTCGCTAGATAAAACTTTCCGCTCCGGAAAAACTGTTTTTTATCTCGTAGTTTTTTTACTATAGTGCGAGATACAAAAATGCGTTTTTCCGGAGGCCTTTCGAGTTGAAAACAACCCAGCAATTCACCCGTTTCCATAACCTTGATGCCGTTAAAGATTGGACCGCCAAGGATTCTGATGAGATTTACCAGATCAGCCGTTGGGGCGAAGGTTACTTCACCGTTAACGATAAAGGTGATCTGTGTGTCACTCCTTCTCGAATAGAAAACGGCCCCGTCATCAACATGATGGAAGTCGTGGAAGAGATGAAGAACAAGAACATCGGATTCCCGTGCGTGATTCGTTTTCACGATATCCTCCGCTCGCAGGTTCAGAATCTCAATAAAACATTCCGTTCCGTGATTGAAGAAGCGCGCTTCACTGGCTCTTACTTCGGCGTCTACCCGATCAAGGTGAATCAGATGCGCGAAGTGGTTGAAGAAATCGTCGACGCCGGCGCCCCGTACAACTACGGACTCGAGGCGGGATCAAAACCCGAACTCATCGCCGCTCTCGCGATGAATTCCAACCAGAATTCCCTCACCGTGGTGAACGGCTATAAAGATAAAGACCTTCTCCGTCTCGCTCTTCTCGGCAATCAGCTGGGAAGAAAAGTCATCGTCGTCGTTGAGAAATACTCAGAGCTCCTCGATCTCATGCAGCTCTCCCAGGAAACCGGAGTTGAGCCGATGATCGGCCTTCGCGCCAAAATCGCGACCAAGTCTTCCGGTAAATGGGCCTCTTCGGGTGGTGACTACGCCAAATTCGGTCTCACCATCACTGAAATTCTCAATGCAGTTAAATACCTCAGAAGCATCGATAAGCTTCACTGCCTGAAGCTCTTCCACTTCCACATCGGCTCGCAGATTCCCGATCTGCGTACGATCAAAGACTCTATCTCGGAAGGCGCGCGGATTTATGCCAAGCTTTACAAAGAGGGAGCGAAGCTTGAGTACTTCGACGTGGGCGGCGGCGTAGGCGTTGACTACGACGGCACTCGTTCTAATTCCCCTTCTTCGATTAACTACACCACCCGCGATTACGTCGGTGACGTTGTTTATATCCTGAAGCAGATCTGTGACCTGGAAGATGTTCCGCATCCGAACGTCGTTTCCGAATCTGGGCGTGCCATCACTGCTCACCACTCGTGTGTCGTGACGAACGTTTTCGGGGCCATGGAAATTGCCTCAACTTCAAACTTCAACACCGACAAAGTCGTGAACGAGAACATTCTCGTGACGAACATGCGCGACCTCACCAACGACATTACTCCGAAGAACTATAACGACGTTTACAACGACGCGACAAAGCTCAAGGAAGAATCGATTGCCGCGTTTAAACTCGGCATTTTGACTCTCGATGAGCGTGCGAAGATGGAAACGCTCTACTGGGGTCTTTGTAAGAAGATCGTTGAATACGCGACCCTTGATGAGTACGCGCCGGATGAAATCCTCACGCTGAAAAACTCGATGGCGTCTCAGTACATGTGCAACTTCTCTATCTTCCAGTCTGCACCGGATACATGGGCGATCGGCCAGATCCTTCCGGTTCTTCCGATTCACAAACTGAATCAGAGACCAACCGAAATTTGTACCCTCGTGGACATCACGTGTGACTCGGACGGAAAGCTTGATACGTTCCTTTCTCCGGATGGTCCGACGAACACGATTCCGATGCACAAATTGAACGGTGACGATTATTACATCGGACTTTTCATGACCGGCGCCTACCAGGACATCATGGGTGATAACCATAACTGCTTCGGACGCTTGAACGAAGTGCACATCTTCGCGGACGATGATGATCCAACCGACTTCTATATTGAAGAAGTGATCGCCGGTAACCGCTCAGAGCAGGTTCTCTCCACTCTCCAGTACAATCCGGAGACGATGGCCCAGCAGGTGAAAGCGACAATTGATACACAGGTGAAACGCGGAAAGATCAGACCGCGTGAAGGTGTGGATCTCACCGATTTCTACGAAAGCTGCTTGAAGAGCTATACTTACTTGAAGAAATAAAAAAAGGGCCCGTAAGGGCCCTTTTTTTTATTCAGATTTGCCTTCGCAACGTAGTTGGTATCGGTTCCCTGAAGGGAGCAGTATTGATGAAGTGACATTTCCACTTCCTGAAGTCATGAGCGCCGTCACATCCAGCGAAACCAGAAGATGATTTTCCGAATCAGAAAGATTCACCTGTTGTGAAGGTCCACCACTCGCAATCCCCGGAATCATCGAGTCAGCTTCTTGCAAAAAAACAACTGAGCTTGCTCTCTCGCCGACCTTCATCTTAATCACAACTTCATAATCTGGTCTTCCGTTGGGATATCTCGATTCCTTGTCAACGTAGCAGTCTACACTGTTGGCAAAAGCGGCAGTTGTCATGAGAAGAGTAAAAAGTCCAAGAGCAAAACGTTTCATAAATTCCTCGATGAAAGATGGGCCCTTGCGGGCCCTCATTTTTAGATCAGATTATTGAGCGTATGACTGACAGGCAGGGAGAAAAGTAGTGTCGTTGATGTCGACACACTGACCGCGGAAGCGCACTGACCAGATTCTCTGGTTGTTGAAAATTCCATTGAGCGCCTGACAATCAGCTCCGCGCTTCACGCTGTAAACCGGAGTACCACAGCGATCGTCAGAGAACATTTCTACAGTGTCACCACGACGACGGTTTCCGGAATTATCATAGTCGGCAAGAACACCGTTCTGGAAACTGTTACAGGTGTTGGCGTCGAAGTACTCATCTTGGATGTCTACACACTGACCATTGACGCTGACTGACCACACACGGCTCTGAGAAAGAACTGCTCCAAGCGCATTACAATCTACGCCGGGATCAATCACGGCAACTCTCGTTGAACAGCGATCATCTGAATAAGCGACAAGATCTTCCGTGCGTGGCTTCTGAGCACGAGCGAGATTTGAGGCCTCGGAACAGATGTCTCCGAAAGTCGTATCGTTAATATCAATACACTGGCCATTGATGCTGACTGACCAGGCACGCTGTTGGCCGAAAATAACCGAGAGACGGTCACAGTTCTCGCGGGCGCTGATATCAGTAATCTTCACTCCACAACGGTCATCTGAATAAACTGCGACATCATTTCTGTCATAGCTTGAGTTACGGCGCCAATCACCATTGCCGTTTGGAATAGGATTTGGGGTCGGACGATAATCAGGGGTTGGTCTAGGTGCCGGACGATCATCCGAACGAAGTACCGAGATCGCTTGGTCAAGGCCAATCTTCAATATTGCTTTTTCCTGATAAGAAAGGCGATCAATCTCACCGTTCTGAGAAGCGCGCTGAAGGCGCTCAAGTCGCGCATCAATAAGACTGTCAGCGAGCGCACTGAATGAAAGGCATGCCAGTACGGCGAGAAGTGTAGTTTTCATGGTTCTTCCTTTTTGAAGAGAGTTTGCAGGTATTTTTACCGGTAAACCCCTCGCGAGGAAGAAGGTGAGAGAGTTTTACAGAGGTGTCATCTTTTTAGTCAGTCAGTGATCAGCGTATTTTGCCGATTTTTTTGAGATAGAGAAAAACTTCAACGGATAAGAAGACTGTGAAGGCCGAGTAAAAGG
Organism: Bacteriovoracaceae bacterium; assembly: GCA_045805035.1. Lineage (GTDB taxonomy): Bacteria > Bdellovibrionota > Bacteriovoracia > Bacteriovoracales > Bacteriovoracaceae > Peredibacter. The sequence goes on from JBJMLZ010000283.1 coordinate 8,331, forward strand.
TCCAGACGAGGAAGACAAGAAGCGTCCCCGCGGCACCGTAGACCGAAGTGGCGGCGACCTTTTTCATATAGCTCGCCAGAAGCACGTTACCAATCATAAAGAAGACGGCCGAGAGTGCTGCCATCTTGAAAGCATGTCTCTTCCGGGGTCTCCTGCTTGGGGCGAAGTAATGAAGGCCCGCAAACATCAGGACGTATAAAAGAAAGTTCGCAAGAAGAACCAGGTAGGAATACTCGCCGAAGAGTTCGTCCACAAAAGCAGTGATGGAAAAAGAAACGATAAAAAGTGCGGCGCTGATGATCACCGTGATCATCGCAAAGATCCGCTCGAGGATCATGTACCGAACGGGACGAGTGACTTCCGGAGAAAAGTGACCATAGATAGTGTCAAAGGCAAAACGGAACTGCAGAAAGACCAGTGAAGCAGTAAAAAGTAAAACCAGCGCACCGGCAATCCCGGTCATCGAACCGATGTTGATTCCCTGACGGGCATTCATGAAGATCAACCGAATCATATCTCCCACTTGCGGAGAAAAAATGAGAGCAGCTTGTTGAACAATTCTCAGGCGAGTCGTCTCACCAACAAAGGCAGAGACATAAAGAACGATCAGAAAAAAAGGAGCGAGTCCCAGTGCGGAGTAATACGACACGGATGAGGAAAGAAGAAAAAGATTGTCGTCGTAGATCTTGGCCGCAAGATTCTTAACTCTTCTCGCCGGACTTTTTCGGATCAGTTCCATCTTCTTCCTCCATCCGGAGATAGGTGTCCTTGTAACCAAGATAGGATTTGTAGTGGTTCGAGATTCTGTCGATCTCTTCCGCGGTCAGTGCGCGCTCAACGGTGGCGGGTCTTCCCTTGATCATGCTGCCGGGAGGAAATTTCTTTCCCGGAGTCACAAGAGATCCCGCCGCCACCAGACAATTGTCCCCTATCTCTGCTCCATCCAGAATAATCGCGCCCATACCAATGAGGCAACCATCTCCGATCTTGCAGCCGTGAAGCACAACAGAGTGGCCAAGCGAAGTGTTCTTTCCGAGGGTCAGGGAGTTGATTTCGGTCACATGGAGCATGCAGAGATCCTGCACATTGGTGTTCTCACCAATTTTGATGAAGTTCATGTCCGCGCGCACGATGGAATTGTGCCAGATGCTGACATTCTTTCCGAACTTTGCCTGACCGATCACCTGGGCACCGGGAGCAACGAAACACCCCTCGCCGAGTTCAGGAAACAAATTGAGATATCGGGAGATACGTTTCAATCATGCCCCCTTGAGAACCGCGAGAATCTGAGAATTGTCCGGGAAATAGTGAGGGCCAAGGAATTGAATTTTTCCCCCTTGTCTCATCACTTCTTCAGCGAGCTCGTTCAGAATATCGACCGATGTATTCTTGTTGTGAACTTTCTTGTGAACTTCAACCGTGCCCTTCTCGAGGTCAATTTTCCCCCAGAGTTTTCGTTCTGTCGGCAACACAAGATGCACGACTTTTCCTTCGGAAACAGATTTCACGATCTGTTCAATGTCGGTCACGATGATTTGTGACTTCAACATGCGTTTCAGGCGCTCTTTCATCCTTGCCGAGTAAAAATCGGTGACCGCAGGACGCATGATCTTACAGCGCTCGGAAATTTCCACGGAGGTCTGATCAACGAAGTTTTCTTCAAAGTTTGAAATAACTCCGGCGTTCACATCAAGATGTTTCAAGAAATGTTTTTTCATATCCTCAAGACCGGTCACAACAACCGGAAGAGAATTGTAGAGAGTCATTTCTACGATGGACTTGGCGATCGAGCGGATCGCGAGAATAGTTTTATAAGGAATCATGCCCATGTACTGAGGGGCATAGACTCTTGTTGCCCCCGGAAAATCTTTCAGCGAAAAATCATCAAACTCATAGCTCTTGATGATTTCAACGTGCTGGAAATCGCATTTATAAACCCGAATGTCATAGAGAGAAATGTTCACGAGGATGAACTCGGGATTCACAAATATTTCTTCCAGCAGCGGTCTCACGTGAAAGCGCACTCCGAAAACACAAAAGGCCTCAACATTTCCTTCGAGCATTGAGTAGCCCTGAAGCGTTTCTGAGAAATAAAATCCGAAGGCCCTCTCAGGCCGCGACTTCATCACTTTTCTGACAGAGGCCTTGGCCTTGACGAGAAGTTTCACCAGTTCACGACGCTCCTGCAGAATGAGCTGTTCGGCCATGTCCTGAAAGAACGCATCCCACTGCGAGTTCTCATCTTCCTTGTTCAGCGGAGGAAGATAAAACGAAACGCATGGTCCTTTGGGATGCAAAAGGAGCTGGTTGAGATTGACGGGTTTCACAATTTTAATTGACTCTCTGGGCCTAGGAAATAACTCTCTCATTATAGCCGAGAGACGCTGTTTCATGATAGCGTTTTCGCCTATGAGAGAAGTGCATTATGCATTCGGAATAGATATCGGTGGAACCAATACAAAAATTGGTTTCTTTGACGATACAGGCACACTCATTGCCTTCCATCACATCTCAACAGACAAAAACATTTCGGCAGAAAGCTTCATCGAGAAGATTGCTCAGGAATCCTTTGCCCTGATTGCAGACAAAGGTTTCAAGAAAGGCGATCCGCGAATTATCGGTCTGGGTGCTGGTGCTCCGATGGCCAACTACTTCACTGGCATGGTTTCCGAAGCTCCGAATCTTGGTTGGAAAAGTGTTCCGCTTCGGGCGCTCTTCTCAAAATATTTTGGTGTGCCTGCGGTGATTGAAAACGACGCCAATCTGGCGGCAGTCGGAGAAAAAAAATGGGGCGCGGGAAAAGATCTTTCTGATTTTGTTCTCATCACTCTCGGCACCGGTGTTGGTGCGGGCCTCATCCTGAACAACAAACTTTACCGCGGACACGATGGTCTCGGTGCTGAGGGCGGACACGTTCTCATCCCGCATGAAAAAAAACGCCTGTGCTCCTGCGGGGGCATGAATCACCTTGAGAGTTATCTTTCCGCTAAGGGCATCAAGAAAACCATCTATGAGCTCACGGGTGAAGAGTGGACCATTGAAAAGCTCGGCATCCTTTATCACGAAGGAAATCAGCGCGCGAAAACCATTATCAGTACGATCGCGGAAGAACTCGTCACTGGACTCACCAGCATGGCGGTTGTGCTGGGACCTGAGGCCTTTATCATAGGCGGTGGCGTTTCAAAATTAGGCACGCCGTTCAATGAAGTGATTCGGGAGAAGCTTGACCAGCATGTGCACTTCTCGCTTAAGGGAAAAATCAAAGTCATCAGTGCCACTGTCTCAACCGACAAAGGCGCCGTGTTTGGCGGGGCCGCGCACATCTTTGATGAGGTCAAAAAATAATGGACCTCCACCTCGATCCTGAACACAAGGAAACGAAGAAGCTCACAGAAATGATGGAGGCCCACGCGAAGAAACTCGGTCGTGCTTTGAGTGAAGCGCACTCCAATGAAGATAAATACAATGCCGTTTATGCGTTTTACAGAAAGTACTACACGCTCACGCTTTGTAAGACCTGCGTTCAGGCCGGCATTAACAAGTCCCCTACCCGGGATATCATTCTCGATTTTCCCTGGAAGGATCTCAATCAGGACCGGATCTTTTGCCTGAAAATCTGGGAGAAGATCAACCATTGAAAATACCTTATCCACTCATCCTTGCTTCGACGTCAAAGTACAGAGCTGAGCTTCTCGCTAAGCTCGGCTGGACTTTTTCTTCTGAAGATCCGGGTGTGGATGAACAACCCATCAAGCTACTCGAGCTTGAGCCGGTGGAGATCGCGCTTCAATTGTCGCGCCTGAAATCCGCGGCGGTCTTTGCGAGAAACCCTTCTTCATGCGTGATCGGTTCTGATCAGGTGTGTGCGATCGGAAAAACTATTTACAGTAAACCGCTCTCTGAAGACAGAGCAGTGGCGCAGCTGCAGGAAATGAATGGCAAGACTCACGAGCTTCTCACTGCAGTGACGGTAACCTGGCCCGGTGGTCAGACCTCTTTTGTGAATACCACCCGTCTTCACATGCGTGAGCTGACCGTTCAGGAGATCACACAATATGTGATCCAGGACCGTCCACTTCACTGTGCCGGAAGCTATAAGCTGGAAGAGCGCGGGATAAAACTTTTCGAAAGGATCGAGATGGACGATCATACTGCCATCATCGGTCTGCCTCTTATTGAACTGACGAACGTCTTGATGGAACTGGGTTATCCGTTTTGAGCTGGAGCTGGAATTTGAAATCGTATCTCTTTGTTCTCTTTCTTCTCGTTTTCTCCTGTTCGACGCTCCCGAAAAAGCGCACCGACCGCCTTTCGATCCTTCAGGGTGTAACGAATACTCACTCGGTGGAATTCTCTATCCTCACTCCGAACTCGCTTTCACCTCGATTTGAAATTCGCAGCGCCGATGGAGAAATCATCGCTCCCGAAGAACTCAAAACTGTCGCAAGGGATTTTGCTCCTTATACGATTCACAAAATGCTCTTCACGCGTGATCCGAAAAAAGAATATAACCTCTATGTTTTTGAAGGCGAAAAAATTGTCGACCAGAGGCTCATTGGAAAAGGCCAGCAAGCAGAAGACCGCCTGAACCTCGCAGTGGCAAGTTGCATGGACGACTATCTCTCAGATCATTACAAAATCTGGGACGCACTTGCGATGAGAAATCCTGAGTATCTTCTTCTCATTGGCGACAATGTTTACGGCGACAAGACAGGAAAAGAGAACTTCAGCGATGGCGCTACTCCGGAATCACTGTGGAAGCGATACATTGATATCCGTCTCTCGCTACCTCTCTACTTCCAGGAAAAACTTATTCCCGTGCATGCTCTCTGGGATGATCATGATTACGGTGCTAACAACTCCGGCCGCGATTATAAGTACAAAGAAGAATCACGCGCGATCTTTGAATCCTTCATGGCCCAGGATCTCTCGGATGATGAATGGGAAAAAGGATGGGGAGTCGGAGGACAGCTTTCTCTCGGCGACTTTAATCTCTACTTCCTCGATGGACGTTACTTCCGCGATCCGAATAAAGACGGCATGCATCTCGGGCCTGATCAGACCGCGTGGCTTGAAACGAAACTCAAAGAAGAGCCCAATCCCAGTCTCATCATTAAGGGAGACCAGTTCTTTGGTGGCTATCATCAGTTTGAATCATTCGAAGGCAATCACCCTGCCGATTTTGCGAAGTTCATTGAGAGCATGAAAAAGCTCAATACGCCTTTTATCTTTTTCTCCGGTGACCGCCACATGTCGGAGATCATGCAGTTCCCGCGTGCTCTCTTCGGAAAACCAAGCTTTGAAATTACTTCCTCACCGATGCACGCCAAGATGTTCCCGGGTGGCGAAGACAATAATCCCTGGCGCGTGATCGCGAATAAAAACAAGTTCAATTTCACAATGGTGGAAAATATTGCGCAGAACGATCATTGGTTCCTGAATGTTGAGGACATCGGCGAAAATAATGAAGTGATTTATCGCCGCGAGCTCGCGGTCTTTATCAAAGATCTTCAGAACAATCTGAATGAAGTGAGAAAGCGCAGAAGAATGGGCCAGCGTCGTTACCGCCGGTATCGTCCGCGCCGTCGCCGTTAATTTTCTGATTTCTTTTTTACGAGGATGCGATCAAGGTTTCTGACGTAGGCCTTGGAGATTTTCTCAAAGAGTGTGTCGCTCGAGTCTTCCTTGTAGTCGCCCTTTCTTCTTTCGTAATTGGCGAGAACAATTTCTTTTTCTTCGTCATTCATCGCAGCTTCAGGAGCATCGAAGTCAATCAATCGTTCTGATTTTCCGTCTGTGTTCCGGGGAGTATAAGTGGCACCCAGGACCTCGGCGGCCTTTTTCATTTCCTCTTCATTCTTCACTTTTTCAGCTAACGCTGATGTACAAAACAGCAGCGCAAGAAAAACGAACTTCATATGAGAATTCTAGCATAAAACTCCGCAAGTTCTGCTAAATTGTCCCTCATGAGCGATTCACAGGGCCTTTGGGGCAAGGAAACACAGCATTTTCATCTTCTGACTCCGGACCATGTCATGGAGGCAGTGGAATCTTTAGGCAAGCGCCTGACGGGCAGGACCATGGCCCTCAATTCCCTGGAGAACCGGGTCTATGATGTGGAGCTCGCCACCGCCGAGGACATGGGAGCAGGATTCGCTAAACAGAACGTCATCGTAAAATTTTATCGCCCTGGGCGCTGGTCAAGGGAACAAATCCTCGAAGAACACCGCTTCCTCGTGACGCTCGCAGAATTTGAAGTCCCCGTCGTGCCTCCTCTTGAAGTGAATGGTGAAACTCTTCTTCTGAATAAGGATACCAATCTTTTCTATGCTCTCTTTCCGAAAGTTCAGGGTCGTCTCAAGGATGAATTTAAGAAGGAAGAAACTGAGCAGGCGGGACGACTCATCGGTCGCATTCACAACATTGGTTCCATGGGAAGCTTCGCTCATCGTCTCGCTCTTTCTCCCGTGACCTTCATTGAAAAAAGTCATGAGGCGCTGAAAGAGACAAGACCGGTTGAACTTCCGAGTTTTGATTTTTATCTTTCACTTCTTCCGCAGCTTCAGGCGACGGTAACTCCCCTTCTTTCTCATCTTCCGGTGCAGCGTCTTCACGGTGATTTCCACCGCGGAAATATTGTGTGGACGAGTGCGGGACCGATGGCAGTGGACTTCGATGACTGCCTTACCGGTCCGGCCGAGCAGGATTTGTGGCTCCTCTATCCGGGCACGGATGAGGAAAGCCTCAAAGAGCGCGATATTTTCTTATCCGCCTACAGAGAGATGACCAGAAAAGATCAGCTCCGCATGGATCTCACCGAAGTTTTCCGGACTCTCCGGATGGTTCACTTCAACGCCTGGATCGCCAAGCGCTGGGAAGACCATTCCTTCAAGCGGGTTTTCCCGCAGTTTTCCACCGCCGGTTATTGGGACAAAGAACTTATTGATCTTCGCGTGCAGATTTCCCTCATCCAGGAGAAGTCTGGCATGATCTTTGGATAAAAATCTTCGACATTTACTATGAACATCGGCCTTCAGGGACTTAGTGTGCCTGAAGTTTCGACACATGTTTAAAAACTGGAGATTTTTTATGAAACTCATCGCTGGTCTGGCCCTTGCGCTCTTCATGAACGGAGCGTTCGCGATCACCGCACACGAAAAACAAATTAAAGAAGAAATGGAAACGCGTCTCGACTCGATTATGGGAAAAGTGTCGAGTGCAGAAGAACATGCGAAGAAAGAAGAAGCAAAGGAAGCATGTGATGACATCCGTGATCTTTTAAAACTTTATCCAGATCACTTGAAGGCCATCGGAGTTCACCTGAGTAGCTACAAAACGAAAGTCATCATTGCTCGTGACGAAGTCCTTCAGCAGCTGGTGTTTGTGCACAGGCAATCCGTTGTATGTGAGCAGGGACAGAATGGTGAGTACGTGGACGCCAAAGATTTAGGGAAAAAACTCGGGAAGATTTCCAAGTCACTTAAGAAGCAGAAAAAGCTGATTGAGAAAGAAAAGGCAGATTCCGAAAACGATTTTTATTATAATTACGAATTCTAAGTTTTCCTGAGGGGCGGGCTAGGCCTGCCCCTCATCGAATTTCACGCCGATTTTAAATTCCACATTCAGTTCATCCATCGCCCGATGGGACATCACTTTTCCGATTAGAGGGTCATCCAGATCAAAAGTATCAAAGCCCATCACGAAAACTTCACTACCTTTTTCAAATTCAGCGGGATTCAACGTGAGGAAAGCAAATCCACCTTGTGAAAGATCAAAAAGTTTCTGCACGTGAATCTTTGACTCACCCTTTTTCACAACCTTCACAAGCTTATCCACTTTAGGTCGCATGCGCGGACTCTCGCGCTTGTCCGCGAACATCTTCTCTTCTTCATCAAGACTGGCCTTGAATTCGTTATTCAGAAAATCCTGATCGCGGCTTGTGCGATCTTTCATGGACTTCACGATAATGAAATCCTGGATCTTATCTGCGGCCATGGAGCTCTTGTTGCTCCACCGGGTGGAGATGCGATTGTTTTTCCGGAAAGTCGCGACCTCATCTTCTTCATCGAGAAGACGAATCTCTGCGGGAAAAGAAACCGAAACTGTAGCAGGAGTTACTTTCTCAAGGAGACCCTTGAAGATCACTTCCTGCTCTTCCACGTAAAAATAAACTGCGAGCGCGGGATTGATTTTTTCCGTTGGAGGGAGAAAGTTCAGAAGCTTATTATCCACGCTGTAAGAAACAAGCAATGTCTCACAGATGGTACGGCCTTGATCCGTCACCTGCCACATTACGACTTTCTGTTTAAGGCCTTGAACTTCTTTGAAGATCTTTGTGTAAGAGGCGTGGCCCGCTTCCGGAGTAATAACTTTCATTGCTTTTGCAATTGCTTAACCTTTAAAAAAAATTTTAGCATAGAGATAAGGATTAACAATTGAAAGGTCACGGATGAACTTCCTTCTGGTTGCTGTACTGGCATGGTCAGGTACTATACTCGCTAGTACCGACTTTTTCTCATCAACACAGCACATTTCCATTACTCGGAATAACGATACGGGCTGGCAGCAAGAGCTCCAGGGCAAATACGATTTCAATCGCAAACTCTCTGGGGGCCTCGGCGGCTCTTATCTCCAGCGATTTTCTTTTTATGAAAAGCGCTTCGGAGGTTTTGTTGGTTATAGATTCACTGATCGCCTTTCCGTCGAAGCGCGGATGTATTTCGGTGAAGAAGGCAATCACATTCTTCCCCGGCGCCAGGGTATTCTCACCGCCTACTATAGTCTCGGTTGCGGCTGGACTCCCTATCTTGTTTATCGTGACTACCGCTACAGTTCTACTCACGTGAACATGGTGAACCTGGGCCTTGAGATCGAAACGATTCCTCACTTCATCTTCGTTCCACAAGTCATGATCGGTAACGCCACATTTTCCGGCCCCGCGACCACCGAAGCAGTGAATAGCTACGGTCTTCGCGTGATGTATTACGAAGAAAAGAAATACACGGCATTCATCTATGGTGCCCGCGGAAAAGAAGCCGCTCAGGGAATCGTAGGCGCTTCAAACATTCTCGTCGACACCCGCACTGCGGGGCTCGGGGGAAGCTACTTTATCACAGAAGGCCTTCGGGCCGAGCTCGTCTTCGATCATACGGATTATGAACAGCTGAAGACGCAGTTTTTAACAACCACTCTCAATCTTTTCTGGACGGTGATCTAATGAATGGACTCATTACACTTCTCCTCAACACGACTGCCTGGTATTTTCTTGCCATCGCGGTCGTCTACGCTTTCCTTCTTGTGTTCTCGTGGATGAAGATCCGCAGATACTCCAGAAGAAAAGTTTCAAGCGATCTTCCGGGTGTGAGCTTTCTTATTCCCGCTTACAACGAAGAATCGCTGATTGTTGAGACCATCCAGACTTATCTTTCGCTCGCCCACGAGAAAAAAGAAATCATCGTGATCAATGATGGTTCGTCTGACCAGACGATGCGGCTTCTTGCGACGATGTACATGCTCCGCAAAGTGAAAGATAACATCTACGCTTCGATCACTTGTCCGGAACTCAAAATCGTGAATGTTCCACACATGGGAAAAGCGCAGGCGCTGAACCAGGGTCTCTATCACGCGCGCTACCCGCTCATCTGCACGATGGACGCTGACACCATTCCCTCTCGCCAGGGACTCGAGGCGTGTCTCTCAGCTTTCGCTTCTGATGACAAGCTCATCGCTGCCGGCGGTGTGATTCAGGTGATGAATTCACGCGAACTCAGAAACAATGTTCCCGTAGAAGAAAAAACTTCCACGTGGCTCGTGACGTTCCAGCGGATTGAATATCTCAGAACATTTATCTGCGAACGCCTTGGCTGGAGTCTACTCGATTCCACGATTCTTATTTCGGGCGCGTTCTGTATGGTAAAGAAAGATGCGGTGGAACGCGTGGGTGGATTCAATCACCGCTCGATCACCGAAGACTTTGATCTCATCATGCGCCTTCGTCGTGAGTACGCGGGCGAAGAACATCGCGCGCTGGTTCTCCCTGTGACTACTTGTTACACGCAGGTACCGCGCACGTATCGCCATCTCATGCGCCAGCGTGTGCGCTGGCAGCTGGGCCTCATGCAGACTCTGTTCACGAACAAGTCACTCGTTTTCAATCCGCGCTATGGCCTCACCGGAGTTCTCGCAGTTCCGTACATGTGGATTGTGGAACTCATGTCGCCGATTTTTGAACTCACTGATTTCGCGGTTGTTCATGTCGCGTGGTTCATGGGACAGGTTTCAACGAACGCATTCCTCGGCTGGCTCCTCGCCGGTGTTGCATACAACTTTGTTCTTTCCGTAACCGGTCTCATTTTTGATCGCCTCTACGTTTCGCGCTCAAAACAAATGTGCTGGAAAAAAATCGCGTTGGGATCACTCTTCATTCACTTCGGATACAAACAACTCACGATGTGGTGGCGCTTCCGTGCTCTGCTAAAAATGGCGGGACGAACAACTCAGTGGGGAGAAAAACCGCGCGAAGAAATTATTCTACTCAATTCTTGAAGAAGACCGAACGATCTTCCCATTTGCGGGAAATCTTCCGCTCTTCCGGGGGCCGGTAGGCCTTGGGCCGGTAACGGTTCTTCGTCGGGTCACTGGCGAGCTCAATCTGCTGACTGACGGTTTTCCGGAAGACCTCCATGAGGTTTTCTTCCAACCCGTTAGTCGCCTCAAGTCCCAGCCGGTTCAATTCCAGGATCACCTGGTGAAGGCTTTCGGAAGTCGACAGACACCCCGGAAGCGGCTGGTGCTTCACTGAAAATTCGGAAACCCGGTCCGTAGTAAATGAGATTCGTGGAATGTCATGAAGATGGGTCGTGAGCTTCATCATCTTCTTGGCACAGGGCCAGGTTCCGTCGATCACAAAGATCTGTTTCGGTTTACCGGACAGTTCCCCCGGGCCCATCTGTGAGAGATTTCGTGAATTCTCGCCCGGATAGAGAACAAAGCTTTCGTACTCCGGATCCAGAAGCGCCTGCCTGAACTCCGTATTTTCATCGAAATTTACATCAACAATCACTCTTGAGTTCTTAAGGATGAGGTGACTGAACCGCCCGGTTCCCACCTTTTCTTTTTTGTACTCCATCGGATGCATGAGAATGATGAACCGGGCGTTCGTTTCAAACGGAACAATCGAAGAGCAAACACAGGTGAGGAGGCGCCGGCGGCACTGAAGGCACAGGTTCATTTTTTTCTTATACAAAAAAAGAGGTCTGGTCGGCTCATGGAAGTTTCGATTATATTCAACGCAGGAACAGGTACCATGAACATTGTTCTCTCCCTTTTATTCATTTTCCTCACAAATTTCGCTTTCGCTACCGAGAGCACCGAGCTCTTTTGCGAAATGAATCGCGAGGAATACGGGAAAATGAGTTTTGAATTCCGCTTCCCGGACCAAAAGCACGCGGTGGCAGAGTTTCAGTTTCAAAAGACCGAGACCTCCGACAAGCGCAAACTCACCGTCACTACCGTCCACCAATCCAGCGAGGCCCGTTATGTCGGTCTCAATTTCGAAGAAGAAAAGCTTGTTTTCATCTTCATCACCCCGATTTTTGCCGCTGAAAATATGGGAATTCCGCTAGATATCGAGGTTGTCTCCTCTATCTACGGGCCAACGAACATCAAGTGCCGGGCCACCCGCTAATTCCGCCCCGCAGCAAGGCTCCAACACACCTGAGATATTAGCCGCCAGCTAGTTTGACTTTAAAACCCAGCTTCTCGAGTTGGGTTTTAATTTTGTCCCGATGATCACCCTGGATTTCGATGATGTTGTTCTTGAATGTGCCACCGGTTCCGCACAGAGCTTTCAACTTTTTCGTGAGCTCAGTGAAGTACGCTTCGTTGTTCGGAAGTTCAAAAACTGTCGTCACCGTTTTTCCACCGCGACCATTCACTTCACGGCGGACTTTCAAAGTATGTTCAGTTGGTTTGAGATCAGAAGATTTGGGACAGGCACAAGGATATTTGCTGCATTTCGGGCAGCGCTTTTTGAAGTTCGGGTCGTCGCTGTAGACAATTTCGTAATCAGACATTTGGGAGAGGGTAAGGTTGACTCTTCCATGAGTCAAGTTTCGTCCGTGATCCCTTCCGTCCCTAGTTAACTGCAAGACCTCCAAGAAGAGTGGTTGCGAGAGAGAAAAAACCAAGCCCTAATAACAGGATGACTTTTTCCATTGGGCACTCCTTGTTCGCCTCAACACTGTTGTACGCCC
>JBJMLZ010000284.1:0-18658 GCA_045805035.1 Bacteriovoracaceae bacterium
ATCCTTCGCGAGCAGGTGAAAAAACTTGTCGTTGAACTTTTGAGTAAAGAAGACACCAAGGGTGTTCTTAACAACCGCGATGATATGAATCGCATCGTGAAAGAGATTCTCGATGAGGCGCTCGGACTGGGGCCACTCGAGGATATGCTTTCGGATAAATCCATCTCCGAAATCATGGTCGTGGGACCGAAGAAAATTTATTACGAACAAGGTGGTAAGGTCAGAAAGTCAGAAGTCACATTTACCAATGATCGTCAGGTTCTGAACGTCATTGAAAGAATCGTGGCACCGATTGGCCGTCGTATTGATGAAAAAACACCTTACGTGGATGCCCGACTTCCGGATGGTTCGCGCGTTCACGCGATCATTCCTCCGTGTTCGATTGATGGTTGCTGTATCACGATCCGGAAATTCCCGGAGAAGCGCCTCGATTACAAAGATCTCGTAAAATTCGGATCTCTCACCGAAGAGATGGCGGACTTTCTCCGGATTTCGGTTGAGGCCCACCGAAACATTGTTGTTTCCGGTGGTACCGGTTCAGGTAAAACAACTCTCATTAACGTTCTGGGTGGATTCATCCAGTCCGATGAACGAATCATTACTTGTGAAGACTCCGCGGAATTGAACTTCCCTCAAGATCACGTTGTTCGTCTGGAAACTCGTCCTCCTTCTCTTGAAGGTGAGGGCGAGATCGATATCCGTTGTCTTGTAAAACAAACTCTTCGTATGCGTCCAACCCGAATTGTGGTGGGCGAGTGTCGAGGCGGTGAAACATTAGATATGTTGCAGGCGATGAACACCGGTCACGATGGTTCCATGACTACCGTTCACTCGAACTCACCAAGAGATGCGATCTCCCGTCTGGAAACTCTCGTGCAATACGCGGGTGCGGGACTTCCCCAACGTGCGATTAAAGAGATGATTGCTTCTGCAGTTCACATGATTGTTCAGCAGTCACGGATGGACGATAAATCCAGAAAGATCACTTACATTACCGAGATCGGCGGGATGCAAGGAGATGTCATCACCCTTCAGGATATCTTCGTTTATAAGCAGGAAGGAATGGGGAAAGACGGAAAGCTCATTGGTAAATTCATGGCCACCGGCTTTATCCCGAAGTTCATCGAGACTCTGGAGAAAAAAGGATACAAAGTTCCCCGCGGACTTTTCACGAACAAGACATGAAGTTTTTGGTTTTTGTGTTTCTATTCCTTTTGAATACGCTTGCCTTCGGCCAGGACTCACCGCCTGTTGCTGACAATATCAATCTCGGCAAAGTGACCAAAGGGAAGTCGGCCCAACTGAACCTCACTTACACCGACGCGGAAAACGATAAGGCGACTGAGTGTAAGGTGACTTCCGCACAATACGTGGAAATTTTCAAGGAATGTGCATGTAGCGAAGGCACGTGTACCGTCGGTGTCATCACCAAAGAAGAAGGCCGCGGAGGATTTACCTACACCGTCACCGCCAACGGACAAACTTCGAAAGAGGCCGGTGTCAGTATCGAGGTGGAATCCAATATCGATATCTGGACCAACGTCCTTGGTGTGAAGGGCATTCTCATTATCATCGGTCTTCTGATTTTCTTTGTGTCTTATAAAAACAGTATCAAGATCTTCCAATGGATCGATCAGCAGACGCACGGTACTCGTGATTATATTCTGCGAAAATTCGAAATCATGTTCATCGAAGTCGAGCCGGAGAAAGTGACCTACGCTCTTCTCTTCTTATCATTTGGCCTCGGCATTCTCACTTTCAGTTTTCTCGCTCTCATCGGGAAACTTTATCTGGCGATCATCATGGGTATTTTCATGGGAATCGTCGGCTGGAAATCGCCGCGTCCGGTGGTGGATTATTTTGAAAATCGCCGGAAGGAAATGTACTCAGTTCAGATGGTCGATGCGCTCAACCTTCTCGCCAACGGCCTCCGCGCAGGCCTTACGGTTCCACAGGCGATCGGGATGGTGGTGGATGAGCTTCCCCCTCCGGTGAGCCAGGAATTTAATCTTGTTCTTCAACAGGCGAAGATCGGTGTGCCGATTGATGAGGCCCTCGAGAACCTGAAGAAAAGAGTTTATACAGAAGACAACGAGATGTTCGTCACAAGTGTCAACATTTTGCGCGAAACCGGCGGTAATCTTGCCGAAGTTTTTGACACTATTGTGGGTGTTATTCGTGAGCGCGTTCGTCTTCACCTGAAAATTAAAACTTACGTGAAGGCCGGGATGTTTCAGGCCTATACGATTGGAAGCATGCCCTTTGCGATGATTGGTATTCTGGGTGCGGGAGATCCTGAGATCTTTCCTATGTTTTTCGGAACCATCCCTGGAGTCATCGCCCTTATGGCAATTTGCGGGCTTGTCTTCGTCGGCATGTGGGTCATTTTTAAGATCATTGATATTAAAGTTTGAGCTGATTTTTACCGATAAATCGAAAGCCTATAACTGTCTGGAAAAAGGTGGAGCTTTATGAAGTTAATGAAAGGAATCTCTCTGTTTGCAGTGACGATGCTCATCACATCGCTCGCGCATGCCGGAGTTAACTTAAAGAACGGGAACTTTTACATTTCCTACACTGACATCGTCGTTCCAGGCGGTGGGAAAAAATTAGAAATCACCCGTACATACAACTCGAAGTCAACCGAGGTTGGTTGGTTCGGTTTCGGATGGGGATCTGAATTTGAAACTCGTCTCGAAGTTTCTGCTGACGGATCAATCATCATTCACGAGCACGGTTCGGGTTCAAAAACTCGTTTCACTCCGAAGACTCCGATCGACGCGGTTGCCGCATCTAAAAAGATCGTCGATGAGATGAAAAAGAAAACTGCTCTCAACGAGAAGGCCGCTTCGGATCTCGTTCAGAAACTGGCGACGAACGCTGAACTCCGCCACACATACGCACAGAACTTCGGAATCCAGTCGACAGTTGCTCCGGGCTCAGTTCTTTACTCGAATGACCGCGGACCAATGGAGCTCGCTGTTTCAAAAGAAGGTTACAAGCGTTCACATGCTGATGGCCGCGTTGATTTCTTCAACGTTGAAGGTCAGCTCGTAAAGATTTCTGATAAGTCAGGTTACTTTGTTGGTTTCAACTACAAAGACGGAAACCTTGATTCGATCAAGGACTCACAAGCTAAGCAAATCTTTTTCACCTGGTATCCGGATGGAATGGTGAAAGAGATCTGGTCTGCTGGTGATAAGAAAGCTCTCTATAAGTATCAGGACACTGACCTCGTTTACACCAAAGACATCGGTGACAACACTTATGAGTTTGGTTACGACAAGTCTCACAACCTGACTGAGATCCGTTACTCAGATAAGACGAAGCTCACAGTTGCTTACGATCCGAAGACATTCTTTGTGACTGAAGTGAATGATCGTAACGGCGAAAAGACTAAGTATGTGTACCAGTCGAATCCGAAGAACCCTGACGATCATTACTGGACAATCGTGACGAAGCCGGGCTTCGACGGTAAGCCGGTTTCTAACCGCTATGAGTATGAGATCAAAGCTCGTCCGGATGGATCGCGCTACACTTACCGTATCATGACTGAGATCAACGGCATTAAGACTGATACGATCTATGCTGATAACTCACTTCCAATCAAAATCGCTCGTGGTAACCACGTGACAAATTTTGAATATAACGGTCAGGGCCTTCTCACGAAGAAAACTTCTACTAAAGGTGACTTCGTGAACATTGAGTACGACGAGAAGATCAACAAGATCAAGAAAGTCGTGAACAACGAAGGCACAACGAACTTCGAATACGATGCCAAAGGAAACCTTACGAAGGCATGGAACAATGCCGGTAAGACAGTGTTCCTGATCTACGATACCAAAGGCAAGATTTCGAAGATGGTTGACCAGGAATCCGCGAGTGAGAAACGCGTTCTCGCGTTCAAGTACAATGCTCTTGGTAAGCCGGTAGAAATCGAAATGGATAAAGTCGGCAAGATCAACGTCGCATACGATAACTATGGTGAGATCAAGAAGGTTGAATCAAGTGCAGGTCACAAGATGGCACTTCAGGTGACCCAAGCCTTCCAGAACCTTCTCACGATCGTTAAGCCTGCGGGCGTTAACCTGAACATGTAATTAGGAGACCATATGAAATTTTTAACTTTGACTGTCCTTCTCATTGCTTCAACCACTGCTTTTAGTAAGGCACCACAAGTTGGTGAGGTTTCAACCACAAGTGGTACGAGTCTCACTTGTTGCCCGACGGGAACATGTTCAGACAAGACAATTCCGGTGTGTGCTGGTGTGACTGATCTTCGTGACAGAGGTGATGTGAATACTCAGAGAAGTACTCCACCAAAAACTGGCAAATCAAGAGCCAGCAGAGATCACTAATTTCTCTTTAAGCTTTCCAAGGCCCCTTTCGAGGGGCCTTTTTTTTTGTCGATAATCCGCACATCGTTCACGCTCACCTGTCAAAATTTTAGACAGTACCTCCGCAGGGAATTCATCACTTAGACGGGCCTTCTTTGGCATCTCTCTTGCTCATATAAGCCTGAATAATCTCTATTTCTCTCCACAGGGGGTTTGTTATGAAACTGGTATTCGCTTTTATCTTCCTTCTCACAAGCACATTGGCGCTTGCTGCTGAAGTCAACACTGATTGCCCATGGGCCAATCAGGACGGCCGTACAAGCGGCAAAGTCGTGAAGGAAAACTCTTCGACTTCGAAGTCGAAAAACGCTTCAGCTATTCGTCAGTAATCTTTGAATCAGGGGGACGAACGTCCCCCTGTCTTCAATCTCGACACTCCATCAAATTGTGGACACCCGTCGTCCCGTCTTTCCATCACTTAGAATTCTCCCGAGTGGCACGCGTCTTGTACTTACAGAAGTACAACAGGGAGACCTTATGAAATTTGTCCTGATTTTTACTTTGTTTTGCTCTTCGGTATTCGCCGCTGAAGTTTCTACCGATTGCCCGGCCATGAATGGGTCACGTGAAAAGATCGTGAAAGATGCTGGTTCAAGAAAGGTAAGAACTTCTTCTCAGGGAATTGCTCAGTGATGAGACTTGATGAGCTCGTCCAGCTCTTCCTTTTCTTCTACGAGAATCGTCTCGTGTGGTTCCCCTGAGGAACGCATGGGACCTGAGGCCCTGGCCTTCACGGCATCTTTTACTTTCGGCACAGAATTATTGAAAAGCTTCCGGGAGTAATCCTGGGTTGAGCTGAACATCGAAGCAAAAAGTGATCCCGTCGCATTCTGAAAAGGGATCGTCACGTGAGAAAGGGCTGAGTACACCGGCTCAAACATCGGCCTGCCATTCACATTGAGACAAAGAATAAAGATAGTAAGGAAACAGATCCCGGCGATCTTCAGTGCAGTCTTCATCTAGTTCATACCTTCCAGAGAATATTCAATGAGTACGTTAAAGGTCAGTGCTTCCAGTTCAAGTTCATATTTTTGAACCATGTTCCGGTTCTTGGTCGTGATCTCGCGTGAAATCATGTTGAGCTTCGGAGGAGAGAGCTGGATTCTCATGCCGGAGAACTCTTCATCGAGAGAAATCTGTCTTCCGACGAGAATGTTCATGGCCTCGGTAAAAAGCGGAAAGAGATAGTTTTTTTCTGCATCGGAAAGTTCGAGGCCATCAAGACAAAGGTGACAGGTAATGGAACCTTTCACTTCGCCGCTGACTAAGAATTGCACGTGAAGATTCTGGCCCGATGTCATGTGATTCAGATCATGACGATTGATCAGGCGAACATTATGGAGAATTTTCAGTTCTTCGATCTGAGCGAGCTCCATCATTCTTGAAACTTCCATGTTTCTATTCCTTTGTTCTCTCTGCCATGATTTTTTCCACAGAGTCGATCAGTTGTTGCTTCTGAATTGGCTTGGCGATGAAATCGCTGGCCCCTGCTCCGATAGCATCCAGCACGACATGTTCCTGAGACAATGAAGAAACCATAATGACTGCCACGTCCGGAAAACTCTGTCCGATTTTCTCGGCGAGTTCAATTCCACTCACGTTGGGCATTACGATGTCAGCAATAACGATGTCTGGCTTTTTATCTTTGATGAGAGGAAGAGCGGCTTCCGCACTGGCGGCTTCACCGACCACCTGGAATCCTTCCTCGGTCAGCATTTTATTGATCACACTGCGGGAAAAATCGGAATCATCCACGATCACGATCTTCGCTTCGACATTCATGTCTCTCATGAAGATTAGGATATCAAATGTGTAGGAGATGAAAACTGAAAAGGACAAATAAGAAAGGCCCCTTTCGGGGCCTTCTTATTAAGCAGCGACTTGATCGCCTTTCTTGTGAGTTGGTTTCTTCTCAGTCTCGTCCTTGCGCTTATGCTGGTCGAGATTAAGTTGACCTTTGTAGTCCACCAAGGCAATCGTGAGCACTTCCTGGATATTCTTCACCGGGATGAAGGTGAGTTTCTTCCGGTAGTGGGCCGGAATGTCCAGAAGGTCTTTCTGGTTCTTCCAAGGAATGATGATCGTCTCAATTCCAGCTCTCATGGCAGCGAGGGCCTTCTCTTTGATACCACCAACCGGGAGAACCTTACCAGTGAGGGTAATCTCACCGGTCATCGCGATATCCTTACTCACGTAAGAGTTCGTGAGGAGCGAAACCATAACTGTCGCGAGGGTAATACCCGCTGAAGGACCGTCTTTCGGAATTGCTCCCGCAGGAAGGTGAATATGGATCTCGTTCTCTTCAAAAAACTTCTCATCGATACCAAGCTCCTGAGCATGGCTTCTGATAAAGCCGAGTGCCGCGTGAGCTGATTCTTTCATCACATCACCGAGCTGACCGGTGAGAGTGATGCCACGACCTTTCATCTTGGTGGCCTCGATGTGGAGGATTTCTCCTCCCACTGCCGTCCAGGCAAGACCAGTCGCTACACCCACTTCATCGTACTCGTTCGAGTCTTCTCTCGAGTAGATCGGTGGACCGAGGAGCTCCTCTACAGTTGCTGAGAAGATGTGTGTCTTCTGGTGGTGACCAGAAGCAATTTTCTTCGCGACTTTTCTGCAGAGAGCGCCCACTTGTCTTTCGAGGTTACGCAGACCGGCCTCGCGGGTGTAACCCGAGATGACGGCCTCGACACCTTCATCATGGAACTCAATGTGTTCGTCATTGATCCCATGCTCATCCATTTGCTTCGGAATAAGATACTTCTTCGAGATCTGCACTTTTTCTTCCTGGGTGTAACCAGCAAGATTAATGATCTCCATACGGTCACGAAGTGGACCAGGGATCTGATCGAGAACGTTCGCGGTCGCAATGAACATGATCTTCGAGAGATCGTAGTTCATATTGAGATAGTTATCGCGGAAAGTGCAGTTCTGTTCAGGGTCGAGAACTTCGAGCATTGCCGAAGATGGATCGCCCTTGAAATCGGAACCAAGTTTATCAATCTCATCGAGGAGAATGACCGGGTTCACAGTTTTACACTGTTTCATTGCCTGGATGAAACGACCTGGCATCGCGCCTACGTATGTACGGCGGTGACCACGGATTTCTGATTCATCTTTCAGGCCACCGAGTGAAATTCTGACGAACTCACGGCCAGTAGCCTTGGCAATGGACTTACCGAGGGAAGTCTTACCAACTCCCGGAGGACCAGAGAAGCAAAGTATCGGTCCTTTGGCGGATCCACCCTTGAGTGAGCGAACCGCGAGGTATTCCAGAATACGCTCTTTGATTTTCTCGAGATCAAAGTGATCTTCATCGAGAACTTCTTTAGCGTAAACGAGATCAGTCACTTCTTTTGATTCTTCTGACCAAGGAAGATCAATGATCCACTCGAGGTAAGAACGAAGGATGCTTGATTCCGAAGAATCCGGGTGCATTCTTTCGAGACGCCCGAGTTGCTTAACTGCTTCTTTTTCAGCTTCGGCAGGAAGACCTTTCGCCATCAGTTTTTCTCTGAGTTCAGCGAACTCGTCATTTTTGTCTGAGTCTTCAGTATTGAGTTCCTGCTTCATGGCCTTGATCTGCTCACGAAGGAAGAATTCTTTCTGATTCTTCGTCGGGTCTTCTTTTTTGAGTTTCGCCTGATGAGCGAGAACTTCAAGCTCTTTCAGAAGAACCTGATTGATATGTCCGAGTCTTTCAACTGGATCGATGATTTCAAGAACCTTCTGAGCTTCAGCAACTTTGAGGTTGAGATTAGAAGCTATGAGATCAGAAAGGCGACCTGGATCCTGAATGTCCTCGAGAACCATGAGGATATCCGGAGAGATCACTTTTCCGAGAGAGATAACTTTCTCGAGATTCTCTTTCGTCGCACGAGCAAGTGCTTCAACCGTAGCAGTCGAAGCAGTCACCTGTACGGATTCTACTTTTTCCACTTTCACCTGATAGAACGGTTCAGTTGAAACGAACTCTTTAATGCGAGCTTTCGCCAGACCCTGAATGAGGATCTTGATTCTTCCGTCAGGAAGACGGCGCATGCGCATGATCATCGCAACTGTACCCATCTCATAAATCTCAGATGGAGAAGGACTCTCAGCGGTGATGTCTTTCTGTGACGACAAAAGAATCAGGCGGTCTGTCTTGTTGTAAGACTCTTCCACTGCTTTGATCGACGTTTCACGGCCAACGAACAACGGTAAAATCATGAACGGGTAGACTACAAGATCGCGAACTGGCAGGAGAGGGAGCGTTTCTTTGAACTCAATCGCTTCTCCCTCATAATTAGTAACCATGTGTGGTTCTCCTAGATTTTCTCTTCCGTGAAGATCATTTACAGAAGCTAAATCGGGAAAAACAGGTTCCAGCTTGATAGAGATTTGCTACAATCCTGAAGATTTTTTAAAAAAAATTTTGATGATTTCCTGAGCTATGTGACACTGGTATTGACTCATTTCAGCCAGTTAAAAATTCCTGATCAAAAGGTACGGTTTTATGAGCGACTCAATTGGTATAGTGATCCTTGCTGCCGGCAAGGGAACGCGAATGAAAATCGATACTCCGAAGGCACTGGCGCCCGCACTGGGAAGACCACTCCTGGATTACGTGGTAGATTCCGCTCTCGAATTCGCTCACATTTCGCGTCTGCAAGCAGAGGTCGGAGTTGTCATCGGCCATAGGAAAGAACTCCTCGAAGAATGGCATCATTCTCACCCGAAAAAATCTTCTCTGAAGCTCGCCTGGCAGAAGGAACAAAAGGGAACTGCGGACGCTCTCAAGGCGTGCTTCAATGACCTTCCTCATTTCTGGAATCATGAATACACATTGGTTGCTTGCGCGGATACACCGCTCATTTCTTCCCAGGAATTCTGCAGACTCTTTGAGGCCTTCCGTGCGGATTCGTCACTCGTAGGAGTGGCGGCCACTTTTCACACTGACACTCCGACCGGGTACGGAAGAATCGTTCAGGGGGGAAAAGGCTTTCATATCGTTGAAGAGAAGGATTGCTCATCTCTAGAAAAGAAAATCACGGAGGTGAACTCCGGGTTTTACATCCTGAAAACGACTCACGTGAAAGAAGTGCTGGGAAAAATCTCGAACAATAATAAGTCCGGCGAATTTTATCTTACTGATCTTTTCCAGGATGCTTACTCCGTGAAGGCGATGAAATTTGTCTCGGAGACACCGTTCCTCGGTATTAATACCATGGAACAACTCGCAAACGTGTCGTCGGTCATCCGTAAGAAAAAACTCTCGCAGGTTTTCGCGGAAGGAGTACAGATTCTTTCCCCTGAAACCGTTTACATCGAAAATGACGTTCAGGTGGGAGTGGGGTCGGTCATTTATCCGAACGTCACTCTGTTGGGAAAAACCACCATCGGAAAAAACGTGGTGATTGAATCCGGAACTCTCATAAGAAATTCCACCATTCATGACGATGCGGAGATTCTTGCGAACTCCCACATTGAAGAGGCCGTGGTTCATTCAGACGCAACGATCGGCCCCATGGCACGTCTTCGTCCGGGTGCTGACATCGGCGCGGAAGCGAAGATCGGAAACTTCGTGGAAGTAAAAAAATCCAAGCTCGCTAAAGGCGTGAAAGTTTCTCATCTTTCTTACGTCGGCGATGCGGAGATTGGAGAAAACTCCAACATCGGTTGCGGATTCATCACCTGCAATTACGATGGCGTGAATAAGCACAAGACTAAAATCGGCAGCAATACTTTCATCGGTTCCGACGTGCAGGCGGTCGCACCAATCGAAATCGGCAATGACGCGTTTGTAGCGGCTGGCTCAACTATTACCAAAAGCGTACCAGATGGCGGCTTTGGAATCGCTCGTTCTTCTCAGGTGACCAAAGAGGGTGCCGCGAAGAGATTTTTGAAGACCAAAAAGACCTGAAAATCTAGGAAAACGCCCCCCAAAATGATAGGTTAAAAATCCATCATCATTGTGGGGTTTTTCTATGTGTGGAATCGTTGGGTACTCCGGGCCCAGTAATTCAGTTGGCCCGATCATCGAGGGCCTTTCCCGTCTCGAATATCGTGGCTACGATTCGGCAGGTATCTGTCTCAAGATCAATAACGAACTTCAGATCATCAAGAAAGAAGGCAAGCTCGATAACTTAAAAGAGCTCATCAAAGAATCGAAACCTTTTTCACACACAGGTATCGGACACACCCGCTGGGCCACTCATGGAGCGGTCTCGACGGACAATGCTCACCCACACGGAAATGAAATCTTTGCGGTTGTTCATAACGGGATCATTGAAAACGCGGGTTCACTCAAGAAAGAACTTCAAACTGAAGGTTTTCAATTTAAGTCGCAAACTGATTCTGAAGTGTTCCTGGTACTCCTGACGAAA
This sequence comes from Bacteriovoracaceae bacterium, assembly GCA_045805035.1. Classification (GTDB taxonomy): domain Bacteria; phylum Bdellovibrionota; class Bacteriovoracia; order Bacteriovoracales; family Bacteriovoracaceae; genus Peredibacter. The sequence goes on from JBJMLZ010000284.1 coordinate 10,766, forward strand.
TTTTTTAAACAAACCGGAAATACTCTTCAGTCGATTGCCAAGGCATTCAATACGATCACTGGCAACTCTGCGTTTGTGATCATTGAAAAAGCTTCGGATAAACTTTACTGCATCAAGCGTTCTGCTCCTCTCGTGGTTGGCGAAAATCCTGACACGCGCGAAGCTTACGTCTCTTCGGATCCCTTTGCCCTTGTCGGATACGCTCCGAGAATTTATTTTCCTCAGGATGCGGTGATCTGCGAAAGCACCGTCACTACTTCCGAGATCCAGTTGAAGTTCTACGAGCTCGATCTCACGCCTTCAAACCGCTATAAGTTTCAGGCCAATCTCATGACGGTGGACGCGACCACCAAGGGCCCTTACGAACACTTCATGCTGAAAGAAATTCACGAGCAACCCGCTCTCGTGGATAAGCTCGCGGCTTATTACATCAAGAACGAGGGCAGAAAAATTCTTGAATCACTCAAGGGGTTTAAACCGAAAGGTTGGCACCTCACTGCTTGCGGCACTGCCTGGCATGCGGGCCTTGTGATCAAAAACTTTTTTGAAAGTATCAATCGCCAGAATTCATCCATCGATATTGCTTCTGAGTTCCGCTACAAGAATCCGATCATGAACCAGGGAGAAGTAGGTCTCTTTATTTCTCAATCGGGCGAAACTGCTGACACGCTTGCTTGCCAGGAGCTTTGCAAGGAGAAGGGAATTCCTTCTTACTCGATCGTGAATGTCGAGGGATCAACTCTCTTCAGAAACTCCGACAAGAATTTCCTCATTCACGCTGGTGTTGAAATCGGTGTGGCCTCCACGAAAGCTTTCACGCTCCAGGCGCTCACGGGTTACCTCATGAGCCGCGCGATGGAAGGGACGTTGGATGATCCTGCGCTTTTCTCTGAGGTCCAGCTTCTCTCTCACCGGATCGGGGAACTTTGTGCTTCAGCGGATTCTTTGAAAGAAGTCGCGGAAAAAATTTATACGAAGAAAGGGTTTATCTTCACTGGCCGCGGGAAGTATTTCCCGATCGCCATGGAAGGAGCATTGAAGCTCAAAGAAATTGCTTACGTTCATGCTGAAGGCTACGCCGCCGGAGAACTGAAGCACGGACCAATCGCTCTCATTGACGAGAATATTGTGAACATCGCCGTCGTTGGCCCTGAACTTCTCGAGAAAACTATTTCCAACGTTGAAGAAGTGAAAGCTCGTCGCGGAATCATGGTTGTCGTCGGCCCAAGAAACATGCCGGAGGTCGAACATCTTTCCGATGCCTACATTCCGCTCAATTTCGAGGGGCTTCCGAATCTTTCACCGCTATATGTGAACGTAGCTCTTCAGTTTCTCGCGTATCACATCGCCAAGCTCAAAGGGACGGACATCGATAAGCCAAGAAATCTTGCTAAGTCGGTGACGGTCGAATAATGAATCTTGATTTTCTGAACCCCTCTCAGAAAGAAGCCGTGCTCGAGACCGATGGTCCGGTGATGATTCTCGCCGGCGCGGGCTCAGGCAAAACCCGCACGCTCGTTGCGCGGATTCAGTATCTTCTTGAAGAAAAGCACGTGAGTCCCTTTCAGATTCTTGCGGTGACTTTCTCCAATAAAGCCTCACGCGAAATGCGCGAACGTCTCGCCCACAACACGCAGATGAACATCGGCGCTCTTCAGGTCACGACCTTTCACGCTTTCTGCGCGAAAGTCCTTCGCATGGAGGCCACTTATCTAGGTCTCTCGAAGAACTTCACGATTTACGACGATGGCGAGTCTCACTCTATCATCAAGGCCTTGATGGGTAAGCACGGGATCAATCAGAAGGAACTTTCTCCCTACACGATCGCCGCCTTCATTGATGGCCTGAAGAACCTTGGTTTCTACACCGGCCTCACCCGCAATGAAGAAGTCGAAAAATACGCCGAAGACAAAAGGCTCTTTCAAATTTTCCTCGAGTACGAAGCGGAACTCCATCGCAGTAATGCGGTTGATTTCGGCGGGCTGATCACGGGGGTGCTCCAGCTCTTCCGGACTTATCCGGAAGTTCTGACTAAGTACCAGCAGAAATATAAGTACGTTCTCGTGGACGAGTATCAGGATACCAACCGTGCTCAGTTTGAACTCATCCAGCAACTCTCACATCTCCACAGGAACATTTGTGTGGTTGGTGACGAGGATCAGTCGATCTATTCATGGCGTGGAGCTGACATCAGAAACATTCTTGATTACGAGAAAGTGTTTCCTGAAGCAAAACTCATTAAGCTCGAACAAAACTACCGCTCTTCAAAACGAATTATTGAAGCCGCTTCCCACGTTATCTCCCGAAATCTGGCCCGTAAGGGAAAGAACATGTGGACGGATAACGAGCAGGGAAATGAAATTCAGATCGTCGAGTGCCGTGATGACAAGGCGGAAGCAGAATACGTCGCCAATCAGATCAAGGCGCTCTCTCATGAAGGTGTATCCCTGAAAGACGTCGCGGTCTTTTACCGGAACAATGCTCATTCGCGCACAATTGAAGATGCTCTCCGGAAAGAAAAGTTTCCCTACCGGGTAGTTGCCGGCATCAAGTTCTATGATCGTAAAGAGGTCAAAGACATGCTCTCTTACATGAGAGTTGTGGTGAACCGGAAAGATTCTCTAGCTCTCACGAGAATCATCAATACTCCTGCGCGCGGAGTGGGAACAACATCTCTCAGGAAGCTTGAAGACGAAGCGGTCAGGCTGGGAATGTCTCTTTTTGAACTCATCGAAAAAATCACAGAAGAGCCATCTGAGTTCAAACATCTCGGATTGTCCGGGAAGGTTCAGAGTGCTCTGAATCAGCTCGTGAGCCTCATTCACGAAGTTCAGGTCCTGGAAGCGAACAATCACTCGCCAACTTTCAGCTACGAGAAACTTCTGAATGAGTCCGGTTACTTTGAGTTTCTCCGCGCGGACAAGAGTTATGAAGGGGCGGCACGGCTTGAGAACCTTGAAGAACTCATGAGTGCCATCAAGCAATTCGAAGAATCGGAAAATGAACCCACACTTGTGAAATTTCTCGAGAATATCACGCTGGATTCAACGAACGATGAAAATGGACCGCAGGACCAGGTTTCTCTCATGACCGTTCACGGCTCTAAAGGTCTTGAGTATCCATATGTGTTCGTCATCGGAAACGAAGAAAATATTTTTCCATCATACAAAAGTCTAGAGATCGGCCCGACTGCGGTCGAAGAAGAGCGGCGTCTCTTTTACGTTGCAATGACCCGGGCAATGAAACAACTCACACTGACTTTCGCCCAGGGGCGGATGTTGTGGGGAAGCCTGAAGTTTAATGGCCCGAGCCAGTTTCTCTATGAGATCCCGCAGGAATATTACCGGTGGGATTTCTTCCAGACAGGAAACAATAAGCGTCCAACCAATGAATACTCCTCGCCGTCATATGATGACTTTGATCAGAGCCATCGCTCAGATGATTTTGATTCGGAAAAGGTCTATCAACGTAATCAAACTGTGGCGAAACTTTCCAATTATCCGTCTGGATCAAAAATCATTCACGCTCTTTACGGAGAAGGAACTGTTCTGGATTCCGAAGGACTCGGTCAGGATGAAAAAGTTACGATCCAGTTTCGCGGCGGGATGAGAAAAAAGTTCATGGTGAAGTTTGCTCCTCTTCAAAAGGTCTGATCAAAGATGAGAATTTCGTACAAAATTATTTTAGCCATCTGGATCGTGCTTCTTGCCGGCATGGGAGCTTTGATTTATCACACGTACTCGCGTCTCCAGCCCGACACGTTCATTTCTCTTCTTAAGCATCAGATTGAAAAAAACTATCCAGGCTCCATCATGAAGATCGGAAACATGGATTATCGTCCAGGTCTTGATCTCTCGCTCAAGTTTCAGGATATTGAGGTGATCCGTCCTGATGGAAAGCTCGGTGGAATCAATGAGCTCGAAGTAAGAGTTCCGTGGTGGCTTCTCATCAGTGATCGCGGGAACGCACAGATCAACATTTCTGGGCTTGAACTTTTCATCAGTCGGGATGAGGCCGAAGGTGCCTACGGAAGTCCGTCTTCATCGGGAAAGAAATCTGCTCCTAAAATTAAAGTAAGTCTTCCTGATTACCTGACTCACGCCAAATACACTCTGCGCGCGAAAGACATCATGATCCGCGACGCTCGCGACAGCAGTCGAAAATTTGCTCTATCTAAACTTCTCGTTAAAGAATTCCAATACGGGAAGAATTCCGCCTTCGAACTCAATCTTCCCATTGAGATTAATCATAACAAGGCCAAATTTACGTCAGAACTCTGGCTCTTCGGGGATCTCACTCCGGACAAAGATTTATGGCGCCTGAATTTTCGCGGAGAATTTAAGACCCGCGATCTCACTGACAACTCCAATCTCGAAGATCTTGCTATCGACGGCAAGGCCGATTTTAAACCTGGCGAACTGAATCTCTTCTCCGCCGTGTCTCTCCTCATTGAAAGACAGAAGGTAGGCGAGGGGAAAATCATCGCCGGAAAATCCGATCTCTCCATGGACTTTCAGTTCACTGCTTTCCCACTGGAGTATCTGGGAATTTTTTCTCAGGAGTTGAAGAATCCTTATCTTCCATCACTCACCGGTCCTTCCACTGGAATGGTTCATTTTCAGAGGACGGCAGGGAAAGACGCCCTTGAACTCGTCTCGCGTTTTTCTTTCGACGGAATTTTTCCGATAGATACAGCTCATACCTATGCTGGGAAATGGCAGTTCACATTCTCTGATGCTAAATGGGAAACCTCTTTCATCACACCTCGTGGTGAAGTAAGTTTCTTCCGCCGCTCAATTATAGATGTTCCTCGCGGTGAAGTGGTTCAGTTTATCGAAGAAATTGGCTTCATGGGAATTGAACTTGATCCCGCCATGAACATCCAGATGACTTTGCCACAATTCAGATCTCTGATTTTCCCTCACTACTATTCTTCACAGATCTCTCTCAAGGATTGCCTGCAGGGTGAGACGAAAGTCTCTGGTTCGCTCTTTCATGGATTCACACCACATGAAAGATTTTATCAGTTGAACCTCCAGGGCAACGGTTCGCTCAAACTGAATTATCTCTCGAAGGAAAAAAACGAAAACTTCTCTCTTGAGGCGACAGATTTCCATTGGTCTCCCGGCTATAAATTCCTGGATCCTGTCTTCTCGACTTCCGAAGGCATCTTCACTGGAAAAGTCGATGGCAAGTGGAGTGAAAGCTGGAGCAGCGGCACGTGGCTCTCACAGCTGAAGGCAACGGGACTTAAGTCCTCCTCCGGGCAGGCACTTGCTCTCATTCAAAAACTTTGGTCTGAGTTCGCCGTGGATTCCGCGAGCGCGCCCGATCAATCCTGGAATGTTTCTCTCAAAGACAACACGCTGATACTGAACTCATTAACCATCGACAACGCAGATCCCGCAAAACTCATTGGCAGTGTGGCGCCTTCTCCGAAGAAATCGCATCTTGTTCTCACGTATCCGAAAAACAAAAAATGGAAGCCTGTCCGGAAGGACCTTCCAGAATTTACCTGGTGAATATATGAACGACTATCGTCCCATCATCTGGAAAGACCAGAAGCTTTTTCTCCTCGATCAGAGACACCTTCCTCAACAGGAAACTTTCGTTGAGGTGAACGATCTTCCTGCGTGCGCTCTCGCGATCAAAGATATGGTTGTCAGAGGTGCTCCTTGCATTGGCTTCACTGCGATCTACGGCATGGCCCTGTGGGTGAAGAACCAAACTGAGATTACCGTCGAGAAGTGTCGTCGTGCTTGTGACGAAATGATTTCCGCTCGTCCGACTGCCGTGAACCTTTCCTTTGAAGTGAACCGCTGTTTTGAGATCATGAAGACGTCGCTTGAAAAGAAAGAATCCAAACAAGCGCTTTACGATAAACTTGTTGCTTTTGGTGACCAGCAGATTCGCGAGAGCCATGACAAAAACACGGCGATGGCAAAAATCGGATTTGAAGAACTCAAAAAAAGAGTGGGGGAGCGAAAGTGGAAGCTCATGACCCATTGTAATACCGGCTTTCTTGCCTGCGGCAGTCTCGGCACTGCCCTTGGGGTGATTTCCTACGCCAATTCCCAGGGCAAAGTGGAACACGTGTATGCAGACGAGACTCGACCATACATGCAGGGAACTCGTCTCACTGCCTTTGAACTGAGCAAGGAAAAAATTCCTTATTCTATCGTCGTTGAAGGTGCGGCTTCTTATCTTCTCTCTCACGGAAAAGTTGATGCTATCTTTGTCGGCGCCGACCGCATTGCTGCCAATGGCGATACTGCCAATAAAGTCGGCACTGCCACACTTGCGATCGTTGCAAAACACTACAAGATTCCTTTTTATGTCGTCGCTCCCGTGAGTTCTTTCGACATCTCTATTCCCGATGGAAGCCACATTGAAATTGAAATGCGTGCGCATTCAGAAATCACTGAATTCCGCGGACACAGAGTTGCTCCGGAAGGCGCAGTTTCTGTTAATCCAAGTTTTGACGTCACTGATCACGCTTTCATTACCGGCATTATCTGCGAGAAAGGGCTCATTGATCCGTCCCGCCCCGGCGATCTGGTGAGAGTGGTTAAGTCATGATCAAAAAAGATCTTCGTGCTTCGATTGATATCGGCTCCAACAGCGTTCTTCTTCTCATTGCTGAGGTCCAGAATGGAAAGCTCAATGAACTCAGTCGTCGCAGCGAGATCACTCAGCTGGGAAAAGAGCTGGATAAGAACAAGGCCTTTCATGAAGACAGCATGGCCAATACTTTTGAAGCACTCAAATCCTATGCCGAAGAGTGCGCAAAACATGAAATTCAACCGAAAGATGTCATCGTCACTGCCACTGAAGCATCCCGGGTTGCGGGCAACGCTCCTGAGTTTTTTAAAAAAATCTCAGACAAACTCGGGCTGAATATTCAGATCATTACTCCGGAAGCTGAAGCCTACTATTCGACGAAAGGAATTCTTTATAATTCAAAATTTGAAAGCGAAGTGATCACGATCATGGATATCGGCGGTGCTTCGACTGAACTCATTCGGGTAAACACAAAGAATTTCCAGATTCTCAAGACCATCAGCATGCCCGTCGGCGCAGTTCGCGCTACTCAGTGGCTCAATGACGGCGTTTTTGTTCAAGGCCTTCAGAAAATCTTCCTTGATCACCGCACTGAGATTGATGAATTTCAGACGCGCGAGCTTTTTTGTGTCGCAGGTACGATGACATCTCTCGGTAACATGCATCTTCAACGTAAGGAATTTGAGGAAGATGACGTTCACGGCCTTGTCCTCAAATCAGAAGACGTCGACTATCTTTTTAAAAAATATTCTGACACCGCACCTGAAGTTTTTCTGGAGGAGTTTCCTTTCCTCCAGAAGCGCTCGCAAAATATCCGCGGCGGGCTTCACGTGGCCTACCATTTCATCCACCGTCTCCTGGCACGTGAAATTACCATTTCCACTTATGGCCTTCGTTATGGCACGATATTGGAAGGTAAGATTAAAAAGGAACATCTATGGAAGGCCGGGTAAGTAAGGGTACGAACGAGGTCATCTTCAAGGAAGGCGAACTCGCCCAATCTTTGTACATCGTCAAACGTGGCCAGGTTATTTGCCTGAAGCGTTCCAAAGATCGCCTGATTCCTGTTTTCCGTGCTGAGGCCGGTGATATCGTCGGAGAAAACGCCATTCTTGAAGCTCGCGCTTACGGTTATTCGGCTGTATCTCTCACTTATGTTGAGCTACTCGAGATCCCTGCGGCCAATTTTAAGCAGGTGTTGGATACTTCTCCGGATTGGCTTCTCGAACTCACCTCTACCATGATCCAGCGTTTTGAAAATACCGCCAATCTCATCGCAGAAAACCGCGTGTTCAATGAAAATATTCTCGAGGAAGGGGAGTTTCCCTCTTC
>JBJMLZ010000285.1:0-10790 GCA_045805035.1 Bacteriovoracaceae bacterium
GCATGCGTATTTCTTGAGACCCTTCAGCGTCCACTTCGAGTTGTACACAAGATGCGTGGAAGGCACGAGGAGAACTGCCATTTCTTTTGCGGCAGTACGGAACACGGAACGAATCCAGAATTCTCCGCCATGAGAAAGATCACTATAGCTGTAACCTGAAGTCTGGTTTTGATTATACTGATACGGATGCACATACCATTTGTTGGTCTTCACATAAAAGATCATCCGGAAATCATCCAGTGATTCTTCCTTGAGACCAGTAACGTGACCCTTGATGTGATTGTTCTTCACGATTTCATCAACACTGATCTGGACTGACTTGCATTCTTCGGCATGTTCTTTCAGGATTTTCTTCGTGAGCGAAACCCAGTTTGAGTTGGTCGCAAAGCTGTTGAAAGAAACAAGTGCACTGATAACTAGAATTAAGATTTTCATGTAGACCTCACTCCTTCTAAAATGGAGTTCGTACGAAAAAATTTTTGGATATAAGTATGCTTGATCAAATGGTTCGGGATATCAAGGAGAAAGGCTGGAGCTTCCGGGAAAATATTCTTACCGCCCATGACATGTCCTTAATCAATGGATTCTTCAATTCTCACCGGAAGGAATTTGGACCGGCGATGGTGGGCAAAGGTCAATCGCGTCAGAGAATTGAAAGTGTCCGCGGAGATCATACTTTCTGGATTGATCCCCTGAACCCTCCTTCTGAATTCGCCAGGCCTCTGCAGATTCTTGAAGAGCTTAAGTCCGTTCTGAATCGCGAACTTTTTCTCGGGGCCAAAGAGTACGAGTGCCATCTTGCTTATTATGAACCCGGAAGTTTTTATCAAAAGCATGTCGATCGTTTTGCGGATGATTCCTCGCGTGTTCTTTCCTTTGTTTTTTATCTCCATCAGAACTGGCATTCCGGTGATGGTGGTGAGCTTGTTCTCTATGGAGAAAATGAAGAAGTGATTTCTCCTTTGCCGGGAAGTCTCATCGTTTTTTTGAGCGACGGACTTCCTCATGAAGTGAGGCCCGCGAAGATCGAACGCAGAAGTTTCACGGGCTGGATGCATTCAAAAATTATTTACTGAGGAAATTTTATGGACTGTAGTCTCTGCGAAAGAGTGAAACTTACTGCGAGCGGAAAATATCCTTACCTCATTCATGAGTTTTCTCATTCGTATCTTATGCTGGGTGAACATCAGTTTTTCCGTGGCTATTGTGTAATGGTCGCAAAAGGCCATTACAAGGAAATGACTGACATGCCTCCAGCGATACAGGCGGAAATGTTTCAGGACATGATGAAAGTCTCTGCAGTTCTCCAGAAGCATTTCTCGCCGGACAAAATGAACATGTGCAGTCTCGGAAATGTGGTGCCTCATGTGCACTGGCATTTCTTCCCGCGTTACAAGAATGATACTGAGTTCAAAGACCCACCGTGGTTAAGGATGCATCTTTTTGACACTGCCAAAATTTCAACCTCTGATGCGCAAAAACTCATCGAAACTTTGAGGCCATATTTCTGACAGTGTCAAAGTTTCTGTCACGATCTTATTAAGAGATCAAAGCTATCCAAAATTGTATTGCCAGACTGGAGAGCTCCGAACTTCAATTTAAGGAATAAACTTTTCCTCGGATGTGAACATGAAGTTTACCCTCGCTCTTCTCCTTCTTTTTTCAAGTTCAGCATGGGCAAGATGGAGTGTCTCCGCTTACAACATCAGAAACTTTGATCATGATCCAGATGCCGGACAAACGGATTATAAAGAACTCGCTCGCATCATCAAAACGGTGAAGAGTGATGTGATGACATTTGAAGAAGTGGTGAACGCCGATGCTTTCGCAAGTGTCATGGCGGATGCTCTTCCAAGCTATCGCTACAATGTTTCTACCTGCGGCGGTTTTGGTAAGCAGAAGATCGCAATTGCTTACAATCCTGCGGTATTTGAATTCGTTTCGCAGAAAGAAGATTTCACTTTCTCCGGATCAGGTCTTGATACAGGTTGTGGCTCACTTCGCCCGGTGTTCCTCGTAACTTTAAAAATGAAGAAGACCAGGGATACTTTCGTCTTCGCGGGTGTTCACCTGAAAGCTGGCGGCGATGCACGTTCGATGCAGTCACGCTGGGGCCAGTACCGGAAACTTCAAAATCTCATTCAGGAAACCGGAAACGCTCACCTAATTCTCATGGGTGATTTCAATACCACGGGCTATAGTCCGCGCAATGAAGACTACACTCGTTTCAATGAAATGCTCGAGCAATCCGGGATGTGGACCGTTTCAGAAAAATTCACCTGCACCGCTTACTGGTCCGGTGGTGATCAGGACCCTAACGAATCGCCGTCTATCCTCGATCACATCGTGATGTCGAACGCCATGGCGGCCAACATCGAGTCCACGCAGGTGGGCGCTCATTGTCAGAAAGTTTCGTGTGCGCAACTTCCAGCAGCTGATCTGGGTCTTTCCTACGCGAAAGTATCAGATCATTGTCCTGTTCAAGTTATTTTCAAATAATCTCTGTTCCTGATAAGATGTGGGGGTCTTCCCCACATCACCAGGAACAAGCATGACCTTCTTATCTTCCCGTGTAGAAAAGCTTCAGGAGTCGGAAACTCTCGCGATGTCGCGAAAGAGTAACGAGCTCAAGGAGAAAGGCATCGATGTCATCAACATGAGTTTGGGTGAGCCAGACTTTGTGACTCCTGACTTTGTGAAACTTGCCGCAAAGGAAGCGATCGACAGAAACTTTTCTTACTACACTCCGGTGCCGGGAAATAAAGATCTTCTCGAAGCCATCTCGAAAAAATTCAAGCGCGACAACAATCTTGATTACAAGCCAAACCAAATTGTCGTTTCTACTGGCGCCAAACAATCCATTATCAACGTCGTGATGGCGACGGTGAATCCGGGCGACGAAGTCATTCTCCCGGCCCCTTATTGGGTAAGCTACATCGAGATGATTCAGTTGAATGATGGAAGGCCGGTGGTGATTGAGACAGATCACACGACGGAATTTAAGATCACTCCAGCACAATTGGAGAAAGCGATCACACCGAAAACAAAAATGTTTCTCTTCTCGAATCCATCAAATCCAACCGGCTCAATGTATTCTGAGAAGGAACTTCGCGCGCTCGGTGAAGTCTTCAAGAAAAATCCACAGTGCCTGATCGTGTCTGATGAAATTTATGAGTACATCACTTTCGAAGGAAAGATGTTCTCGATTGGCTCTATTCCTGAATTACAAAACCGTACAGTGACCGTGAATGGTCTCTCGAAAGGTTTTGCGATGACCGGATGGCGTCTCGGTTACATAGGCGCTCCCCTTGAAGTGGCACAGGCGTGCGTGAAGATCCAGGGACAGTTTACTTCCGGCACATCATCGATCACTCAGAAAGCGGCAGTCGCAGCAGTAAACGCAGATCCTTCGATCGTCGGAAACATGCGCGAAGCTTTCCACAAGAGACGTGACCTTCTCATGAATCTCATGAAAGAAGTTCCGCACGTGAAATCGAACAACCCTGGTGGTGCTTTTTATCTTTTCCCGGAAGTGTCGTGGTACTTCGGTAAGCGCGACGGCGATACGGTGATCAAGGACGCTAAAGACCTTTGTATGTATATTCTGAACAAAGGACACGTGGCGCTGACTCCTGGTGGCGCATTCGGAGCACCCAACTACCTTCGTCTGTCATATGCGACTTCTGAAGATCTTATCCGTGAAGCCGTAAGACGGATTAAAACTGCTCTCGCAGAACTGCACTAAACCATGACTCCGGGAGAAAGCTTCGGTAGGCTTTCTCCCATGTACGTTCTTTTTCTTTCTTTTCTTCTTGTCAATTTCTCTCACGCCATCACTTCGATCGGAACAACTTCAGGTTGTCCGGAGAAAGCTGAACTAGTTGCTCATGAGGGCGACAGCTTTGTGACGATCAAGCTCAATGGCAAAAAGTGGAAGCTCATCAGTACAGAGGGGAAGAGATTCAGTCGTCAGGCGAAAGAGCCGGTTACTTTCCGCACGCAAGATAATGATCCGACGAAAGGTGAACCAACATTAGAGTTTGAAATGACCAGCATGGTGATGAGCTCTCTTCCCAGACTGGTTGTTAGTTACAGCGGCGTTCAGAACAAATGCAGGGTGGAGCTCCATGAATCAAGAGACAAAAACTAGAATAGAAAAAGACTCCTTCGGGGAGATCGAAGTTCCCGCAGATAAACTCTGGGGAGCGCAAACGCAACGATCGCTTCACCATTTTCCGATCTCGCATGAAAAAATGGAACCTGGCCTCATCCGCGCACTCGTTTTGATTAAGCGGGCGGCGGCGGAGGTGAACGCAGAAATAGGGGCGATCCCCCACGAGAAGGCTCTCGCGATCGTTGGTGCCTGTAACGAAATTCTCCAAGGCCATCACATGGACGAATTCCCGTTATCCGTCTGGCAAACCGGATCCGGCACGCAGACGAACATGAACGTCAATGAAGTCATCGCTAATCTCGCTTCGGAAATCATGGGCGGAGACAGAGGAGAAGGACGTCGCGTGCATCCCAATGATGACGTCAATAAATCGCAAAGCTCAAATGACGTTTTCCCGACCGCAATGAGTATCGCCGCCACTCAAGGTGTACTCCTTGATCTCATGCCTGCAGTGGAAAATCTGAAAAATACATTTGAAGAAAAGTCCCGAGCGTTCATGAAGGTGACGAAGATCGGTCGCACTCATCTCATGGATGCGACTCCACTCACACTCGGGCAGGAAATTTCGGGGTGGGTGTGCCAGCTTGCTCAATCCGTTCGCCATCTGGAGCTCGTTCTTCCTCACCTGAGAGAACTCGCTCTGGGAGGAACAGCAGTTGGTACCGGTCTCAACGCGCCGGAAGGATTTTCTGATTCGGTGATCGGGAAAATTTCCGAGTTCACCGGAGTGGATTTTGTTTCTTCTGCCAATAAGTTTGAGTCACTCGCCGCAAGCGACAATCTTGTTCACGCCCATGGCGCGATTAAGGGACTTGCCGCTTCACTCATGAAGATCGCCAATGACGTCCGCTGGCTTGCTTCCGGCCCCCGAAGTGGGATTGGAGAAATCGTGATTCCCGAAAATGAACCGGGCTCATCCATCATGCCGGGAAAAGTGAATCCCACTCAATGTGAGGCGATGACAATGGTCTGCGCGCAGGTCATGGGCAATGACGTAGCGATTAATATTGGAGGCGCTTCCGGAAATTTTGAACTCAACGTTTACCGTCCGATGATGATCCATAATTTTCTCATGAGCGTGAGAATTCTTACTGATGTTTGTAATTCCTTCGAAGAATTCTGCGCGCGCGGAATTGAGCCTAATTACGCACGGATCTCCGAGCATCTGGAGAATTCACTCATGCTCGTAACCGCGCTGAATCCACACATTGGCTATGACAAGGCAGCGGAAATCGCAAAGAAAGCGCACAAAGAAAATCTCACGTTGAAGGAAGCCGCAATCAAGCTCGGCTATCTCACGGAAAAAGAATTTCGTGACTGGGTTGTTCCGGAGCGAATGACAAATCTCAAGGATCAAAGGTCCTGATCGAGGATACTCTGGATTTCCGCCCGGTGCTCTTTAGCTTTCTCCTTACAAGTGGGGAAAGCAGGAGCAAGTTTCATTTCCTTATACACGTCCACACAACCCTGGAGATAGGACGCTTGCACCTGGTTCATGACAGTTGAGACATGGACAAGATCGTCTTGTTTTTCGGAGAGAGGGATTTTTTTGTGGGCGCAGGAAATGATAGCGAGAAGAAAAATATATTTCATGAAAAAACGGTAAGGCCCAAAAGCCTTACCGTCAAGGAAGCTTAGATACACTTATATCCGCAGTCCTGGTAACAGATGTCGCCAGCACAGTGATCATCACACTGATAAACCTGGTAACAGTCTTCGTTGTCGCTGATGCGTGCATCGCCAGTAACAAGAAGAGCTACTGCCACGATCACAACCACGAGAATAGCACCACCGATCACAGCGCCACCATTCCAGCTGGCCCCGTGAGAGTAAGACTTATTCATGATGTCGACGACATACTTCTGAGCATCTTTCTGATTCATGTTGTTGATCTGAACCATTGTGAAAGCAGTACGAAGGTCGTTGGCAAGCTTTTGGTCCTTCACCTGAGAAACCGTGAACTCAACGAGCTCCTGGTTTGTCACGTTAGCAGCACGGAGAGACTGCGCGAACTTCTCCATCTGTTGATTGTAGAAAGCGCGGTCGGTCTGGTTCCACTCGACAGTGAGGGAATAGTTGAGGTCGTCGAAGGCAGCCTTAAGGCCATTCGAGGTAGCGGCAAACGACTGGACCGTGAGCATACAGAGGGCGATGAGAGAGACCATGAACTTCTTACACATTCTAAAACTCCTTGTTTCAAGTGAATGGGTCCGCGGTTTGTAGCTTTGGTAAAATTATTTCGCAAGTGGGGACATTGGAGTTAGACTCGAAAAAGAAGATTTTTTTTTGCCTGCAGAGGGTAAATGTTTAAGGCCATTTTCATACTCTTAACACTCTTCATGTATGCTCAAGCTAGCATTGCTAACGATCGTCTGGTCGCATTCCAGACTGATTACTGCACAGGCATACCCGAAGGCACTCCGACTAATCCGACTGCGTGGAAAAATTGTTGTCTCATGCACGACATGCTCTTCTGGTCAGGTGGAGACAAGAACGATCGCGATGAAGCAGATCTTGGTCTCAGGAAGTGCGTAGCGGACAAAGGCTACCCGAATCTTTCCTGGATCATTTACGAGGCGGTTCGTCTCGGTTCTTATTCACCGATCAAGTTTGAAAATAAGAAATGGAACTTCGGCTGGCCTGATCGTCCGGAGCACCAGAAGCTCACAAGCCAGGACATCGATCAGGTTGAAAAAGAAATCTTCAAGCCTGAGTACAGCTATATCCCTCTTCACATCAAAGTCGCCTTCATCTACGATCTCCGTACCAGGAGATAATTCATGTTCGTTCTGTTGAGCGCCATCCTCTGGGCAAGCGTTAGCTTTGCTCAGGACTACCCATGCCATGCGACCTATGCCGAACTGGACGTGGTGAAACAGGAAGTTCAGAGCACGGACGAATTTTTCTACTGCTTTGGTTTTCATCATGGCCGTGATCGGGCATGGGTGATGGATTATCTTCGCCGTTCTGCTCTCGGAAAAAACGCTGAAGTTCTCGGCTTCGTTCATCTCAAGGCCGATCTGATGATGAGGCTTCTGGATCTTGAAGGTCACGCGGAAAAACTCTGGAAGGCCTGGCCGTCTGAAAAAAGAAAGGCGCTTGAGACTTACTCCCGCGGAGTGAATGAAGGATTCAAGACCGGAAAGAACGCGCGCGAGTTTCAGGATATGAATTATAGTCCAGAAGAATGGAAACCGATTCACACTCTCGCAGTTCTCCTTCTCCAATCCTTTGACCAGACCAGAAAGACTTTCACTACCGATTGGGAACAGGAAAAAATGAAGGCCCGCTGGAAAGATCGTGCGGCCTCTCTCATGGATAATGATCACGCTCCGTGGGAGAACACCATCTTAAAAGCAGGCGAGTATCTTCCTGCTAAAAAGAAAGTTGTCTTCGCCCCTTCTCAGAAAAATTTTGTTCCAAAACTCTGGGAAAATTTTCCCGAAGTGTTCGGCAAAGAATCCGGTTCCAATAATTGGGCGGTATCTGCGAAAAAATCAAAAACCGGAAAGGCGATTCTCGCAAACGACCCGCACCTGGATCTGAAGACGCCGCTCTTCTGGTACTGGATTCATCTGAAAACTCCGGAGCATGAAGTGATTGGAGGTTCGTTACCAGGAATTCCACTCATTGCTACTGGCACGAACGGAAAAGTCGCGTGGGGTCTCACCAACGCCTATATCAACACTGCGGATGCCGCCTTTGTGAAAGATATGCCAGAGAGTGAAATCGAAAATATTCGTCCGCTAGTATGGTTCAAGTTCGGACCATTAAAGATTCCTTTCTTCTTCAAAAGCTTTGAACGCACAAAAAATGGAAATCCCGTTCTCCCACTTGAACTGGAGAGAAAAGATCGAATCTTCCTTCGTTGGACAGGATTCTCTCTCACACCGGAAGACATTATTCCGATGTTTGAACTGCCGCTCGTGAAAAACGTTACCGAAGCCGATGAACTCCTGAAACGTCTCGGTCTTCCTTCGTGGAATTTCGTTTTCGCTGACACAAAAGGTGACATTGGTTACCGCCTTGTCGGCAACGCCTACAAAGCGGAAGGCCCGACTCCTTATGGAATCAGAGAACTCACGCGCGAGGATCTTCAGAACAAGAATTATTTTTCACCAGAAGAAAGACCGCACGTCCTGAAACCCAAACGTGATTACGTTTATTCCGCTAATAACCGTCACTGGCCAGAAGATGCGCTCTTCAATGGCGGAAGAGGATACTCATTCTCATTTCGCGGTAACCGCATTGATGAGCTTCTTCAGGAAAAACAGGACGTCGAAAGTTTCAAGCGTATCCAGTGTGATCATCAGGCAGTGGATGCAAAATACTTTGTGCCAAAACTTCAAAGCATCATTAAAATTCCTGAGCTCAAGGGATGGAACTTTGTTGCGGATGAAAATCTTGTAAAGCCTTCAATCTACCGGCGCTTTATGGATCTCCTGATGCAGAAGTGGGACGTGAACGAATACGGTCTCTGGCGCCTCTTAGATTCACCAGATGAAAGCATGCGCTCGGAAATGCACTTCACTTATCAGGAAGCATTGAAGAGTGTTGGCGGCCGCAAATGGGGCGAACTTCATCGACTGGCGTTTGCGCATCTTTCAAAAAACACGGACTGGATTTTCGCCCCGGAGATCGGAGCGTCTGGTGACAACCACACAGTGGATCCCGGAACTGCGAAATGGAACGAAGACCGTAAGCTGTATGATCACAGTTCAGGTGCGTCGATGAGAATGATTATTGAGATGGAAGAAAGACCGAAGATTCACCTGGTTCTTCCCGGCTTCAATCGTGATTACACGATGAAGATCGAGAAGAATCCGTGGGAAGACTGGAAACAGTGTCGTTACACGACCATCAGTTTCTAGTCGTCAGCGATTCCGAGATACTCTTTACATTTTTTCTTCGGATTCCCGAAGATCGTGCCAAGAGCACCTGCTGCTGCTTCCTTGCAGGCCTGAAGAACTTCATCCATGTCGTATTGCTCACGTGTGAAACGAATAGGACGGCCGGAAGAATCTTCCTGAAGGACTCCCATTGCAACTGTCGCTGGAGTCCAGAACATGCCCGGAGCGATGACAGTGTAACACTGCTGAGGACCATACTGTGGAGTTGAGTCCGGAAACATGCGGCCCACGAACATGAGTTCGAGGAGATCTTTTTCGCTCGCGCGAATCTGCTTACAGTTATCAGTGTGGACGAACTTCTTGAGCCAGTCAGAGATGAGCATCGGGCCTTTCACAAAACCAGGGAAGCCACCATCGATCGTCCAGAGTTGCCCTTTCTCATTGATCACGGGAGTAACGTGGTACCACCATTTCTTCCCACCTTCATCGCCGTTCTGGCTGGTGTAGAAAACATAGATTTTAGCAGCATCGATGTTATGGAAGCGCTTCATATCGTATGTCCAGAGAAGCGCACGGTTTGAACAAATTGAACTACCGGTTTTCACGATGTCGCGATTAAGTCCGGTGAAGAGAGACTCTTTAGTCTGTCCACGGGTAAGAACATCATTCAATGAATAGTGGAAATCAGACAGAGTGAGATTTTGTGCAAAAGCGGAAAACGAAATCAATGCAAGAGTAAGTAATGAAAAGAGCTTCATGATTCAACACCTCGATGAAATACGTATAGGCCGAACTAAAGGAGGTATTGAGTATCAGAACGAATCGGGAGTTTCAAAAGTTTCGTATGACAATATATGACAGTAAAAATAACACGAGGATGGCAAAGATGATTTTCTGCGTTGTGGTCTTGAAGCCAATCCATGAGTTCTCACCTTTGTTGAATGCTGCATCTAGTATGCACAGTGCGTGAATGATGAGACCCGGCCAGAAAAAAGCAAAATAACCAAAGCCAGTGAAGAGCGCCCAGAAAATACCGGGCATGATTTGATCCTTCATCATCTGCCCAAGGCCCGGAAGCATCATCGACCAGATAGCAGCGACCGAGTTATCGACTTTATGATGGATAGGATTTTGAGGCGTTTCCATATCATGATTTTACTTCATGACGTGATGATAAACCATCGAAATTAATCATGAATTTCGCATCGACCATTTCACTCAAGTATAGCTTGGGAAATGTCGATAAGACAGTGAGCATGTATCATTAAGAGTGCTCTTCAACGGAGGTACGTTTATGGGTGATAAACAAAAGAAAAAGCTCACTAAAAAAGAAATGAAAGCGCAGAACCATGCCAAGCTCATGGCCAACAAAGGACACGGACAAGGCACACCAGCAGCTGGTGGTAGCAATGTGGTCGACATCAATGCTTTCCGTGAGCAGAAAGATAAAAAGGCCGCTTAATCTTTTTTCCATCCGAGGGGGAGCGATCGCTCCCCCTTTTTATTTTTCCTAACACAAAATTTACTCAGCCTTAAGTTCACCATCGCGCAGTCATGACATAAGTTGCACACCAATTTTTATGGAGGTGCACATGGCACGTGGAAGTAAAGCAAGTTATTCAAGCAAGCAAAAACGTCAGGCCTCAAAGATTGAAAAGAGCGCAAAGAAAAGAGGCAAGAGCTCGAAGGTCGCTGAGAGAATCGCGTGGGCGACAGTGAATAAGGAAACTGGCGGCGCCAAAGGAAAGAAGAAGTCGAAGAAAAAA
>JBJMLZ010000286.1:0-3902 GCA_045805035.1 Bacteriovoracaceae bacterium
ACCTCTTTTTGCGTGGACTTGTCAGAGCCCGAAGATGAAAGGAAGTAAGCGGGAAGCCTTTTTACTGTTCATTTCTCTTTGTGTGTTTTCCGGCCTCGTTATTTTTTATCCCGGGCTTAAGGCGATTGATCGATCTCTTTTCTCTTTCCTCACTTTTTTTGCCGCCTGGGCGGCGATCCGCTTTGGTGCCCGGGGCGCTTCACTTACTCTTCTCGTGATTGATGTTGTCGAAGTGTATGCCACCAGCCACGGCATTGGAACATTCGCGAATCTCGATCTTTTTCCTTCCGGGCGCCTTTTAACGACTCAGGTACTTGTATCCAATCTCGCCATCCTCATCCTTATTCTCGCCGCTGCTCTCGAAGAACAAACGGATCTTCGTGAAGGCGCGGAAACTGCCACTCGCATCCGGGATGATTTTATTTCGGTGGCGTCTCACGAATTGAAGACGCCGCTCACTTCGCTGAAGATGGAAATTCAGATCCTGAATAACTATATCAACACCGGAAAGATCAAGACGGTGCCTGATGAAAGACTCCATAAGCTCGCGCGAATTTCTGATCAGGAGATCAAGCGCTTCTCAAACCTCATCAACGATCTTCTCGATGTTTCCCGGATAACTTCGGGGAGGATTTCGTTTAACCAGGAAGAAGTCGACACGCTGTCGCTGGTAAATGAAGCAGTGGAAAGACTTCAGCCTGAAATCACGCGATCTGGGTCTATAGTGAGCGTGAGCGGAGAAAAAAATCTGCGCGGGCTCTGGGATAAAGTCCGCATCGATCAAGTGGTGACGAATCTTCTTTCCAACGCGATCAAGTACGGGTGCGGAAGGCCGGTGATGATCAAGGTTCAGGAAGAAAAAGGATGTGCTCTCATAGAAGTACGCGATCAGGGGCTGGGGATTCCGGAAGAGGATCAGGAAAGAATCTTTCACCGTTTTGAAAGAGCGGTGTCCGCTAAAGAATATAGTGGCCTTGGACTTGGCCTCTTTATCGCCAGACAAATCGTTGAGGCCCATGGTGGTCGGATCACGGTGAGAAGTGATGAGGGCAATGGATCTTCCTTTCGCGTAGAACTGCCCCTCATGGTGACAGAAGGTCGTGCGCATCCTTATTGGCGTCCTCACGGGGACTTTGAAGGCCAGATCTACCACTAAAATTGCCACCGGCTTTTTTCTATCTTCCTGATTTCCTGTCTTCGCTGAAAGCAGCAATATAATCTCATCATGCCTTTTATTTTCTTCATGCTTTTTTCATCGCAAGTCTTTGCCCTGTCGAAGGCCGACTTCTTTCCCATCTATCCTCCGGCCGGCATTATTGAAGAAAGAACTTTTGAAAAAGGTGTGCAGAGAAATCTTGAGCGATTGAACAGTACTTACCGGTACGTGGCGAATTACGAAAAGCTTGGGAAGATGCCGGTAGAAATTGCGAGACCCGTGCTTTTTCTCAGCGCCTATTCGATTTGTTCGATGAACGACAATGAAGCGATCATCGTCGAATTCCACTATGAGCCGGTTTACACGGAGGCGTTCTTTCGCTGCGGGAGGTCTCCGGACTACGACAACGCTGAGCTAAGACTCACCATGAAAAAGAAATACTGCACCACTGGCATTCTCTCCAAAGCGCAGGAAATTATCTGTAAGGAACTGATGCTTAACTAAACTTTTCCTGAAGAACTTTACCCGTTCGCGTTCATCCATTAGCTTTGTTCCATGAAGATGCTCCGGGTGCTTCTCCTTGCACTCATTCCTTTCACCGCCATTGCCCAGGACCAGGTTTCATCCTACGAGAGGATGAAAAATTTCGGCATCGTTTATGGCGCGCAGTGGACACTCTATATTCTCACCCAGAAGCCGACGATCGAAGATCACGGATCATTTGATCACTGGATTCACTATCCCTCGAGTCCGCATTTTGACAATGACAGCTTCGACTACAATATTTTTCGTCATTCCCTCGTTGGCGCGAGCTATTTTCTTTTTTATCGAAGCCAGGGATACCAGAAAGTGGATGCTTTTCTCTGGTCGATCATTTCATCTGCGGCCTTCGAGTTTACGATTGAGACGGTGACGGAACGACCGAGCTGGCAGGATCTTTATCAGACACCGGTTTATGGAACGCTCCTTGGTCTTGGACTTGAGACGGTGTCGGATAAATTCACAGAGACGAATACGTGGTGGGGAAAAACTCTTGGTGTGATCACGAATCCCTTCCGGCTCCTGAAAAAAGATGACGAGAAAAAAGAAGCGCTCTATCCGATCTATTCTCCGGGAAAATTCGGAGTGGCGTGGACAAAGGAGTTTGAATGAAGCCCCTTCTCATTCTTCTTCTTTTCCTGCCAGCAATTTCCTGGGGCCAATCCAAAGTCTGGAATGAAGGCCTGCATCTTCTTCTTGGCGGCGGCGCGAATCTCTCGGACTATCACCGGAAAGGCGACACAGTAGGAGCGGGACTTCACTTCAAGACAGACGTGGGCTATTACTTCCACGAACACTGGGCGGTTGAGGCCGGATCGTTCGTGCGTTTCAATAAGCTTCACGACACGTTCATCTGGGATACGCTTCTCACGCTCGGGCTTCGCAGGAGATTTGAAGATCACTTTGTGAGAGCTTTCGTAGGAAAAGCACCGACGGTTTTTTATACAAATAAAGTTCCGGAAACTTATCAGCGAAGTGACTCGACGAGGATTCAATACACGGGGCCGGTTGTAGGCCTTGGGTGGGGAGAGTTTTTGAAGACAAAAAAAGGTACCGACTGGTACTGGGAACTTTCAACGAGCTATCAGTCTCTGGAAAAAGGGCAGGGGATCCGCAATGGCACTCTTCCTGAAGTTGTCTTTGTGACCGGTAAGGAAAAGATTCAGATCTACACACTTTCATTTTCCGTCGGGATCATGGTGTTCTGATGTTTATTTTCTTTTTTCTCATCTCCCTGGCATTTGCCTACGATGATCCGACGGGAGGAAAACCTTTCGGGCCCTGGCTGTGGAATGATCAGGTGAAGCCGATGGTGAAAGAGGCGGGCGCAGGAGACAATCTTCTTTTCCTGGGAGGAATGGTTGCGGGTACGTATGTGACCATGCCTTATGATCATAAAGTTCGTGCGTATACAAATGATGGCGGCAATCTTCTCGTCGGGCAGGATGAGGCAAAAAAGATCAGTGACATCACCGATACCTGGCTTGAGCTCGGAACTTCTGTCGTTCTTCTTGGAGTGGATACGAAAGAAGGCGTGAAACTTTCCCGCGCGCTGATTTTTTCTCTCGCTTCCTATTCTTTTTTAAAGAGAGTCACTATCCGCGAGCGTCCCGATGGCAGTGATCATCAGTCCTGGCCTTCGGGCCACACGAGTGCCATGTTCACTCTTGCGGGAAGTTTATCGTATAGCTACGGATGGAAGGCGGCGATCCCTGCGTATGCTGCGGCAACGTTGACCGGTTTTTCTCGAATCAAAGAGAACAAGCATTGGGCGAGTGACGTCGTGGCGGGAGCATTTCTCGGAACATATTGGGCGACCGTTTCCGCGAAGGTTTCGGATAAACGCATTTCGATGTTCATGCCGGTGCCGGTGAATGACGGTATGGCGATCGTGTGGATGAGGCAGTGGTGATCAATCGAGAAGATTGAATCTTTTCGGAGGATCTTCCTGCATAGAGAGAAGAATTCCTTCCTTGAGGCCGACTTTCGGAAGAAGAATCTCGGAGAGCTTTAACTTGTGCATGAGTTTCTGCGTGAGCATCGTCGCGGGAAGAATCACATCCGCCTGGTTATCTGAAAGCTCGAGGCCTCGGATGCGATCGATATAAGACATCGAGAGAATGATTTCTTCCATGTGACTGATCTCGGAGAAGGTCGCCAGCTGCGACGTCGGTTTTCCCAGAGTCTTCTTTCTGATTTTTCCGAT
>JBJMLZ010000287.1:0-10843 GCA_045805035.1 Bacteriovoracaceae bacterium
CAGCATCTACCACCAGCACCAGCTACTACAATGCGTGTACCGCCACCGATAATGCCGGCGTGAACATTCAGCAGTATCAGTTGAATCTCGGTGACCCTGCTTTGAATCAGGTGACGATTAACCAGAATCTCTCTACTAACTTACTGAATCTCGCCCCACTCGTTTCACTGAATGTTTACAGTTCAACAAGTGGTTCACAAACAACTGCAACGGGATATCAGAGAAACGCGTGTCTGCGCGCGCCGGGGGCATCTTGCTTCTCAGATCTTGATTGCGGGCCATCTTCATTCATTGCGACCAAAGCACAGACTGCTGATCTTTCTTCGCTCCTCGTCTCCGCGGAAGAAAAATTCCTGGAAGAAGGAATGGTCTGCGGTAACCCTGACTTTAAATATGTAGCGACCGGAGTTCTCAACCCTGGCTTTGATATTAAGAAGAACGTTTGTTGCCGCGAAAGCGGAAACGTTCTCACCACGTTCACGCAAATGCCGGGCGATGCCACTTCTCCACTCTGGTGTGATACGACAAATAAAGTTCCGCTCGTTGCGGGCGTGAACCAGGCAATCAATACCAAGCGCCGTTATTCACGTGTTCACACTGCCTACGACAAACTCACTTGTGATCCGGCCCAGGTGACTGCGACTTCGACGAAAACTTATGGTATTTCGATAGATGGTTCGCCTTCGACGGTCGTTTACAATATGATCACCGCTCAATTCAAAACTCTCGACACCGTGAACTCCCGCACCTGCTGTACCCAAAACTGGGTGAGAAGTTTTGCTTCTGAGAATGGTGGCGGTCACGCTTTTGCCCGCACGAAAATGCAGACGGTAGACAAGACGATGTTTAAGCACGTGAGCTGGGCGCCCCAAAATACGACCCTCGGTGTGAGTGACAATCCATTTGAATGTGATCCGAACAATTACACAAATAGTTCGTGTGAAGTGAAGTCCCTCTCAAGTGCAGAGCAGACAAAATATCTCACATGGGCAGGAACTCTCGAACTGATCGGAATTCCACAAGTCGCAGTCATGACCAATGATCAGGTTTATAAGCTTGTCGATGACAGTCAGCTGGCACTTCCGGCCAAGGCCGAGCCACTCGATAACTCAATTGTTGATGTCAATACGACAACCGAGGACTTCAGCGACGGTACGAACAGATACTACTCTGCTGCTTCGTACACGAAGTTTGACATGAATACGTTGAAAAAAGTGTTCTCTGAAAATGAATTCAACTGTTGTATCCCGTCGGGCCAGCAGTTACCGGATACTGCAACTTCCGGTCAGTGTTGTACGGGTTTCGCCGCCACTTCCGGCGTCAAGCGGTGCTGTCTCCCTGACTACACAGACGTCACCGTTTATCTGAACCGTTACGTTTCTTCTGAAGGCCGCGGTCTTCCTGACTCTGCTTACGATGCGCAAACCGGTTACATCAAAGATCCGGGCCAGGTTCAGTCACTCATTGCCACCAAGAATCTCTGTTGTTCAGGCAAGGCGATGACGGGTGTTGCGATCAGCCAGCTCTCGATTCCGCTTACCAATGGCGGCTACACTCTTCCCGCTACGACAACCACGACGTCGAAACGTTTCAATTACCGCACGGATGATGTTGATAACAACGCTGAGACAGGATCGGTAGGATCATTCTTTGATGCCGGAGTTCGCTGGAATAACCACGTTTACTGCGTGCCTTAGACTACAAAGAACTATCGAAGAAGACTCCAGGCCATGAGGCCCGCAAGCAACCACCGGTAAATGGCAAAATACTTCAGGTCAATTTTCCCGATGAGCTTCATGAAGAAGTGAATGGTCAGCCATCCTACGATGAACGATGTCACTACGCCGAGAATAAGCACACCCAGAGAATCAGAATTCCCTTCTTTCAAAAGATCAGGAATTTCTTTGAAAATGCCGGCAAGGATAATGGGAAGAGAGAGAAGAAACGAAAACTCACCCGCATCCTTTCTTTTCATTCCCAGCGCAAGGGCCACAGAAAGAGTGATCCCTGAGCGAGATACGCCGGGAAAAATTGCGAACGCCTGAGCGGCACCAATGAGAGCAGCGGCTTTCCATTGCATGCCGTTTTCCATGGGAGATTCCAGATGAGCAGAAAGTTTCCGGTTGCGGATGTCAGCAAGCCAGAGGAAAAGGCCGAAAAATGAAAGATCAAAGATGATCACCCAGGGATTGCGCGCAAATTTCGACGGAACGAGTAGAAGCACAATGAAAAAAATACTGACGAACGTGGCGTAGATAAAGTTTCGCGTGAACCATCTCGCCTCTCCTCCGACCTTGAAATTCGCAAGTGCCGGAGTCAAAGTTCTTGCATACGTCATGATGTCTTTGCGGAAATAAATAATGACCGCCATCGCTGTCCCCAGATGCATCGTGAGATCAAAAACCACACCCGGATCGGGAATGCTCATCACATAAGGTAGAAGTGCGAGATGACCACTGGAGCTTACAGGGAGAAATTCAGAAAGGCCTTGAATGAGGCCATAGATGATTGCTTCAAACCACGACACGTGGACTCCTTAAACAGTTGGGACTTCTTCAATACCGAAGAAAGCTTTGTTCTTACTTTCGATCGCATTGAAGAGATCAGTGAAATTACTCCGCAGCTTGGCCTTCACACTTTCAGCAGGCACACCTTCTTCAACTGGTGCTTCCACTGGCACAGCGGCCTCTCTCAGATGCGGAAGAATGTTCATCATACTTTGAACTGACCGTTTCCAGATCTCATATTCAACGAGGTCTCCGTTTCTCAGGACCTCAGCGGACTTCTCAAAATAATATCCGTAAAGCGCCTGCGCCTTCGCAGCAGTAATAACTGCCTTCTCAAAATCCATCGTGAACAAGTCGACGACTTCAAGCGCTTTATAGGCCTCAACGTTTTCTCTTTCCGCAGGAATACCCCAGGTCATTTCATCAAGAGTGAATTTGTAGAATTGATTTCTCATCACCGTAAGATCTTTCTTGCTGTCGAAGGTCACCTTGTAGATTTTTCCTTCGTTTCTGATAAGTGGCATGAGGAGATCGAATGGTTTCTGGCCGTCATAAGAAGCTCTGAGACACAGAATTTTTCCAACTTTGACGACTGCGATTTCTGAATAGTCTTTGTATTCAAACAAAGAAAGGAGTGAAGTCCGGTAGTCGACGATGCTCTTAATGAATGGAGTCTTTTGAGTCATAAAGTCGACGAGGTTATCTATCCCGAGGGAAAACGCCATTCCGGTGAAGTCCACAACCTGCTTTCCAAACATCTCTTCCTGTCTCGGATTGTCCGAAGCCTTGAAGGCACGGTTACTTCCCGGAGCTGAGTAAGCGTAGTTGTAGATGGTTTGATACTGATCGTGGAGCATAAAGTTTCCGCTCAACGCCAGTCTCATAAGCTCTTTCATGTCGAAGGTTTTAAACAATTCGAACGAAAGACCTCTGTCATCAGCGCGATAAAGAACTTCGAGTCCCGCACTCATGTTGAGCTTGGACTTCTCCCCTTTGAATCTGAAGGTCGGAATGAGAGAAACCACAGAAGGTTTGTAGACGACTGTAAAGCCAAAGTACCGGCTGCCTTCAGTTGCTTTTGGAACGTTTTGATCTTCAACGTCGACTTTCGGTTTCACTCTTTGTGAAACATTCGCATTAAAAGGAATGGGCTCGATAAGTTCAAGGCCGACCAGCATCGGAGAAACAAGGAGAAGAACAATCAACAGAGGGAAATAAAGGATGATCCCAAAGAAAAGTGTTACGCGCGAACCGACATAGGTATTCGTCAGCGTGATGACTTCTTTGAAAGTTCTTTTCGAAGCAAGTGAAGGAAGATCAAAAATGAGCAGAGGCCAGGTAATCATCCCGATGATCACGCGGATCGCTCCACCAACTCTTGCCCAGATACGATTGAAATTTCCGCGAACTCCGAACATAAATTCAGAGATACTCACGCCAAAAATAATTGTGGAGACAAGACGAACAACAAAGAAAACAAGAATCAGCCGGAGAACCGGTACGAGCTCATTCACAATGGAGAAAAGCTCTTTCAGAACATCCGTGAGTGGCCCCGCCTCTTCCGAAGCAATATGCCAGAAATTGACCCACTCGAAATCCAAAGTTTCCGCGATGAGTGAGGGAATGGAATCAATGAATAAACGGAAATCATCAAACGGAAGGAAAATAACAAGGATGATGTAAGACAACAGAAGATCAGCTGCAACCGCCAACACTCGAATCAGACTGTTGGTGGCATCATAAGACGGAAGAGTTATCGAGAACTTTGAGGCCTTCTTTTTCTTGGCGACGAATGCGGCAGATTTTGACTGAGGTTTTCCGGTATAGACTTTACTCTTCGTGACGGTTTTCTCAGAGTCAGATTCCTCCTCGTCTTCCACCTCTTCCTCTTCTACTTCTTCCTCTACTTCTTCAACTTCCTCTTCCTCATCAAGGTGTTCATGCCCTGGTGGAACAAAGCCAGTGTTGTCGACGGAATTCGCCTTCACTTCCAGCTCTACTTCAAGGTCTCCGATTTTGATTTTGTCGGTGTCTTCAAGAATGATGAATTTCCCGGCGGGAATCTTCGCTCCATTCACAAATGTGCCGGAGACACTTCCGTGATCAATGATGGAGATGACTTCTTCCTGTAAAAGAATAGTGGCGTGACGAGGACTCACCGATGGATCAGCGATGATGATATTTCCAATCTCACTGCCAATGGCGAGCTGATGAGTAAGCGGATACGAAGGAGAACCTTCCATGTTGGAGAGAATGACCTCGTAGGTTTTCACCCAACGCTGTCCCCCGGTCTCTCGGAGGTTTTCGCCCTGTTTTTTTGGCGATTTCATCATCGCCAACAGCTTTTTGAACATCGGCCTCTACCGGTCAATTTTTATTGGAATTCCAATAACTTATTTTCACTTCTTTTTACAAAAAAGCCAAGTATTCCAAAAGAATGCCTATGAATATTCGGAGAGGGTTTAAAATAGATCTTGAGTAAATACGTCCATTTTCTTGGTGATTAATTTTTTTGAGCAAATCTGCCGAAAAACAAGCAGATAAGCTGCAAAGGGTTCTTATGAAACGAATGAAACTTTCACCTCTACTCACCAGTGTGATGGCCACACAGATGATTCTTTCACCTGTTGCCTTCGCGATTAATCCTCTTGAGGCCATCAACATGGCCGGGCAAATCATCCAGGCCAATCAGCAAAACATGGCGAGCCAACAACAGGCCCTCGCTAACCAACAACTTGTTGGTCAGATGACTCAACCTGGTCGCGACAAATACTTCAACACCGATACGCTCGCTCGCATCCCAGGACTTGTTGAATACATGGGACGCAACGGACTCAACCCGGCATCACTCACGTGTCCGACTCTTCCGACGACAGTGACAGAGATTCGCGCCGAAGTTTGTCGCGTAGGTTTGACCAACGATCGCGGTGTAGTTCCGCAGGCGCAGCTTGCAGAAATGTTCTCTCTCTACAAAACCTACGGTGACGTTTCCAAGGCGTACGAATCCTATAGCTCTATCAGCAATGCTGAAGGACAAGGCTTCGGTGTAGGATGTATGCAAAATGCGATGCAGGTGCTGAATGGCTTCTTCGCGTATCGCACGAACGAGCTCGATAAACTCACGACTAATCTTGAAGCTCTCCAGAATCAATTCCGTGAAGCTTCGAAGTCTGACCTTGATGCCATCACTGATTCCACCGCAGTTCTTAACGGCGGAGATACAGACCTTACTGCAGAAGCGCGCACCAGACGCCCTGACCTCTTCGACTTCGGTAAGCGCTTTGATAATCCTGCCTGTAAATCGATGTTCGCAGGTGATGCCTTTAATACGAAAGGAAACGCTGGTGGTTTGAACCAGATCAACAAAGAACTCAAAGCACAGTACTCGCAACCATCAGGAAAATATTCGGGCGAATCCTACGTCACTGCTCACGCGACAGTTGTTGATGACATTAACAAGATGGCGGATAAAGCTGCCCAGCAGTTTCAGTTAAACTTCAGCTCTATCGCCGATGGTAAAGATGAGGGATTCTCCAACTATCTCGCCAGACTTCCTTCTCAAGTTAGTTCTTCAACCGGTTTAAAGAGTCAGCTCACTGCTGATTTCTTTGCCGATGCTCAGATGACCTACAACAAGATGGACACAAAGATTGAAGCGGACGTCTCAACCTTGAAAAATGAACTCGGCTCAATTGCGGATAATGCTCTTAGTATCGCCAAGAATCTGAACGCGACAAACTTTGACAGTGAAGTTGAGATGGTTCAGACCCAGATCAGGAATAACTGTCTTCAGCGTTCATTCTCGGGCTCGGGCTTCTGGGATCAGATGAAGAGAAACATCATTGATCCAACTGGTTCGAAGTTTGCGAACAAAAACGAATACAATCCACTCCGTCAGCGCCTCGAAGGCATCATGACGAATCCGCGCACAACTCCGGAAGAAAAACTTGCGGCCCTCCAGACTCTCGAAAAAGAAAACGGAAACCGCTTCGTCCTCAATATGCAGGGCTCATACCAGAAAGCAGTTATTCAGAATGGCAAGACTGTCATGCAAAGTGTGACTCCTTCGGGAAGCGCACCTTCGGCTTACTTCGCTGACGTGGTTCAGACCTGTGATGCTCAGTTCACGACGAACAAACTCGGTTCAACCTTGACCGGTGCAGCTGCCATCCAGAAACTCAGAGAAATCAACCAGGAATATAAAACCCTGGCGGCGAATGAGAGTAATACCATTCGCAATGAGATCCGCAGGAAACTCATCGAGTGTAGTAACCCGGTTGAGGCCAACGTGTCCCAGGCCGGTTCATGTACACCTGATCGCTTCAACACCAGTGGCCCGGGCTTCTGTGCCAACGCCGCTTTCACCTGTGCGAACAACATGAAGTCTTGTACGACTCAGGCACAGACTTTCGTGAACCAGATCAAGCAGGAACGTTCACTTCGCGTGAACAACTACAATGCTCTCGTTACCAAAAACAAAGCAGACATCGTTCGCATCTTTGATACTGCTCTTTCAAAATATATGAAAGAGGGAGAAATGATGCGCGGACTCTTCGGCGCCGGCTTCTCTTCTCCATCAGGTATCCAGCGCGATATTCCTGGAGATGCCAAGTACATTGATAAGTTCAGATCTTATAAAGACGATCCTCTTCTTCTCCAGGACCCGGATAAGTTCGTCGCAATGTTCAAGCAAAACATCAATCTCCTGAAAGATGCTGTTCAAAAACAACAGCAGGAAATCATGGGTAACGGTGGTCGCGGTGGTGTGATCGCTCAGCACATTGAAGAGACAAAGAACAATTACAAAACTGCGAAAGCAAAAGCAGATGAGATCGCTAACCAGTGTCTTCAGAAGCACGATCAGGCGATCGCTCAGATGGAAGCTCAACGTCAGCAGCAGCTGGCTGAACAACAGAAGAAGATGAATGAGCTTGGGGAAAAAAGACAGCAACTTTGTTCTCTTTATGGCGTCGGTCAGAATGATCCAAACGGTGCATGTGGCGGATCAGTTCGAGACATGTTCAGTGCGGACCCCGTTGCTGCAGGTAATTTGAGTGCATATTGTCGCTCATCTGGTAACTCTCCTGCAGACGAAGGAAATAATGCAGGTAGAGCGGGACTGATATGTGTAAAACAATCTCAAATTACTGATGCTACAGTGAAAGCTCAATTAGCCGATCTTTGTAAGAAGGCAGAAAACGGATGCAAGGTTGTATCCACTACTTCATCCCGTAGACCAAGTGATACGACAAGAACAGAAACAGCTTCAGAAGAACCATGTACTCCGAATGTTGATTTTGTTTATAGTCAAATTATTGGACTGGTTCAGCAAAGTAGCAATCCTCAGGAAAGTGAATCTGCCCGATTCCCCGATGCACCTGCCTATTGTAATGCCGGCTATAACGGCGATCGTAATGATGGCTCTCTCATGGGAGCTAATCCTGCACAGTCGTTCATGCAGGCCTTTGCTGGTGGTACTGGCCAATAGTCCCCGACTCGTTTGATCGGTTGAGAACGGACAGTCTCAACCGATAAGGCTTTAGATATGGTACGTCACTGGATGACAACAACCTTCTCCCGATTATGGACGATATTATTCATCGCCTCCCTTGGCATATTCGCGTCCTGTAATCCCACTCAAATTGCATCAACCGGTGCACGCTCCGGCATATCAAATTTTGATGGTTCTCTCGATGGCGGCGCTTATGTTTTCAAAGAAAGCCCATACGTTCTGTCTGAAGGGAAAGCGACTCCGGGTGCGTTCAACATTACCCGCATCGTTGATGGCAACATTGTGATTGTCACTGAGAACACTACTCTCAC
Source organism: Bacteriovoracaceae bacterium (assembly GCA_045805035.1). Classification (GTDB taxonomy): domain Bacteria; phylum Bdellovibrionota; class Bacteriovoracia; order Bacteriovoracales; family Bacteriovoracaceae; genus Peredibacter. The sequence continues at coordinate 8,331 of JBJMLZ010000287.1, forward strand.
CGGCAACTGTACGATCAGTCTTTTTTTCGGCCTGGGAAATTACGATCAACAGCTTTCTGATTGTATTCTTTCACTCGGACAGGAAACTGATACACAACCGGCATCAAGAAACTCTGATCGTATGTTTGTCTTCCAGGCAGGCACAGAGGAATTCTACACAACGAACACCCTCTATCACCTCCAGCAAGCGAAACAAAAATATTTTGATAAGTTGAAATTCGCTTACGAGCGAGTGACTTCACGCTCGAATACAGTTCCTAAATCCATCCCGAACTATCTCCGCAACTCCGGAATGTTCTGGTTCAAAGGTGTTACGAACACGAACGCGCGCGAGCTCAGAAATTCTTTCATCAGTGCTTATTCCTTCTGTGATCTTGAGAGTAACGCCGCTTTCCGCCCGGCCGATACTTCACTGTGCTTTGGTGCTTTCGATAAGTATCCAAATACGTACATCGTTCAGGATCCTTCTGTTATTTATCACGAATTCATGCATGGCCTGGTTTCCATCATGATGAACATGAGAAATGGAACTTCAAGTGGAACTCATCCGTTCCGCTCGAGCCTTGGTAAACTTGGTTACGATGAGGCCTTCTCGATCAACGAAGGCCTCGCAGATTATTTCAGCTTTGTGATGACGAAGCGGACGCATATAGGTGAATGGGCGCTCGGAAAAACGAACAATGCCGGTCGTCCGATGACAGAAAGTGATCCGATTCATATTTCTGCGCTTGATACAACTTCTGAAGGAAGACTCGCTTACCCAACTTACGTGAACTACAACCCGAACAATCCTGACGTTCCTTTGGAAGATGAACACTATGCGGGCATGATCGTCAGCCATTACATGGTTGCGCTTACTGAGGAATTCAAAGCGCAATGTGGACTTGCTTCTGAAAGCGATGGTGGTCACGATTCAGCTACCTCGTATGTGATGCTCCTGATTGCCGAAACTCTCGCAGAGCTCGGAGATCTGAATGCCAAAGGTGTTGATGATATTTCTGGCCCAAACAGTTCTTCGCTTTACTTCAACAACCTCGATGCGACGAACTCTTATCTCTGGTCACAGACGATCAACCAGACAAACTTCAGAAGATTCTTCCAGGTGTTTGCTAAAAACATCAATAAGTATATCTCAGCTTCATCCGGCCTCTGTTTAGCGTTTAATAAAAACGAATCAGAAAAACTCCTGGATGATTACGGTCTTCTTCTCTTTAAGACATACAACAACAACGGCAACAGCACCAAAGATCGTACAAAAGTTTACAAAGATGCGGTAGCTTCTATTGGTGTTCAGCCTCTCACAACTGTCTCGGAGGACAATCGCAGAAAATCTGTTCTTGTTTCCAAGCAGCTTCTCGATGTCGCAACTGCCGGTTCACCTACAGCAATCAATTACTATCTCATCGACAACCGCTCTGATGTGAACGATATTTTGAGCGTTCTTCTCTTCAAGGGTCTCGCAGTCCCTCTTTCATCAAACGTTTCAAGCACTGACTACAACAACGGTAACGTCAAAATTTCTCCGGGTGAAGTTGTGGGTATCATCCCTAACCTCTATAACGGATCTAACACTGCAATGGCAGGCGTACAACTCCTCGCGACTGACTGGGATCACGTTCACGTCACAAGCACTGCCACGGGGAACTTCCAGCCATGTGTGTTCGATACTGTGACTACTGCCGATCAGGGTGGCCAGACCGGTCTCTCTTGTGTGAATGGAGGCGGCTACACTTATCCCGATAAAGATTACGATCGCCTTTATAAGAGATGTCCTACTTCGGCGGCTTGTACCGACGCTCAGAAAGTTTTCCCTTCTCAGGCAGCAGCACCCGTGTGTCTGGTTCAGCTTGATGATGGTGACAGCACTCGCTGGGTTTCACAGAACGAATTCCGGAAGAAAAATGGACTCTCGCTTCAGGACAAAGATTGTCTCGGTTATTCATCAAGCGGAGTGAGCGACGTCGATTTCACATTCAACCCGCATGAATGTATGGTTCGCTTCCTTCCTGGAGCAAATGATTCTTTCTTCTCGCAAATTGAGCCAAGAAAAAACTTTTATGAAACTGTAGTGCAACCTCTGCCTGCGGATCAGAAAAAATTTAACATCGGTAACCTGATGCTCCTCGAAGTGAGTAAATGGGTGCCGCCGGGTACCAAATTCCGGTGCCGTCTGCGTGCACGTTTCAGTAACTGCTCTGACTGTTACTCTGATTCTGCCAATGCCAATGACGATTATCTTGATTACGAACTCAATGGTCACAGGCCATACAAGATCATCAACTTTGAGTTTGACGTAAATGACTAAGGCCAAGAAATGGGCATTGGTGGCCATCCCTGCATGTTGGCTTCTTGGACACTGGTTTTTCAGCGGCCAGACAAGCGATAAGCGCTTTTTGACTGCTCATCCGGTAAGAACGGAAGTCTCTCAGAAACCATTCTCAGGACCCCTTTTCCGCACGCCAGCGAGCGTCCCTTCAGGTGTTCAAAATCGTGTAGCGGTTAGCACGAACACC
>JBJMLZ010000288.1:0-6690 GCA_045805035.1 Bacteriovoracaceae bacterium
GAGTTTGTGGAGAGCTATTCCAAGCCCAACCATATTGGTGCTCTCATGGATTCACCGATTTTCTCAGATGGAGAAGTCCTGGGCATTCTTTGCGTTGAGGACGTTAATGGCCCACGGAGCTGGGACATCATGGACATTAATTTCGCGGGTGCCTGTGCTGATCTTATCGGACGATTGATTGAATCCGAGAAACGCCACATCTACGAAAAAGAACTTCGTCACCGGATTAATTATCTGGAGAACGATCTCCGGAAAAAACTCGACGACCTGAATGAAGCGAAGCTTTCTCTCGACCTTGCTCTCGAATCGGCTCAGGTAGGTAAGTGGGACTGGGATCTTGCGACCAATGGTGTTTCGCTGAATAAGACCTGGTACACGAAGCTAGGTTACGAATACAATGAGCTTCCTCAGAATTTCGAAACTTTTGAGGGACGTCTCCATCCTGATGATGTGGAAAGAGTTAAGCATGAGCTTGAACGTCACCTGAAAGGTGAAACACTTTTCTATGAGTGTCGTTACCGGATGATTACAAAGACCGGAGAAATTCAATGGTGTCTTGATCGGGGTTGTATCATTTATCGTGGTCCCGAAGGTCAGCCTCTGCGAGTCACCGGTGTGAACGTGAACGTCACTCCGATGATCAAGTGGGAACAAAGTCTGATTACCTCCGAACAGCAATTGAAGGCGATGATCCAGTCTTTGCCTGCACCGGTTGCGATGTTCGATTCTCAATTTCATTATCTCGCGTTCAGTTCGCGCTGGACGGATGAATGGTCAACCATTCTCACGCCACCGAAGGAAGGTCAGAAGGTCTCGGAACATTTCCGCAAGGAATGGATCGATGATATGAATTCCGCCCTTCAGGGAAAAATTGTGAGCCGTGATGACTCACTAATAGAGCTCGCTCCGGGAGTTGATGTGTGGCTGCGGATGCTCATCCAGCCATGGAAAGACGCCAACGGCAGAATCGGTGGTGTGGTGATGATGGCAGAGAACATCACACGAAGAAAAGAAACCGAAATCCGCCTGACCCAGGCATCGAAACTTTCTGCGCTTGGTGAGATGGCAGGTGGTATTGCTCACGAGATCAATAATCCTCTGGGGATTATCAAGGGCTACATTGATCTTCTTCGTCGTCATTCGAGTCGCGCGTCTCTCACACCTGAACTTCTCCTCCAGTACATCAACAAGATGGATACAACCGTCGGCAGGATCTCGCGGATTGTGAATGGTATGAGAAGATTTGCGCGCGAATCTTCGATGGATGAAAAAGTGACGTACTCGCTGAACAAGATCATCGAAGAAACTCTCGATATCTGTCAGGAGAGGATCAATAACAACGGAACTTCGGTTGAGGTTGAGTATCTGAAAGAGGACGCGCAGGTTTATTGCCGTCCGGTGGAAGTTTCGCAGGTGATCCTGAACCTCATTAACAATTCTTACCAGGCCACTTCCAACTATACGCACCCATGGATCAAGGTGAAGGCGGAAGACCTTGGCGCCAAATATCGCATCTCGGTCTCGGACTGTGGTGAAGGTATTTCACCAATCGTGCGGAAGAAACTTTTCCAGCCGTTCTTTACGACGAAAGACGTAGGGGTCGGTACTGGTCTTGGTTTGTCTATTTCCCGGGGAATCATCGAAGAACACAGAGGAAAGCTCTTCTACCAGGAAGATGCGCAGAATACTACTTTCGTCATCGAACTTCCTAAGCTTGATGACTCCCAGATCACAACTCAGCAGTAAATCTATTCGTATTTAATTTTACCTGTGACCGCAAAGTCTTCAGCTTTGATGGTCTTTTTCTCCAGAATAAAGTCTTTCACAATATTGGCGTCAATGAATCCATAGTCTGTGAAGTTCGGCATTTTCGGAAAGCCATCACCACCATCAGCAGCGACAAATTTCGGAACTGCGACCGTGTAGGTCTTATTCGCTTCAATGGGCTCGCCGCCAATTCTGATATTGGAAATAGTTTTTTGAGAACGATTGGCAGTCATCTCAATGTTCGCGAGCTGTGGATAGGCCCCACCCGCAACAGTGTCTCCCGGTTTCGGAGCGAGAGTGTGAATGACGTAAGTGAAGAACTTTTCAATCTCTGCTCCAGTCATCTTCGCGACACCAACTTCATTGCCGAAAGGAAGAACGGTCATGAGTGATTCAAGGGTGATTTTGCCGGCAGGAATAGTAGCGCGTACACCGCCCGAATTTGTGATCGCAAAATCGGCCTTGAATTTCTGGCGATAAGCTTCCGCAATGAGATTTCCTAGGTTCGTTTCCTGAAAGCGCACAACAAACCGGTCACCGACGAGTTCAACTTCCGACGTTCCCAATTCCATCTGAAGGGCAGCGTCGCCTCTGGTTTTAAAGGGAGTGAGAAATTCTGCCATCGAAGGATCCTGGGCAATTTTCCCGGCGGATGAAAGAAGATTGATCGGAATCAATTTGTATTCTTTCAATGTGACTTTTCCATCAACGATTTCAAGATCAACTCTGCCGAGATATTTTCCCCAGTCGCCCGCTTGAACAATGATTGTGCCGTTCTGATTGTCCGCAGAAAAGAGCGCGGCATGCGTGTGGCCGCCGACGATGAGATCAATGCCCTTCACTGCGCGGGAAATTTCCACGTCACCGGGAGCATTGGCACCATGGTCTCCATCCACATAGTGACCAGCGTGAGTTACAGCAATGAGAACGTCCGTCTCTTTTTTGAGATGAGGGACAATCTTTTTCGCTTCATCCACGACCGGAGTGAAACGCAAACCCTTGTTGTAAATGGGATTGGATTTGATCGGGGTATCTTCAGTGGTGAGACCAAAAATCGTCACTTTCAAACCATCGAACTTTTTTTCAATGTGTGAGGGGAACACACGACGGGATGTATTTTTGTAATAAATATTCGCGGACAAGAAAGGGAAACCTGCCCACGTGCGCTGTTTAAAAATCGTCGCTAGAGAGTTGTCGAATTCATGGTTACCGATTGCCATGGCATCATAACCGAGCTTGCCCATTCCTTTAAAGTCAGGCTCAGCATCCAGCATGTCTGATTGCGGAGTTCCGGTGTTGGCATCACCGGCATCGAGAAGGAGCACGTGACCGCCATCTTTTCTTACTTCATCGCGAATCTGTTTGATGAGTGTCGCACGCGCCGCCAGTCCGTATTCACCGTCTTTATTCGGAAAAAAATGACCGTGATGATCATTGGTGTGAAGGATCGTGAGCCTATAGGTTTTGCCCTTGGTATAGGCGGACGCACAGGAGGAAATGGCAAAAACCAGAAGGGCAGAGGTAAGTAGTTTCATGGAATCAATCATATAGCTCATAGTGAAAAAAGCTACTTTTTCATCGTCATTTTTTACCTTGTTTGGTATATCAAACACCCATGACCATTGACCTGGCTCCTCTGAATATAAAGCTCATCGTGCGCTCATTCGCCCCTCATATGGAGCGGGAATTTTCCGACGTCGAATCTCGACTGATGCACCTTGGTTTTTTTGAAGGCGAAGAAATCCGGATCACAAAAAAGGCCCCTCTTTTCCAGGAACCATTTCTCGTGGAAGTTCGTGGCCGCATGGTTGCTCTCACAAAAGATGAAGCGCGCCTCGTGCAGGTTGAGGTCAAGCCATGAAAGCGGCCTTGATCGGAATGCCGAACGTAGGGAAGACTGCACTCTTCAATAAGCTCACGGGAAGCTTTCAGCGTGTAGCGAATTTTCCTGGTGTGACGGTCGAGAAAAAAGTTGGTTGGATCACGGAGAACGGAAAAGAAGTGATTGAGGTTCTCGATCTTCCGGGAATCTATTCCCTCGATGCCACCACACTCGACGAAAAGGTCACAAAAGATTTTCTCCTTCAGAAAGAAAAAGAAAAAACCGCTGATCTCTTTGTGCTCGTCCTCGATGCCACGAATCTGGATAAGTCGCTTTATCTCGGCTACCAGCTACGTGATCTGGGATATCCTCTTCTCATTTGCCTGAATCTCATAGATGAGGCGGAAAAGAGAGGACTGAAACTTGATCTGGAAAAAATGAAGCGTGAACTAGGTGCGGAGATTGTGACGACAAGTGCGGCGACTGGCAGGGGCGTGAAAGATCTCATCGCTGCCATGAAGGCGCATGATGGAGAAAAGCTCCCACTCATTACTCTTCCGGAAAACCACCAGAAAGTTTTCCGCTCTGCTGCGTACGTGAACGGTATCTTCAAACGCATTGATCATCTCCTGAAAGAAAGTACTCTTTCTCCACTTGCCCCGGATACATTCAGCGAACGCATTGATCACTGGGTCCTTCATCCGGTGTGGGGACTCCTTATTCTTTCGGTTCTTCTCATTGTGGTCTTTCAGGTGCTTTTCAGCTGGTCGGCCCCTTTGCAGGACGTAATTGAACTTTTCTTCTCCTTTCTCGGTGAGAAAGCCGCGGCAGTGATTGATCATAAACTTCTCAAAAGCCTTGTCGTCGATGGGATCATTAATGGAGTCGGCGGAGTTCTGGTTTTCCTTCCGCAGATTGTTCTTCTTTTTTTATTCATTCAGTTTCTTGAAGATCTCGGTTACCTCGGACGCGCGGCCTTCATGATGGATTCGTTCATGCGAAAGATTGGTCTTCCCGGAAAAGCTGTGATTCCTCTTCTTTCGTCTCACGCGTGCGCAATTCCGGGGATTCTTTCCACCCGCGTGATTGATAATCATCGCGAGCGACTCATCACCATGCTGGTCATTCCCCTCACGACTTGTTCTGCCCGTTTGCCGGTGTATGCCGTTCTCATTGCCGCTCTCATTCCGGATGTTGCGGTCGGTGGTATGACCTGGCTTCGCATGCCGGGGCTCGTTCTCTTCGGTCTTTATATGATGGGGTTTGTCTCTGCGATTATCGTCTCCCTCATTTTCAAAAAGACTCTTCCATATTCTTCACCTTCGATGCTTTTGATGGAGCTTCCTCCGTATCGCGTGCCGAAGCTGAAGAATCTTCTTCTCGTCATGCAGAATAAGGCGAAGATCTTTCTCTCCAAGGCAGGTGGGATTATCCTCCTGGTGAGTATCATCATCTGGGTTCTCGTTACCTTTCCACAGAGAAATGGTGAGACTGTTCTGGAAGAATCCTACGCCGCTCACATCGGGCATTTCTTTGAACCGGTTTTTCGCCCACTAGGTTTTGACTGGAGAATGACGACTGCGCTCATCCCGAGCATTGCTGCCCGTGAAGTTGTGGTGAGTGCGATGTCACTGGTAGTTTCGGTAAAGGAAGGCTCGGAAGGATTTGAGAATCAACTTGCGGCGGCGCTTGTGAGAGAGTTCGGCATAGGAAGTCTCCTCGCGCTTCTCATCTGGTTTGTCTATGCGCCTCAGTGCATTTCGACCTTCGCGGTGTTGAAAAGAGAATCTAATACATTGAAGTGGCCATTGTTCATGGTCGCCTACACGCTTGCACTCGCGTATTTCTTCGCGTGGATCACACGCATGATTTTTATTTCGTTTTAACCTGACCCCAGGGTTTCAACTGCCACGTAGTCTTAACTCGCGCGACTTCTTTTCCGGTTTTTACTTCCTGAATGATTGTCTCAAGCGGCTGCGAATAAGTTTTTCCTTCATCAAGTGCGGCCTTGACTGCAGCTTCATCGATTGCAGTCGGGGAACAGATTCCTTCGAGATCCATTCTTCCCTGCCAGGAATAGGTTGCGGAGAGGTCTGACATGATAAGGCGATATTTGCTGATACCGAATTTGGAAAGAAGCGAAAGGCCTGCACAATATTCACCTACCGTCGCCATGGCACAGGCATGAACTCCACCAATGTGATTGTGATTCAGTTTCCGGTTAGGAAGAGAAACTTTCACCTGGTCCGGTGAAAGTGCCTTGATCGCAAATCCATGAGGAGCATTAAAGGGAATGCCGAGGCGAAGTACTTTATCGAGCGCGATGAGATTCACCTTCGTCGGATTTGCCATCAGCTTATCGATGAGTTTGTAACCGAGATTCATACTTCCTCCAGCTTTTTCAGGTAGTCTTGAGCTTTCCTGATTTCTTTCTTGTAACGTTCGACAATGTCTTTGAGTGGTTCCACTTTTTCAGTGAACTCAATCGATGTCCCTGCCACCCATACCGACTTGTAGCTTGCGCCGAAGGCAGCTTTCTCGAGCATTTTCATTCCGCGGTAGTAGGTGAGCATCTTCGCGTATTTTTTAATCTGCTTATTGGTGTTGAGAAATGATTCGACGAAATTCTGGTTCACGCCGATCTTCTGAAGATAAGGAGTATTGATCGCCGTGAGCCTGGTTCCGGAAATTTTATCGGTGAGAACAATATCCTCCGCCCCGTACTCAACACACGCGCGTTTATAATCTTCGGAGACGGGCGCTTCTTTAGTCGCGATAAACGGAGAGCCGATAGAAACTCCATCAGCTCCAAGTGCGAGCATCGCGAGAATTCCCGCACCATTGCCAACTCCACCCGCCGAGATCACCGGAATCTTGCAGGCCTTCTTGAGCATTGGCACAAGTACAGTGGCAGGAATATTTCCGAGATGTCCGCCCGCGCCTGAACTCACCGCGATCACGCCGTCGGCACCGAGGTCTTCTACTTTTCTGGCGTACTTTTCATCAATCACATCACAGAAAACTCTGGTGCCGGTTTTTTTACTCTCGCGGATTGTTTCTTCCGGAGAACCCAGTGAGGTAATGAAGTAGTCGACACCTGC
>JBJMLZ010000289.1:0-8301 GCA_045805035.1 Bacteriovoracaceae bacterium
AGGAAGCTGAGTCACGCCTGAGCGATCGTAATCGTCTCCCTGATCATTGCTCGCAGGCGAGCGTGACCATGAGTCTTTGCGCGCGCGTTTCGTTTGCGTGAATGATTTTTGCTCTTCCGGTTCTCTCAATTCAGCGACGTCGTTTGAGGTCGAGGGAGATTTCAGGAAGGTAAAGTAAACGAACACGAGAACAACCGGAGAGGCCCACAAGAAATGAGACTTGTGATTTTCCCAGAAAGATCCCGAAGACGAAGATTTTTCCACCGGAAGTTTGATGTTATCAATGTTCACGGTCTTGGTTTTTTCTTTGGTCACCATCGAGACATGAGTGAGGGAGGCGATGTTATCAATGAGCTGGCCCTTATTCTCAAGCTGCTCGAGGACTTTTTGTTTTGAACGCGTGAAACTTGATTCATTCGGAACTTCTGGGAGTGAACTTCCGGTCGTGAAATGTGCTTCAAACTCCGGATGATTTGCGATCCGGTGCCAGTGACGGCCTTCGTCTTCTGAAATTTCATCGTGACGAGTGATCGTTCCGAGTTCGATACGTTTAGCAACCTCTGCCTTTGAAAGCGGAGAAGATTTTTGCCCCTGGCAAAGTGTCCAGAAAGGTCCGTCAGATTTTACGTCATCGAAGAACTCGCGCACTTCCAGGAACGGTCGCCAGCTGTCCACTGACATGAGCGACACATAGGCCCTGAGCATGATCGAACGATTTTCTTTGGAGTAGTGCTTGAGCTGGAGAGTTTCAAACGGGCCATAGATGTTTTCGTCGATTTTGATTTCCCACAACTGATCAGTCTTGAGCTTCAGCTCACTGATCGTTTTGGCACTCAAAGGTTTTAGGTCGAAAACTGACATGGTTTTTCCCATTCCTCTCAAAGACTTTTCGGTGCACGGGTCCAAAACCTTAAAAAGGGACATGAAATTTATTGAGATGATTTACGGAGCGTACCCAGAGGTGCATACTGAGCGTCTAAGGAGACGAAATCCCGTGAGCATGCTGGAGAGGACCACTCAGATTAAAGAGCGCTTCCTGAAGTATCAGGACTGGGAAGACCGCTATAAAGAGCTCATCCAACTGGGCCGCGGACTCTCCGACTATCCCGAAGATAAGCGCGACGAAAAATACAAAGTGAAAGGCTGCCAGTCCCAAGTTTGGCTCTATCCAGAGTTCAAAGATGGACGCGTGTATTTTCATGCAGACTCCGATGCCGTTTTAGTGAAAGGCATCGTTGCTCTTCTCACCAGTGTTTACTCCGATGCGACTCCCGATGAAATTCTTGCGACCAAACCCGATTTTTTAAAAGAAGTAGGGATCACCGAGCACCTGTCGATGAATCGCTCCAATGGCCTTGCTGCCATGATGAAGCAGATTCAGATGTACGCGCTGGTATTCAAGTCCCTCCAGAAGGCTTAAGGCTATGATGAACCGTCCGAGACGAAACAGAAGAAATGAAGTGATTCGTTCGATGGTGCGCGAGTCGCATCTTCTTCCCGCCCACTTGATTGCGCCTCTTTTTGTGATTGAAGGGAAAGGCCAGAGAGTGGAGATCAAATCCATGCCAGGGCACTTTCGTTTTTCGATCGATGAACTCGTGAAAGAGTGCCAGGAGCTTTTTTCTCTCGGTGTTCATACGGTTGCTTTATTTCCGGCGATTGATGAAAAATTAAAAACTCCGGACGCGCGTGAAGCTTACAATCCGGATGGACTCAATGCCCGCGCGATTCGTGCGATCAAAACTGCGCTTCCGGATATGATGGTGATGGGAGACATCGCGCTTGATCCGTACTCCTCTGAAGGCCACGACGGTTTGGTGGATGCAAAGACTGGCGAAATCCTCAATGATCCGACTCTCGAAGTTCTCGCCAAGCAGGCGGTGTGTGAAGCACGGGCGGGTGCCGATATCGTTGGCCCGTCAGACATGATGGATGGACGAGTGGGATACATTCGTCACGCGCTTGATAAAGAAGGTTTTGAAAACGTTCTCATCATGAGTTACTGCGCCAAGTATGCTTCGGGTTTTTATGGACCGTTCCGTGAAGCACTCGATTCGGCTCCCAAGAAAGGCGACAAGAAAACGTATCAGATGGATCCTGCTAACGCCAAAGAAGCTCTCCGTGAGGCGATGCTCGACGAAGAAGAAGGTGCAGACATTCTCATGGTGAAACCAGGGCTTCCATATCTTGATGTGATCTACCGCCTGAAAGATAATTTCACCCTGCCAATCGCCGCCTACAATGTTTCCGGCGAATACGCGATGGTGAAGGCCGCTGCCCAGAATGGCTGGATTGATAACGATAAAGTGATTCTGGAAACGCTCACAGCTTTCCGCCGCGCGGGTGCCGATATCATTCTCACTTACTTTGCTAAAGAAGCCGCAAAGCTCCTCGGGAAAAAATAATGAAGTGGGCCCTTGTTCTGTCGCTTTTACTTAATGGTGTTCTTGGCTGGAGACTTCTGAACCAGAAAGAAGTTGTGCGCGAAGAGATCGTTGAAAAAATCGTGGTGAAAAAAGCTGAGCCCGAGATCATCGAGAAAAAAGTGATCGTGGAAGTACCGAAGGAAAAAGCACCATTAGAGGGAACAGTTGTTCATCAGACGGAATTTGATGAAAGAGACATGAACGATTCCGTCGAGCAAGTTTCACATGATCGGGAAGAGTATCTCCACAATCAGCTTCAGCTGACTCCTGAAGAACTGAAAGAGATCGAAGCGGTCAAACAAAAATATGTCCAGCGCTTCATGACCGCGATCCCTCATAAAAAGGGGATCATCACTCTTGATGACAGAAAAAAGCTTCTGGTGCTGGAAGAGCAGAGAGACGCGGAATTTGCGCGCATCATGGGACAAAAGAAATGGGATTCCTTCACTAAGTACCGCGATAATTACAATCAGAAAGTTTACAAGAAAGGGATCAAAGAGAAGGGAATCATTGTCCCTATGGAAATCTGATCCTATAATAAATCATGCACATTCTTCTCGTCCGCTTCTCCAGTATGGGAGACGTGGTCCTTCAGACAGCGACGGTCAACTGGCTGCGTTCTTTATTCGGAAACAAGCTCCGGGTGACCTTTGTTACGTCCAGAGAATTTGTTTCATTGGTTGAAGGTCATCCGGGCATCAATGCAGTCATCGGTTTTGATCGCAGAAAAGATCACTGGAAAGATTTCGTGGGGAAAGTGGTCGCAGCGGGGCCTTATGATCTCGTGCTCGACCTTCACGCGACGATGAGAAGTTTTCGTCTCAAGTGGGCGCTTTGGGCAGTACCACAACTCACGGTCGACAAGCGCCGTTGGGAAAGATTCCTTCTCACGAAACTTAAGAGTATTTTCTTCGGTAAGATCTGGAAGGCCGAACCGCAGGTCGAGAGGATCATCAACGATATCCAGGATATTTTTGGTGATGAGCGCGGCGTGCGTGCAACCAAAGATTTTCGTCATGGCCCGCACGGAGAGATGACAAGTCTTTGTGAACTGCCGGTGTACAAACTTCCGGAGAAATATATTGTGATCGCTCCGTCAGCGTCGTTTCTTCCGAAACGCTGGCCGATTGAAAACTTTGTGAAGCTCACGGAAAGATTACTTGAAACAACAGATCTCACGATGGTGGTACTCGCGGGACCGGATGATAGGTTCTGCGAAGCCTTTGAAGTGATTAAGTCTCATCGACTCATCAATCTTCAGGGAAAAACGACGCTCAAGGAATCCATGAGTGTGCTGGAGAGAGCTCAGCTTTCCATTGGCAATGACTCCGGGATGAATCATATCGCAGAAGCATATGGTGTGCCGGTCGTGACGATCTTCGGGCCGACTCATCCGGCGTTTGGTTTTGCTCCCCACGGTTCGAAATCGCGCTATCACTCGGTGGATATCTGGTGCAAACCGTGCTCGACGACAGGATCATCGCCTTGTTACCGCAAAGACCTTTACTGCATGAAGATGATTTCAGTCGATGAAGTTCTTGCTTCTGCCCGAGAGGCGCTCGCATGATTCTTCTTTCGGTTATCATGAGGCTTCTTGCGATTGTTCTCTTGTGGGTGCCGCAGGTGCGTGAGCGTGTGGTGTTTGAAAGAAAAAATGCCGGCGATCCTTATACAAAAAAATTTTCCGACAATGCAGATCTCGCGTTTGAATTTTCCTCTGAAGGAGAGTTTCAGCAGGTGCTGCCTCTCATCACCGACGCAGTGACGGCAGGAAAGAAACTCGAGCTCATTTATTTTTCCCCGAGTGTGGAGAAAGGTGTGCGTGAGCTTTGTGAAAAGCATCCCTCGCAACTTCGCTCTTTGCGCTATCCGCTTCTGACCGGAGGATTTCTTCACTGGATTACCGCACCCAAACTCATTCTCGTCCGTTATGATTTTTTTCCGGAGTTTCTCACTTTCCCGGGTGAACTCAATATTGTGTGGCTGACGTTTAAAAAAGAACGCGCAATGGATAAAGAAGTATCGTGGTGGAAGAAAAAATTCATCGCGAAGGCCACGACGGTGGTTTATGCCACGGAAGAAGATGCCCGCACCGGAAAATCTCTCGGGAAAAGAGGGCCGGTGTTTGATTTCCGGATCGAGCAGATCAGAAGAAGGCTGGAAGGGAAGAGCGAAAAATTTGCAAAGATCTATCCTGAATACGGGGAACTCAGTTTCCGGCAGTACCCGCGGGAAAAGCGCCTTATCATCGGAAACGCGTGGCCCTCCGACCTTCATGTGATGAAGAATATCCCGGAAGATTTTTATGTGCTCGTGGTTCCTCACAAGCTTGAGCCGGAAATTATCAAGGCCTTTGATGGGTTTCATGTTCTGAACAAGAAAGGCGTTCTCTGCGAGCTCTATGCGGATTTTGGATTTGCGTATGTGGGGGGAGGATTTGAAACGAGTATTCACTCGGTGCTTGAGCCTTTTATTAGTGGAGCGGATAAGATCAGCTGCGGCCCACGGACATTCCGTTCGACGGAATTTGATATTGTTGAATCCGCTGGCAGGATGACGGTGGTGAAAGACAGTCAGGAATTCTCCAAGTGGCTTTCGCTCCCTCTTGAGAGTAGTCACGGCCATGTTAAAATGGCCGAAGGCTATCCTTCATTCCGAAAGGCGATCATTTCATGCTGAAGAACCGTTACCAGGAAGTCCTGATCGGTCTCAATATTGTTTCTCTGGTCCGTGGGATCATTTCCCTGCGCCGGAAAAGAACCACGCTACTCATCGACGATGAACGTTTCCGCGCGCAAAGCTATCCGCAGAACTTTCTCTCTGAGTTTGAAGTACTCGCTCTTCTTCGCCTGGGAAAGGTTCATGACATTCCTGAGCTCGTCGACCTTCGTCAGTTTCTCTCGTCAGGAACGATGGAGTTTGTGACGGATAATTTTCGCCTGCAAACCGGAAAGAGTCCGCTCGCGAATCTGAAGGAACTTCTGCGGAAATTTCCGGGTCTCATCGATGCCTCGGATCTGGATCTTGTTTACCAGGAAAGCGAAGAGAACTTTGATCGCTATTTTATCGAAGAGCTCGCGCGCTTTGAATCGCTCTCGTTTGAGGCCAGTCTCAGACCCAAGGGTGTGCGCTTTGACCTTCAGGGACCGAAGTGGCTCAGGACTGTGTTCACGCGATTTGGTGATGTGCTGAACCGGGAGTATGCGCTCTCGCAGGACCTCACCGCGCCTTCGCTCCTTCATCTCATGAGTGTGGCCTTTGAAGAGAAGATGAAAACAAAAATGGCGCCCGAAGAAGTGCCATACTATTTCTTTAAATTGCTATCTCCGGTTTATCGCCTCCAGGACTTCTTTCTCACGACTCAGCTCAAGCGCCGTCTGACTCTAATGGGAGGAGACACCAAAGAATCTCCCGTGCAGTACTGGCAGCTCCATGAGAAAAAATTTGAGAACCTTCTTCTCGCTTCGTTCGAGGGTGTCATCAGTGGCGACCGGGTTCTGTTCTTCTCGCATCTTCCTCAGGAAGTTCCATTCACCGTGAATTCACCCTGGCCTCTCATGAGAAAGACTCTGGTTTCTCCGCAGAAAAGAACCGCTTCTCCGTTTCCCGCGACATCTCTTACGTTCATGACTGAAGCAGGCAGCCTCGGGAGCGAAGAACCTTACCGCGTCCTCATCACCGAGGGCGGGGAAATGGTTCATTATGAATGGCCTTACCCCGAGCTTCCGGGATCCAAAGCAGACTTTTATAAAGAGGGGACTCTTCGGTCCTTCGAAAAAGACAGCGTCTTTCTCCCTTTCGAAAAGAAAGACTGGCAGTTCGGGGGACTTCAATCCGTCACCCTGGATATGCGCTCTATGCGGGAAGCGCGCAAAACTGAGGCAGCTGTCCTGACCCGCCTTCCGCTGCAAATTACCCTGAATGATTCAATTATCGAGGGGTTTGAGTACTGGGGGCCATTCCGGTACAAGTCTTTCGGGCTTCTCGCTCTCGCCTACGGGATAGAGGGGTTATAATAGAGACATGAGGAATCAGAAAGGCCAGACCTCATTGGAATACATCCTTATGCTCGCAGTAGCGATCAGCCTGGGAGTGACTTTTCAGAAAAGAATGTCGGAGTACTTTCTCCATAACCCTAAAAGCTTTATTGCCGGGTCTCTCAACAAGTTCAAGGCCCAATTCAGTGGGACCGAGGACCGTAACGGCAGGAAGTATTACTACAAGAACTTCCGGGTGATCCCACAGGCCCCACGCCGAAACAGGTAGTTAGCGTCTCAATATCCTGTTTCACTTTTTGTAATCTTTTCTCACCCTGTGTCTTTTTCTTTTTCACAACGCGTTATCAGGGTATGTTCCTCCCGATTAATTTTTGTCATTCCTTTTCGAGGAGGAACCATGAACTCTAAAACCCTTTTGGCGTTGGCATTGTCTCTGACATTCGCCACTGCCTATGCTCAGTCAGAAGAGCAGGTCTTGAATTCAGACCCGATCGACGTCGACGGTTATCTGAAAGAAAAGAACGTTACTGACCACGAGCTTGAAGAAATCCGCTCTGAAATCAGAAAGCAGAAAGGCGAGGTCCAGCTCAATAAAGAGAAGACCAAAGGCTTTAAAGAGCTCTCTAAAACTACAGAGAAGCTTTCTGAGACAACTGAAGAATACATTGATGAGAAGAAAAGCACTCAGAAGGAAATCGCTGAGTACAATAAGAAGATCAAGTGTCTGATGGAAGAAAATCCAGGCGCTGATTGTGCGAAATACGTTCGCAATGCCCGTGAAGAAGCACCTGTCGTTCAGGAAGTTCAAGTTGCCGCTGCGGCCCCGGTTGTTTCTACTGCCGAAGTTGCTCCGGTTAATGGACCACTGAAGCCATTCGAACAATTGAAACTCTCGCTTAACGGCGGTGTGACGACTTACTCAGGCGACAAGGAAACTCTTCGCGCTGATAACCTCGGTCTCCGTCTTGAATCGAACATCACTGATCGCTTCAGCATGAACGTTGGTGCTAACTACACAAGCTTCCAGACTGAAGACTTCGCTAACAACTTCTACGGAAACCAGGGTTGGGCGAATCCTTACTATAACTACTACGGGATGAAGGGCCGTGATATCTCGTATAAGAATTACGGACTCGATATCGGTGGTAAGTTCTTTATCGCTAAAAGTGAACGCTTCCGTCCGTTCATCGGCATGAACCTCGGCTATAACATGGCGAACATGCAGTATATGAAGAACAACCAGTTTAATGCTTCTCCTTACGGGTATAACTACCAGTTCGGTGACGAGCAATACAAAGCAAGCTTCGCTACCCTTGGTCTCTCACTCGGTACCGAAATTCTCTTCACCCGCTCAGTTGGTATGATCGTTCAAGGTTCATACTCACGCGGTCTCGGCTCTAGCCTTTCTTCGGATTCTTCGAAGAGCTTTGCAACGAGCCCCGACCAGAAACGTCTCTCGGAACTTGCGGATGACGTGATCAATGCTAATGCACTTTCAATTACTGCGGGTCTGATGGTGATTTTCTAATCAAGACCTCATTCCCAGCAGATATTTCTCCTCGAAAAAAGGCCCCCGAAAGGGGGCTTTTTTTATTTCTATGAATTTTGGAGTTCAACGCGAGGCTTCGCCGGCGCCGAAAAAATATTAAGTTTACATTTCCGTATCTTTTACGTATGTATTGTGGATGAAATTAAATCATCTGACTGACGAGACATTACTTCAGGACACTCTCAAGCTGGTTGAGCATGAGAGAAATATCAGTGGAAGAGTTTTGTGGCATCTTCATGAGATTGAGAGGAGAAAACTCTTCGTCGAACTGAAGTGCAGCAGTCTTTTTGATTATTGCGTGCGAGTGCTGAAGTATTCAGAAGGGCAG
>JBJMLZ010000290.1:0-7048 GCA_045805035.1 Bacteriovoracaceae bacterium
GAAAGATTTGAAGGAGCTTCTTTTTGTATGACCTGAAGGCCCTTCGTGAGCTCGGAAGCATCCATCGCCGGAATGAACTCCACCTTGGCATTAAGGCCGATAAAGAGTGGTTCAGCGATCTGTGGAATCATGGAGACGTCTCTCATGTTGAAAATAAACAGCGCCGCCCGACATCCTTGTTCCGAATAAAAAAAAGAACTCTCTGGCTTAATCAGGTCAGTAACCTGCTTAAGTATCTTCTGAAATTCTCCCGATGTGAGTGCGGTGTTCGCTGTTTGTACATCTGTCATTGTTACTTTAAGCAAAGTGTGCATAAATTCTCCTTTGTACTTATGGCGAGAGTCCCATGGGTGCCTCATTCCAAAAAGACCGGTTGCTAAAAAAATGATGAACACTAAAAACAAACCTGTACCCGACCACACTGCAGTGAGGGTTGCTCTCTGGAGAGCACTGCACGTTGAGATTGATGCTGCTCCTTATGTCTTCGAAGATATGTTAGGTGCGAAGATCGCTGCTCCTGATAAAGACTGGCGACAGCGTCCGGACATGCACCCGGAAGGCACAAAAGGCTATCGCGCCTCAATTGTTGGACGCGCTCGTTTTATCGAGGATCTCCTATCCGAAAAAGTGCGTAGCGGTCTTGATCAATACGTCATTCTCGGTGCGGGACTTGATACCTTTGCACAAAGAAGAAAGGATCTCACTTCTAAACTCTACGTTTTTGAAATCGATGAACCACACACACAAGAATGGAAACGCAAACGTCTCGCAGAGCTGAACTATGGCGTTCCGGATTTTCTCAAACTTGTCCCGGTTGATTTTGAGTCAGGTGAATCATGGATAGAAAAACTTTCTGCCACTGGGTTTAACAATAAACGTCCCGCCTTCATCGCCTCTACCGGAGTCTCCTTGTATCTTTCACGGGAGGCCAATCTCGATACCTTCAAAAAAATTGCAACACTTACTCCCGGGTCTATTTTTGCGATGACTTTTATGCTTCCCCCTGCGCTCGTTGAAGAGTCCGAAAGACCACAATATGAAATGGTCATGCAGAGAGCAGCAGCTTCCGGAACACCATTCATCGGACTTTATCGTCCGGAAGAAATCATGAATCTTGCGCGAGAAGCGGGATTAAAAAATATCGTTCATGTTTCCCGGGCAGATATTATTGATAAATACTTTAAAGGAAGGTCAGACAATCTCGTTCCCGCCAGTGGCGAAGAGTTTCTGGTTGTGACGGTATGAATCTCGCGCCAATCCCGAAATTTCTCATTTTCTCCGGAGTGATTTTGATTATTGTCGGAGTCCTCTGGCAGCTGGGCTGGATACAATCACTGCGGCTTGGAAAACTTCCGGGTGATATCGCCTTGAAAGGGGAAAACTCAGGTTTTTATTTTCCCATCACGACGTGCATTCTTATCAGTATTGTCGTGAGTTTTGTGACGTGGCTTTTTCGGCGCTAACTTTGAGGACGCGCAGTCAGGACAATTTCCTCTGCCAGCGTTTTCAATTCGTGCCATAGCTTCGGATCTGCTGTTTTCATTCTCACTCCAGAGACCGTAAGAACTAATTGCGGACCGACTTTCGCATTCATCGTACGGAGAACTTCCAGGAGCGCATCCTTCGCAAAACTTCCTTCGCTCGCCGAACCGAGAATAACTGCCACTGGTTTATTTTCCAGAAGAACTGTACTCACGAGCCAGTCGAGAGCGTTTTTCAATGACCCTGGTATACCGTGAGCATATTCGGGCGTGGAAATAACAATCGCATCTGAGCGATTGAGCATTCCGCGAAGTTCTTTCACTTCCGGTGGAACTTTTTCATTGTCCAGATCCGGATTAAAATGCGGCAGCTCTCCGATTTTATCGTAGATGATGAACTCATTGCCCGCGGGGGCAAGTGACTTCATCGTATGAAGGAGAGATGTATTAGATGAACCGTGTCGGAAACTTCCGGAGATTGCAAAGATGACCATGAGTCATTATGAAGGATGATCACTGCAAGCACCAGAAGAAACTAATCAGCGGATCTGAGGAGGCGATTCTCTATCCTCGCCCTGTAAACAAAGAGCAAAATCGAGAAAGGGTAGATGTAAATGTTGAGTGGGTTCTTTATGATGAAGCTTAGCTGCGAAATAGAATGGCCGAAATACATCGGATGATTGAAGAACCGGTACAGGCCACACTTAACAACTTCTCTTTTTGCCGGCCGGATTCCATTGCTCTTCCCGAGATCAAGAGTCACAAGCGTTACGATAGTCACACCCACGATCAGAAGAACGCCACTCATAAATTCCTGCTGAGGACCAAGGGACGTCACCGATTTGAAATAACACATCGGTATGAGCATACAGACGTACGAAGCAAGAGTCGCGAGAAGACCCGCTTTGGATGTCGCCTCGGTTCGATAAAAAAAGCAAAACCCGGCAACAAGATTCTCGAAGAAGATGAGGAGGTAATAAAACTCTTTTTTCTTCATGAAAACGTAGATCGAGACGAGAGCGAAGATAAAAAACGCGAGACCGGCCGTCCGGCTTTTCAATTTTTCAAGTAATAGTGGAGATATTTTACCGATAGTGCGTTTTATGGTTTTGCTCACTCAGGCGGGTTTGACTTTTTTGCCAGCAACTGAAGATCGACAATCCAGCGACAATCAGGATGAGAACACGGAGAGAATTCTTCCAGGGCATGCTCATGCTTAAATGATACTGATATTTTCCTTAACGACGACAAACTTTATGAAATTTAATGGCACGATGTCAGGCATATAATCTTAACAGCTTATACCCCTTTTTGACAATATACCGACTAGTTGGTATATTAATGGTGTGGCAAGACCTAAAAAAGATCAGAATAAAACACCCTCCCGCGAACTGCTTCTCGAAGCAGCGACTGAACTCATTCGTACCAATGGCTATACATCCACGACTGTGGATGACCTTTGTGAGAAAGCAGGTGTCAGCAAAGGGACTTTTTTTCACAACTTCACATCGAAAGACGAGCTCGCGGTGGCGGCGGCCCATCGCTGGTCTGATGTGACCGGGGAGTTTTTCCGGGGTGCTCCTTATCACGAGAAAAAAGATCCTCTCGATCGATTTCTTGGTTACATCAAATTCCGGAGGAAAATTCTGAAAGGGGATTTGCCAGAGTTTACCTGCTTAGTAGGAACGATGGTTCAGGAAGTCTATTCGTCTCATCCCGAAATTACTCAGGCCTGTTATAATTCCATTTTTAAGCACGCTGAGACTTTGGAAGCTGATATCGCAGAGGCAAAAAAACTTTACGCGCCTAAGGCAAAGTGGACTCCGAAGAGTCTGGCACTTCATACTCAGGCAGTGATTCAGGGAGCTTTCATTCTCGCCAAAGCGAGTGGGGAAGCTAAGCTCGCAGCAGAAAGTATTGATCATCTTGAAAATTATATTCACCTGCTTCTTAAGAAGTAGGCCCTCCCAGGAGAATTTCATGTCAAACACGGTTCACTTGCATCGAGTTCTAAAGGCCCCTGTCTCAAGAGTCTTCAAAGCGTTCTCAAGTCCTGAAGCGAAAGCAACCTGGCTGCCTCCATTCGGTTTCATTTGCCAGGTGCAATCCTTCGACTTCAAAGTTGGTGGATCCTACAAAATGTCATTTACCAATTTCACCAACGACTCTAAACATTCCTGGTCTGGCAAGTTCACTGACATCCAGCCGAACAAGATGCTTGTCTACAAGGATAAGTTTGATGATCCGAATCTCCCCGGAGAAATGACGGTCACCATTTCTTTTAAAGAGGTCATGTGTGGCACTGAATTAACGATCAAACAGGAAGGACTCCCTGCCGTGATTCCGGCGGAAATGTGTTACCTCGGATGGCAGGAGTCACTTATAAAACTTGCTCAACTCGTTGAACCGGAGATTAACCAATGAGTACGACTAAAATTACTATCACCACTACTGCCTCTGCATCCCCGAAGAAAGTCTGGGAATACTGGACGCTTCCCAAGCACATCGTAAATTGGAACTTTGCTTCTAATGACTGGCACTGTCCAAGATCGGAGAATGATCTGCGCGTTGGCGGTAAGATGAATTCCCGGATGGAAGCAAAGGATGGTAGCTTTGGTTTTGACTTTGAAGCAGTCTACGATGAAGTGATTGATTTGAAGAAGATCACTTATTCAATGGCCGATGGAAGACAGGCGAGCACGCTCTTCGAAGCAGTTGGTGATAAAACAAAAATTACGACAACGTTTGATGCGGAAAATACTCACCCACTGGAGATGCAAAAGAATGGATGGCTTGCGATCCTGAACAACTTTAAAAATTATGTAGAAGGAAATTAATATGAAAAAATTCATGGCGGTTTATCGTGGCGAACCCGGGAAAGGAAACGCCGAGTGGAACAAACTATCTGAGAACGAAAGAAAACAACGTATGCAGCAAGGAATGGACGCCTGGGGTGCGTGGATGCAGAAGAATTTTTCGCAGATCGTTTATCCCGGTGGCCCATTAGGAAAGACTCTTCAGGTTAATCGCGAAGGCATTTCCAACAAAGTGAATACTGACTGCGGGTTTGTCATTGTCGAAGCCTCATCTCACGAAGAAGCCGCAAAACTCTTTCTCAATCATCCTCACTTTTCGATCTTCCCGGGAGAAAATGTCGAGATCATGGAATGCCTGCCTGTACCTGTGAGACCACAATGATTCAATTTAGCTGTCTCACCGATGTTCCAGGGATGACGAAAGGACTCGTGCGCGAATTGCGCGTGCGTTGGATGTTGGAAGAACTAGGACTGCCCCACGAGGCGGTCATCTACTCTCATCCGGATACAAAAAAAGATCCGTACCTGAAGTTACAACCCTTCGGGCAAGTTCCATACTTCCACACGGATGATCTCCATATGTTCGAGACCGGTGCCATTCTCATTCACCTGGCGCTCAAATATAAAAAATTTCTTCCTTCAGAAGAAATCGCGCGTGCGCATACTCTGCAGTGGATGTTTGCCGCCCAGACTTCAGTGGAGCCAATATTATTTCATTCCTTCATGCTGAAGTTTGATCCGGAAGCAACGGAAGGCGTGAAGGCGAGAGCAAGACAGTTTGGCCTTGATCGTTTGAAAGTGCTTTCAGAACAGCTTGGAGGTCGTGAGCATTTTGGGCCGGAGTTCAGTATCGCGGAGATTGTGATGACAACCGTATTGAGAACTGCGAACGTCTCGAACATGATGGCCGAATATCCAAATCTTCTGAACTATATGCATCGGATGGAAGAGAGGCCCGCCTTTCAGCGTGCACTCAAAGAGCACGAGAAACTCTACGAAAAATAAACTCCGAGTGAAAGAAGAACTCTTTGTACATCATCGATCGAGCGGGGAGTGACTGCGGGCTTTATGAATTCACCGGTATTAATGATAAGCATTTCGGACTTATCATTCCTGAACTGGCGATTGAACCAGTAAGGCCTTAGGCCCATGCCCCAATAACGGAATTTGCCATTGAAGGCCGTAAGCTTTTCGCGCTTGATATTTTTGATGCTCGAGAGCTCTATCTCTTTAGGAGATCCCGACGGAAAATAATAATTAAGAATCGTAATTGTTTTTGTGTCGATGTGAATGGATTCGTCTGAATATAAATGAGTCATAGAAGTGAAGTTTGAGAGTGGTGCGCCCGACAAGATTCGAACTTGTGACCCCTACCATGTCAAGGTAATACTCTAACCAACTGAGCTACGGGCGCATTGCTGGACATCTTAATGAGAATTGCGTTCGATGTCACGAATTTCTCACTTTTCATTCGATGACTTTGAGCAGAAATCCCATATTTAGGGGGTATTCGCCTTCGCGACTGCGTACCACTTCTTCACATCTTCAATGTTGGAGAAGGCGAGCTCCTTGTTTTTTTCGTTTTGTTTTTTAGGAAGATAGACTCCTTCAAGAGAAACATCCATCCCCAGACCGCGCATGTATCCTTCGGGATCAACCAGGAAATCTTCAAAGCAGATTTCTGCCATGGGCCTTAGCTGGCCTTTCAGATGATCATAGAACCGCAGTTGCTGGACAAAATCGACAACAAGATTTCTGTCCGCGACAAGCTGACCTTCTTCCCACTTGATGCCGTCATCTTCGTAGAACTGTCCGGTCTGCATGGAAATGAGATAGCTCAAGAGTTGCGCCCATTGATCTTTCCGGTAGGTAAAAATGAAATCACTAAAGGGAATAATGTGGTTAAACATTTCTGCCGTCGCGTGATATCCCAGAATCTTGAAAAAGTATTTTTCCTGAGAAAAGATGAGTTGTTTTACTCTCAGCTTTTTTTGTCTGATGAATTCGTCCTGGCCGAGTGTGCTCTTGAAAGCAAGTGGCTTCCAGTGAAGATTATCCACACTGATTTTTCCGTCTGTAAAAGCTACAGTGAGATTGAGATTCAAGTACTCCGCAAGATGCGTGTGACCTTGCTCCTCATAATATTTTCTGAGCGCAGCTTCAATGAAGGAACTTCCGGATCGTGGAGTGGAATACTGAATGACGATTCTTTTCATCTGACTCATTTTAGATTTCACTTTCCACTTTGTCTCGAAGGTGGCGGCAAGATTTTTCCGAAGTCTCCTCAGAAGAAGTTAGCTGACACGTTATAAGTTGAGTGTAACGATCGGCAGTCTGCTGATTGAAGTGATTTAAATCGGCCCATGATTTTCTTGGGATTTTAAAATTGTTGTTGAAGATCACCCGATGTTTTCCGCCAATCGCCTGACGGAATTCCTGCTCATCGAAGGTGACCATGTGATTGAAGTGTCTGGGCTCAATGATAAGGATCACCTTGAAGCCACGAGAATCGAGAAGGCTAAGAAGTTCCCGGAGATACGAAAGATTTTCCGGGATCATTTCAGAAATTTTTCGTACCTCATGACGAAACGGATCCAGGTCATCGGGAAGACCATTCGATGCGATGATGCCATCTCCGTTCTTGAACGTTATGACAAAGCGGTTGTTCTTACCGCGGGCATAGTTGATTCCGCGAGGGTCATTCACAATCTTTACGTGCTGATTACTTTCGATTTCTTTGAAGAATGCCTC
>JBJMLZ010000291.1:0-5851 GCA_045805035.1 Bacteriovoracaceae bacterium
ACTCATGAAAAAAAGAGTTTCAAAGTATCTGGTGAACGCACTTTGTCCGGTGTGCAAAGGAAAACGTTTAAAGAAAGAAGCGCTCGCGGTGACTTTCGGAGGTCTTGATATCGCCGAAATGTCCGCGCTCACATTCAAAGAACTTCACGCCATGATCGCTCCGTATGTGAAAGATAAAAACGAGGCGATCAGAAGACTCGCCGAAGACATGGCCGGGCGTCTTGAGGTCTTGATTGACCTCGGACTCTCCTATCTTACGCTATCGCGGACAACTCCGACACTTTCTCCGGGAGAACTTCAGCGTCTTCGCTTGGGAACTCAAGTTCGCTCTCATCTTTTTGGGGTGGTATACGTTCTGGATGAGCCTTCGGCCGGACTTCATCCTGCAGATACGCAGGCGCTTCTTCGCGCTTTCAAAAGACTCAAAGACCAGGGCAACACTCTCTTTGTCGTCGAACATGAAATTGAAATCATCAAAGAAGCTGACTGGATTGTGGATGTGGGACCTCTCGCGGGTGAACTCGGCGGAGAAATTCTTTATAGCGGAAAACCCGACGGGCTTAAGAAAGTAAAAAATTCCATGACCGGGAAACACCTCTTCCACAAAGCTCCTGTCGCCAAAGGCCGCGGCAGAATCCCGAAGGGTCACATTCAACTGCGTGGACTTCACCGTCACAACGTGAAAAATCTTGATCTCGATATTCCAACGGGAGTCTTTACTTCCGTGACGGGTGTTTCGGGTTCCGGAAAATCGACAATCGTGACTCAACTTCTCGTGGGACTTCTCCAGGAAAAATTCGGGCAGGAGAAAGAGATCGAAGAAAAACCGGATCCCTTCCAGGATCCTGAGGAAAAACTCGTCGGAAAAATTGAAATCAAGGGCGACATCCGCCGGGTGATTGAAGTGGACCAGAAACCGATCGGCCGCACTCCCCGCTCAAATCTTGCGACTTATACCGGACTCTTTGATCACGTGAGAAAGATTTTCGCCAAAACTCCGCAGGCAAAAAAAGAGAAGATGGATCCCGGACAGTTTTCATTCAATCTTCCGAAGGGCCGCTGTGAAAACTGCGAAGGTGAAGGACAGGTGATGGTGGAACTCCTGTTCCTTCCGAGCGTCTATTCACCCTGTCCGGTTTGTCAGGGCAAGCGCTATAACGAACGCACGCTGAAAATTAAATACAACGGAAAAACCATCGCGGACGTTCTCGGCATGACCGTCGACGAGGCCCATGAATTTTTCCGGGATTCGCCCGAAATCTCGAGGTCATTGCGTGTTCTTACGGAGACCGGATTAGGGTATCTGCGACTCGGACAACCCGCGACAGAACTCTCGGGTGGTGAGGCCCAGAGAATTAAACTCGCCACTGAACTTCAAAAAGCCGAGCACGGCCATACTCTATACGTCCTCGATGAACCGACCACCGGACTTCATCCTGCTGATGTTGAACGCCTCATGAAAGAGCTCCAGGAGCTTGTCGATCGCGGGAATACCGTCGTGGTGATTGAGCATGACATGCAGATCGTGGCCCAGAGTGATTGGGTGATTGATGTCGGTCCCGGCGCGGGTGATGAAGGAGGTTTCATTGTTTCTCAAGGTGGGCCCAATGTTGTTGCCTCAAGTCCAAAGGGAACGACTCCTGCTTATCTCAGGGAATACATCGGCCATTACACTTCTTCCCCCGAGGCCCGATAAGGATTTACTTTTCCTATGGCCCTGCCATAATCTGCACAGATATGTCAAAAATTGACCATGAAAAGCTATTAAAGCTTCTCAATTCACTTCCTATGTTCGTGTCGTATATCAACACGGACTTCAGGTATGAGTTTGCCAATGAGGCCTACAAAAGTTTTCTCGGCAAAGATCCCGAAGGAAAAACTGTCAAAGAGCTTTTGGGTGTCGATTACTTTGAACAGATCCGTCCCAATGTCGAGAAGGTTCTGAAAGGCAGGACAGTCAACTTCGAGAATACTTTTACTAAGGACGGACGCTTGTATCACATGGAAGGAATTTACATTCCTGACATGAGCGCATCCGGAGAGGTCGTGGGGTTTTATGTCCATGTCAGGGACAACACAAAAAAGAAACTCATCCAGGAAGAATTGCACCGCTCAGAAGAAAACTACAAACACATGTTTGCAAGAAACCCGATGCCGATGTGTATCTGGGATCTGGAGACCATGAAGTTTCTTGAAGTGAACGAGACGATGGTCGAGCATTACGGTTATTCACGAGAGGAATTTCTTCAGATGAGTGTCCTTGAGCTCCGGCCGACGGAAGAAATTGACGACTTCATGGAACGTTTCTCCACTCTCGCTCCCGGATACCGGAAAGAAGCGAGACTATTCATTCACCGGAAAAAAGATGGCTCTAAGCTCAAGGTTCTCAACGTTTCCAACGACATCATTTTTAACGGAAGAAAGTCACGCATTGTTCTGATTAACGACGTGACTGAACGCCTGAAAGTGGAAGAGGAAAGAGAAACTCTTCTGGAGGCGCTTCGTGAAGCAGTCAGAACGCGCGATGAATTCCTCACGATGGCGAGCCACGAGCTTAAGACTCCGATCACCTCCCTCATTCTCAATACAGATCTCAAAAAACTCATCGTAAGACGTGGAGAAAAAACTGATCCACAGAAAGAGCTTGAGGCGCTGAACGTCCAGCTTCGCCAGTTGAACCGGATTAACCAGCTCATTGAAGACATGATGGATCTCTCGCGCATCCGCATTGGCAAACTCGAGATGAATAAAAAACCCGTGGACTTCGCCAAGGTAGTGGAAGATTCGCTCACCAAGCTCGGTCCGCTTCTCATTCAGACTCTCGGTGAAGTCAATTTTGATACAGTGGAAAGTGCCGAAGTTCATGCTGATCCTTTCCGCCTTGAACAGGTAGTGACAAATCTTCTTTCCAACGCCATCAAATACGGCGAGAAAAAACCAATTTCTGTTTCCGTGAAAAAAACAGAAGCAAGAGTCGTGCTTATAGTTGAAGACCAGGGCCGTGGCATTTCCTTTCAGGATCAGAAAAGAATCTTTAAGCGCTTCGAGCGCGCCGTCGCCGGCACTGATATTTCGGGCCTTGGTCTCGGGCTCACCATCGTCAAAGAGATCATCGATTCCCATCAAGGCCACATCTCAGTGGAAAGCGTCCCTGGCAAGGGTTCCAAGTTTATTGTCGAACTTCCTCTCTACCAGATCTGATTATAGGCCCTTGAATTCCCGACTATTCCGTTTTTAATTCTCCAGATAACTACTGAACCTTCCGATAAGCCTCCCGCATGATTATGCGCTTTGTGGCCTTACTTACGGCCGTCTTTATTCATTCTCCACTTATGGCCCAGCCAAACTGTGTGGAGGAGTCTCAGTGTCGTTCACAGCTTATGCGTGTGGAAGTTTCCAATTCCATTCTCAACAACAATGCTGAGGCCATTCTGCCGGCGCTCCAGAACTTTGCGGATTCCCCGACTCTTCATTCGCTCTTTGAGAAAAGCTACGATCTTCTGCCGATTTCGTTTCCGCAGAATGCAGAAAGTTGTCAGAGAGAAAAAAACAGTAATAACCCCGCCTTTGCCAATATCAAATGTAACGAAAGTGGCCTGTGCGGAAAAACTCTCACACCAGAAGTGCGCGACCTCATCTGTTTCAAACTTCCCTGTCCGATGTTTGAAGGAACACTTCACGTCGGTGCCTGTAAGGATGAGCTGAGCATTTTCCCGAATCAGATTTCTTTTCCGGGACCGATCACGATCAAAAAGCTTGATATCAAACCCACGAGTGTGAGCTTCACGGGTAATAAAGCGCGCCTTTGTTTCCGCATCAATCAACTCGATCTCAACATGTCGGTGCGCCTGGGACTTGATACCAAAAAAACTTCTCTTCCGGACAACGGCATCAATCTCACGAACGTTTCTCCGACCCTGGACGGGCCTCGTGATATTTGTATGTCTGCGAATGTGAATTTTGCTTCTTCTAATCCGGTGTCTGATCTCGTGCTGGAGCCGCAGGGAAATTCTCCTTTTATCTCTGACAATATGATCCGCACGGCCTCCCGCCAACTGAACATCTCAGGTCTCTCCGGCTATCCGGCAGACCAGCTTGATCGCATCAAGGGGGAGCTCATTCCGGTGATCGTGCAACCTCTGCGTGAATCAGTTGAGGGTGCAGTGAAGTCCGGACTCTCCGGCGTTTTCCAGACGGAACTCAATCGCCTCGCTACGCAAGCGACTGGATCAACCTCGCATCTCGTGAATAGCAGCAATCTTTCGACCGAACTTGGTCTTTCAAATCTTGCGGTCAGAAACCAGATGGCCATCACCGAGTGCGCGGCCCTTCACGCTGCTCACCGTCCGATTCCGCCGACTCATGCTTGTATCGGTATTCCGGTTTTTGGCACTCCCATCGACACGAATTGGGGAAGCCCGCTCATCAATGAGCTCATGGGCCTTAAAGATACTTTCGGAAATCTTCCGGTAACGTCTGAAAGTATCAAGCAGCGCTTGATTGCACTGAAGGAAGTTGTCCGTGCACAGGTTGATGAGTATGCCAGACCCGACGATCCTCCTCACTTTCATCAGGGGTTCGTTGATAACGTCGAACGTACGATCGCTGAATACATTGATCCATTGATCGATCAGATTTCCAAAAACCAGCTCAATAGCCAGATCTTCAATTTCGTCGAAATTCAGAATCAGCTTCAGGGTGGCGCTTACCGGAATGTGGGTGTCAGTATCCCAGACATCTGTTCGGATAAATATCCTTCTCCGCACGCACGCCGTGAAATGAAAAACTGTCCGGTGCAGGCGTACGTGGATCTCAACGAAATGAACCAGGTCTTTGATAAGCTCTGGCGCGCGGGAAGAATTTGTCAGCAGGGCCGCGGGCCATTTGTCCCGACACTTGAGAATGGTCAGCCGAAATATGATCCTCAGGGAAAACCGGTCGGCAGCGGTTGTTACATGGAGCTTGAAGGAATGAGTTGTTACCTCAACTCTGCTCCACAAATTAAATACGACGCTAAAACTAAAAAATACAAAACGTCGGTGAATCTCAAAAGTTGTTTCCGGGGACCGGCGATCTTTGGTCTCGGGAAATTTGGCGGCGACTTCAACATCGACTTCGCCTTCACTCCGAAGGCCTGCAACGGTGGTGACTTCTGCATGGATAAACCGGCGGTGAACTGGAAAGTCGTTCCCGGCTCCGAAAGATTTTCTCTGAAGCCCGACAGTTTCCTTCATGACATCGTGACTTCAAAAATCCAGGACGCCGTAAACGGCGCCATCAGCGATACGATCCGTATTCCAATGACGAGTAATGTAGGGCCACTCGCCACGGTTCCTCTCGAAGCTGAAGGCAGGGTTGATACAGGTCCCGGCTTCTTCGGCGCCTGTTTCCGTCTGCGCGGAAGTGGAGCAAGCGGACAATGAAGTACATCATCTTTGTTCTTCTTTCATCGCTTGCGTTCGCGGATGATCCCGGTGGCTCCGCCGGGCAATGTCAGTCTCAGCTTATGCGCATGCAAGTCGACAGTAATGCCATCAGTGGTCTCCTTCATAAAACTGATGAACTTGAGAAGCGCGCGCTCCCCGCGATCCGAACCTATCTGGACTCTGATCGATTCAAAAAAAGTTTCATCACAGACTGGCCTCTCCCGAGCGTCGGTTTTCCTTTTAACATCGAACTCTGTAAAAAAGAAAAGGCCCGTGACGAAAAGTTTAAGGACATGGATTGCAGTAACTGGAATCTTTGCGGAGATCCTTCCTACTCTGAAGAAATCAAACGCCGAATTTGTTTTGCCCTTCCGTGCTCATTCATGATGGGAAGTCACATGGACAAGTGTCCGTCTGATGCATCC
>JBJMLZ010000292.1:0-8522 GCA_045805035.1 Bacteriovoracaceae bacterium
ATCTTTCAGGAGAGATTCCACATTGAGAGGTGAGACTCGGATATCTTTTCCTTCAATGTGAATAAACGGATTCAGGGCCTGAAGTCTGTTTGAGGCCACGATCACTTTCTTTTCACCGACAATGTCAGGCGAATAGAGCGGTTGACGGTGAATATTCGAGATTGAGACGCGATCAAAGTCAGCAATTGTGATGTGTCCCACACCCGCAGTCACTAGCGAAGTCAGGACAGGACACCCAAGTCCACCTGCGCCCACCACGAGAACTTTTGAACTCTTCAGGAGATCCTGTTGAGTAAGGCGACTTTGTTTTTGGTAGTAATCTTTCTCATGAAAGTGCACGTGAGTATGATGATCGCGGCAGAAGACCCATTTGGCCTTTTCATCGGCGTAATGTTCTTTCTTCCAGACCGGAAGTCGGAGTTTGATTTCATCAATAACAAAACGCGTGGCCCTAAAGGCATCGTCGCGGTGAGAGGCAGTGGCGCCAACCCAAACCGCAATGTCTTCTAGGAGAAGATGACCGAAGCGGTGAGTGCAGCTAATGTGATGAAGATTAAATTTCTTCTTCGCCTCATCAAGGATTTTCTGTCCCTCTTTTACCGCGAGCTCTTCATAGACCTGATACTCAAGCGATGTGACTTTTTTGCCTTCATTATGATCACGCACCCATCCCTCAAAAGTCACGAGTGCACCGGCCTTCTTATCCTGAAGACTTGAGATCAGTGAGTCGCGGTCAATTTTATCGGGGGTAAGATGAAACATTCAGCCTCCCGCGACCGGTGGAATGAAAACCACGCGAACTCCGTCCTTCAAAGGAAGGTTTATGCCGGAGAATTCATCGTCCACTGCTACCTGAATCATTTCTAGTGGAAGGCTGAACTGATGTATAACTTTGAGGTGCTCATAGAGTTCGCCATAAGTTTCACACGGCACGGTCAGTGTTTCTTCATTCACTCCCGCCTCGTCGCGAAGAAGGGCGAAGTATTTCACATTAATGGATTTCATTTTGCGCCTCCATGAGTTCTTCCACCGTGTTGATGTTGGCCAGATTCACCGAGCCGGTCTGGTCAATAGTGTGAACTGAAGAATTCCTGAGAACCTTCACGGGACAAGTAATGTCATTTTTTACTGCTTCTTCAAACATTACCTGGGCGATGGGAGTATAGATTGCGCAAAGTGGTTCCGGGAAACCTTTGTCGGAATTCTTATAAGCAGTCGCAGGAAATTTGGGATCATAAGCAGCAAGAAGTTTTGTAACAGTCTCTTCATTGAAATGAACGAGGTCGCAGGCCACGACTATCCAGTTGGCCTCAGGTTTTGTTTTCAGGGCGGAGAGGATTCCGGCAATTGGTCCTTTCGTGTCGACCGAATCGACGATCACGGGATGATTTTCCAGTGAAGTTCTCTGCCACTGTCCTTCGCGGGCAGAAAGAAAAACTTCATCACAAAATTTCCCGAGAATCTGCGAGATATATTGTGCATGGGGTACGCCCTTATACTCAATCAGCGCCTTCTCGCGTTTCATGCGCTCGCTTTTCCCGCCGGTGAGAACCAGTCCATAAAGGGGACGATCGAGCACCGTTCTCTTTCCACCGGTCTTGGTCATGAGTTTCGTTTCACCGATTTCCATGTTGTGAGAAATCGCCTTGCACATGTCATAGATCGTCAACGCAGCAATGGTAGCGCCATGAAGAGCTTCCATTTCCACTCCGGTTTTGTAAGTTGTCTTTACCGTGCACTCAATGGTGACTTTAAGTTCTTTGTCCGTAGTGATCTGAAACTTGCAGCTCTCCACCGGAATCTGATGGCAAAACGGAATCATTTCGTGAGTGCGCTTCACTGCCATAGTTCCGGCGATGATCGCGGTCTGAAAAACCGGCCCTTT
Source organism: Bacteriovoracaceae bacterium (assembly GCA_045805035.1). GTDB lineage: Bacteria > Bdellovibrionota > Bacteriovoracia > Bacteriovoracales > Bacteriovoracaceae > Peredibacter. The sequence continues at coordinate 1,886 of JBJMLZ010000292.1, forward strand.
TTTCAGGACGAGTTCATCGTCTCTAAAGAAGGATCGCATTTCTTCGGGGAGACGAATCGTACTTTGAGCGCGCGCGCTTCTCTCAGAGATATTCTTTTCAGTAACATCCACCATGGTGGGTTGGTTGTTCTGATCAATATGAGTCAGCATACTATCCTCCGATCGCATTCATGTGATGGGCCACTTCGACTGGCCTCTCGAAGGGCTTCATCCCCAGAAGCGTCCGATAAATATCTTCACGTTGTTCTTTATTTGTATTTTTGATCGTAATTCCGTCGTCCTTCAAAAGACACGCACGAAGAATTCCATCTGCTGAAAGTCTCCAGCGTGAGCACTGGCCGCAAAAGGCCTTTGACTCCGAAGCAATGAAGCCGATTTGAGCACCATTGCTCAGAAGATAATTGAAAGAAGTTGAGTCCATTTCTTTCACGACAGCTTTGAGCTCAAAATTTTTCTGCAAGTTTGAGATCAACTCAGATGCCGAAATAAACTGGTCAGCCTGATTTCCACAGGCAAATCCGATTCTCATGAGCTCAAGAAACCTGACCTCAATCCCAGTCGATTTTGAGTATTCGACGAAATCCAGAAGCTCGTGATCGTTCACTCCGCGCATGGCGACCACATTGAGCTTGATGTGAAAGTTCATCTTTTGTGCGAGCTCAATATTGGCCAGGACTTTTTTCAGATGATTTCCGTAAGTGATCTTCCGGAAGTTTTCTTCTTTGAGACTATCAAGACTGATATTCAGGTGATGAACCCGATTCGCTTTGAGGATTTCAAGATACCGGTCAAGGAAGATCCCGTTGGTGGTGAGACCGATTTTTCTGAGAGGCAATCTTGAAAGTCTCTCAATGATCACTTCGAAGTTCTTCCGCAGGAGTGGTTCGCCCCCTGTGAGTCTCAATTCTTCCAGGCCATGGTCACAAAGTTCGCTCACGATACTCGAGTAGTCTTCCGGTGAGAGGTATTTCTCCTCATCCATGAAAGTGGAATCAATGGGCATGCAGTAATGACAGCGAAGATTGCATTTGTCCGTGAGCGACAATCGGAGTTTTCTGATCTTCCTTCCGTGCTGGTCGATGAGACTCACCAGGGCCTCCATGGGTGGAAGAGAAACGCCTCTCCCGCACGGAATACAGTTGGGTCCTGGGGAAGCTCTAAGAGACCATCACTTCCCGCGAGTGCTGAAAATTCACCCGAGTTTTTTATCTTCAAGGGATGGGCGAGAAGCGTTCCCGCAGGAGAAAATTCAATCTTTACCGGAACAAAATCAGTAAGTGAGTTTTTAAAGACAATTTCTTCAGTGAGTTCAGCAAAGATATCTTTCTCATGAAGAAAATAGCGGTGAAGACAAACGAGACTTGAGACCGGATTCCCCGGAAGTCCAAGGATTACGGTTTTTGTTTTCTCATCCACTCCGAACCACAATGGCTTACCCGGCCTTTGCGCGACTCCGTGGAAAATTTCTTTCACTCCAAGTTTCTTCCAGGTCTCAGGCAGGTAATCAAATTTACCTTTCGATACTCCTCCCGAGTAAATCAGGAGATCAAATCTTTTTGAAGCAGATTTGTAATGCTCTTCAATTGCCGTTGTTTCATCCGGAAGATGCGAAAGCACCACATTTTCAAATCCATGAAGCTTGAGCGATGCCTTCAGGGCATGAGCGTTTGACCGGCGGATCTGATGCGCTTCCGGAGAAACATTGACTTCCACCAGCTCATCACCAGTTGAGATAATATTGATGAAAGCTTTTTTTCGCGTTTTGATTTTATCTTTGCCGACCGAGGCCGCAATTCCCCAGTGCGGGCCATTCATGGGCTGACCAGATCGAAGAAGTACGTCGCCGCTTTTTGCATCTGACCCATGCAGATGCACGTTCTCCATCGCCGTCCGTTCAATGTCCTTCACGACGGAGGCAATACCATTTTCATTTTTCAGGTGCTCATAAGGAACAACCAGATCGGCTCCTGACGGAAGAGGAGCACCAGTCATGACTTCAAGACAGGTCGAGGGATTGTTAAGAATTTTCTGAGGCTCACCCGCCGGAGAAATCCCGGCGATTTTGAAATCACGTTTGCCCTCAAGATAAATATTAAAGTTCACCGCGATCCCATCCATCATCACGCGATGGAAGGGTGGATAGTCTCGGTCCGCGAAAAGGTCTTCACTGAGTGTGTCCTGCCCATAATGAGCGAGCTCAGTCATGGTATTTCCAAAATCCGGAAGATTTTCGCGAATGAGCCTAAGTGCTTCAGAGACTGTGACCATAGGCGGAATCTTACCCTTTGGTCGGACCATTGGGGAGGGCGGAAAGAGAATTTTAGTTAACTAAAACCTTCTCGGAAAAGGTTTTGGAAAATTACACTTTGGAATGACCGTGTCACTGACCGTAAGACCCTTTAATTTCATCTGATGCAGAAACTTCTCCGGGCCCCATTTACAGATGAGATCAAGGCCATGCTTCACGTCAGGATCAATCCAGGATTGGACATGATTGGATTGCATAAGGCCCATCGAAAGGGTGTACATCCGGACGGTGTAGCCGTTGAGATACATATTGGGATTTTTAAGTGCAATTGCTTCGTAATAGGGAACGGCCTTATTTTGAGTATGAAGGAAAGCTTTCAAAGTCTGAAAACGTTTTTCCAGCTTCAGTGCCTGAAAACAAATCACCAGGAGTGTCGCTACAGTAAACACTTTCGCCCTTGGCACTAACCAGTCAAAGTAACGTTCCATCGGGACGAGGCCATAGAGCATCTGCAAAGGAATCACAAAGAGCAGTGCAAAGCCCCTTCCTGGATATGATTGCCAGAATGCGACCCATTCAAAAACCCAATAATAAAGTACGGCAAAAAAGCCGATAACCATGAATTGATACCGGAAAAATTTCTTCGTCCCAAAAAGAACTAATAAAAAAACGAGATAGAATTGTGAGGTCGTGTTCTCCCGGAAACTGTTCATGATTTTTAGTAAAAATATTTCAAACTCAGGTCTCTCACTCTCATAGAGGAGATGAAGAGCAAAAACCCCGGCGATCAGAATTAAGTGTATTGCGGAGATCTTTTTCGTTTGCATGTAGTGACGAATGAGAATAACCCCGTTCGTAAACAGCGCAATGGGATAAGTGAACACTGAAAAAATCGCAATGAAGATGTGAAACTTTCTGTCGCGTGGTCCTGCCACGTATGAAAAGAGAGAGAGCCAGGCCACAGTATGCGCGGCAAAGATTTCGCTCACCAGAAAGAAAACTCCAAATCCCCGGATGATAAACAAGCTCAGGACGTACATCCACATGGCCTCGCCGGCCCATCTTGAGTTCTCAGGATCTTTTCTCGCAACATAAGAGAGAAAGAACAATGGATAGAACATGTGAATGCAATAACCGAAAACAAAAAACTGCCGGGAAATGAAGAAGGAGCTTCCTCCGAGTTTTAGATAAAGAATTTCCCACCATTCGCTGAAGATGACTGATCCCACTCGGGCGAGGTCTATCAAGTTACTGAAAGAGCCGAAAAAATAATTATGAAAGTGGAAAGTCGGACCGTCGAAGAGATACCAGAACGATCCACAGAACAGGATAAGGAAAAGAAAAGTCACCGCCAGGTACGGAGAGTTTTTCATGAACCAGTTTTTCATGACCGTGGTGTTCATGCAAAAATTATATCAGACCATAAAAAAAGGGCCGCTTTCGCGGCCCTTAAGAATTACTTCACTTTCCAGTAGTACTCGATCACGAGACGCTTTTCGAAAGCAAAAGGAATGTCCTCAGCGAGTGGTTTTGCAACCATCTTCGCTTTTTCTTTCTCACCAGACGCTTCCTTAGTAAGGAAAGCTGGAATTGATGAGATTCTTGGACGTTGCTTGGCCTGGAGGTAGTTTCCAGAACGAGCGCCTTTATCTGTGATTTCGATTACGTCATTAGGAGAAACTTTGAAGCCAGGAACGTTCACAGTTTCGCCGTTCACTTTAATGTGCTTGTGAGTAACCATCTGACGGGCAGCTGGAATTGACGGTGCCCAGTTAAGACGGAAGATCACGTTATCAAGACGCGATTCGAGGTTGATGATCATTGTATCAACCCAAGAAGCTGTCTTAATTTTCTTCGCGTTCTTCACGTAGTTACGGAGTTGTGATTCGCGAAGGCCGTAGTTGAACATCACTTTCTGCTTCTCAACAAGACGGACAGTATAGTCCGAGAGCTTCTTGCGTTGCATGCCGTGCTGACCTGGACCATAAGGTTTTCTTTCGAGAGCACCAGCTTTGCCGAGTCCCGGAAGTTCAACGCCAAGTCTACGTTGAATTTTGAAGCGCGAGCGCCCCATGTCGATCTTTGCCATTGAATTTCTCCTTCAGGCTGTAGCAGGAAACATAAATATAAAAACTTCTCCCAGGGAGCCTGCATCCTCGCAAAGAAAAAGTGTTCGATATTTATAGAGGGCTATGCCGGAAATGGCAAGGAAACTCAGCTATTTAATGCGAGGCATATGAACCAGGAATTTCAGTCACAATTTTTCACCTGAATTTCCCATAGTCCTTCTGAGTTCTTACTTTGTTTGAGTATCTCATGTCCTGCAAATTCCAGTGATTCCGGAACATTTTGAGCGGGTTCTCCGAGGTCTACGATGATGATAAGAATTTCTCCGGCATCCATGGTTGAGAGCTTTAAAAGGGCACGGGCCGAGTTTTGCGGGCAGGGAATCCCCCGAAGATCAAGTCGGTTCATCACGGATGTTTCACTATTATATCTTTGAAGGCCGCCAAAAAGGCATCGACTTCATCTCTTGAATTATAGCGACTCAGAGAAATTCTGAGAGATGAAAGTGCTTCTTCATGGGATTTCCCCAATGCCAATAACACATGACTGGGAATATTCATTCCAGCTGAACACGCCGAACCTGTCGATACAATAAATCCCCGCCGATCCAGTTCCCGGAGAAGTTTTCGTCCCTCAAAACCAGGGAAACTGAAATGAACATTTCCTGGAAGGCGATTCATGCGTGGGCCATTCAACTGGGCGCGTGAAATTGTTTTAAGGATTTCCTCAATGAGTCTTTCGGTGAGTTCTGATGGCGTAGGCGAACTAATGGTAAGAGCAACCGAAAGGCCCGCAATAGCAGCATTATTCACTGTGCCCGCGCGGTGATTAGCTTCCTGTGGTCCACCCAAAAGAAGGGGAGGAAGATCTCTGCCTTTACGAATGAAAAGTGCGCCGACTCCGAGAGGCCCGTGGATTTTGTGGGCAGAGAATGTGAGGAAGTCGACCATTTGTTCGGATAGATTCAGAGGGATTTTTCCCACTGCCTGTGTGGCATCAGTGTGAAATAAAGTTTGATGTTTCCTGCAGACACATGAAAGCGCAGAGATGTCCTGGAGAGAACCGATTTCATTATTCGCGGTCATGACAGATACGAGTGCGGCCGGAGTTTGGGAAAGAACGGTGTCGAGGGTTGAAGGTGAAACTATCCCCTCTGATGAAACCGGAAGCCGGGTTACTTTCCATCCTTTTTTTTCCAGATGATTGACCGGCCCAAGAATGCTCGCATGTTCTATGGAAGAGACGACAACATGCTTGGGGACACTCGGATCTTCTGCGATGCCTGTGAAGACCCAGTTATTGGATTCAGTTCCACCCGACGTAAAAAAGATTTCGTCAGGATGGCATCCCAGAATTCTTGCAACGTTCGCTCTTGCTGCTTCAACAATCAAAGAAGAATTCACTCCATGACTGTGAATGGAAGAGCTGTTTCCCGGAGGACGGTCAAAGATCCTTAATAACTCTTCCTTCACTTCTGGAGCCAGTGGAGTCGTTGCTGCATTATCAAAGTAGATAGACATTGTGATATTATAAACCGATATGACGAAGTTGAAATCATTTCTCCTGGGTACCGTCTTTGCTTTGCTACTTTTGGAATGTGCCTTAAGAGTATTTGGTTCTCTTCAGACGTTGCCTCAAAATTCCAGGACCGGCGGGCTTCCCCGTATCATTACTCTCGGAAATTCTCACACGTTCGGATCTGGTACTACGCGGGATCTTTCCTATCCGGCGCAATTGGAAAAACTTTTATACGAGAATGGTTTTCTTGAGTCCATTGTCATCAATCCTGCCCGTCCAAATGAAACAACATCTTCAATCCTCGATGAACTTCCTGATCTTATCCAGAAGTACCACCCGGAATATGCTTTTGTGATGGCAGGTGAGCCGAATCGCTGGAACCTGACCGGTTACGGCGAGTATCTTAGAAGAAAAGGACTCGAAGCATCCCGAGAAAAAAAATGGGGCGAGATTTTAGATCATGTGAGAGTTGTCAAACTTGTGAAGCTTCTCTTCAATGAAACGCCTGTTTCGTTAGCTGGGAAAAATGTTAACGAGTCTGAGAAACTGTTTCTGTGGCTGCCACTTCTCCTCGTCGATATTGCGCAACCAATACCGATTCCGCCTGAAAGGTTGAATGAAGCCATCGGAGACTGGGAAAAAAATCTGTCGAAAAACTTGAATGACGAAAAAGAGGCCTTTCTCGCCTGGCTCTGGTCACAGCAAAGAAATCAAAAAGAAACTTTGAAGCACGTAGACCGTTCACTTCGAGAAGGGAAATTCTACTACCTCTCGTGGTTTGCTTTGAAAAAAATCCCAGAACGC
>JBJMLZ010000293.1:0-7183 GCA_045805035.1 Bacteriovoracaceae bacterium
ACATAAGGGCGACCATTGAACATTTTAACGTCTTTGCCTTCAGCAACGAGAGTTCCGTAACCAGTTGCCGTGAAGAATCCCGGAATGCCGGCACCCGCCGCGCGGATTTTCTCAGCAAGAGTTCCCTGTGGAGTAAGCTCAAGCTCGAGTTCGCCGGAGAGAACTTGTTTTTCAAAAAGTGCGTTCTCACCCACGTAAGAAGAAAACATTTTCTTTACTTGTTTTTTTTCAAGGAGAATTCCCAGGCCAAATCCATCCACCCCAGCATTGTTCGAGGCGATCGTGAGACCCTTCACACCCATGTCGCGAACTTTCTTAATGAGGTTTTCCGGAATACCACAGAGGCCAAAACCACCGACCATCAGGAACATGTTGTCTGAGAGTCCTGCCAAAGCTTCGTCGTAACTTTTAACGACTTTATTGAATCCCGCCATATGATTGGGTCCTTTGAAAAATTTAACAGGAGACTAACATACAAAGAAGGCCCTTTGCAGGGCCTTCTTTCATGACACTGAATGTAATGTGAGACTAGAAATCAGCGATCTGATCAACGAGCTGCGGGAAATCGACGAATGGATTTCTCGTGTGCTGGTGCTCGGTCACAATATCCGCTTTCTTCTTTTCCATTTCGTCCACCGGATCAGCTTTGTGCCAGATTCGCAGTGCTGCTTCCTGCTTCTTCGAGATAGGAAGTTGGTAACGAACAGAGAAGTAGAAGAGTGAGCGAGCTACGTTCCCGCGATGACCAGTCGGTGGTTCGAAGAGCATATCGCCTTCGCCGCGGAAGAGTTTTGATTGCGGGCAATTCTGGGCGTGGCCTTCATTCGGAGCTCCGTTAGAAATTCCGAATTCGTGGTTGCCGCGATCGCTGTTGGCCTGTGAATCAGTGAGGTAGAGGTGATGCATGTCGGATTTCTGCATGACCTTGTCGTACTTCGAGTTGAATTTACTCTGAGGCCAGGTGTGTTCGATGTTCACAGAAACGTGTCCACCAACTGAATCCTTAACCGTAAACTTTTTTCCGCAGTAAACGTCGATGATAAATTGTTCGCCACCAGATGACTGAACATCGCGTTCGCTGAACATGATCTGGCGGGCGGGATCGTAACCAACCGCTTTGTGAGCGTAGCAGTTTGTAGCACAACGTCCGACCTGATCGTAATCGCCAGTGGTCGCTGAGTGAGAATCAGAAAGAATGTTGTAGAGTTCGTCGATGGAAACTTTTCCGGCCTTCAAGTTGGCGTAGAAAGTTTTTGGGTAATAAGCGAGGTCACCGTTCGGGAGTTTTTCTGTTCCAAGGCCAAAGACATTAAATGAAGCAAAGATGAGAGCGAAGATGAGTGTTTGTTTCAAGTTGATCTCCTCAATAAGATGAAGACATCCTAAAGAACTCAAACTTTATTGTCAGTAATAAATTGGTTAAGTTTTACTTATACGTCCAGCTCTTGATACTGCGCATAGAACCCAATGAGTTGCAGCGCACCGAGAATCGCCTGATTCATTGGACGGCGCTCTAAGAGTTCAGGTGTGCCGAGAGACTGAATTTTCGTGTACCACTGAGCGATCATCGGAGTATTCACGAGAGTTCTTCCTTCGGAAACTTTCTTCAGTGTCTCTGCGTGAGTTTCTTTAATTAACTTACAAACTGACAGACTCACATTGTGATTCTTATCAAAATATCCGGAGGCCCCGAAGAGGCGGCAGATAGACGGGCGGGTTTCATAGGAAGTGCAGCGGCCTGCGCCCGTCGCGCGATCACCTTCCCACATCACGCAAACGTGATCTGCGCTTTCTAATTTTTCAATCCACTGATCAAGTGTTCCTTCGCGATGAATTCGGAGTGCCATCGGAAGACATTCTAGAACAGTGGATTCCACGTCAGGAAAGAGACAACACTTTCCGCATCCGGGCAAACACGTAAGGCCCGATTCCCTCTGAAAAGCACTGAATGTTTCGCCCATCTCGTCGAAAACTTTCTGGAGATTTGTGGCCGTTTCTTTGATATTCATTTTTCGATGTTTTATTTCACACTCACTAATCCGGAAGCCGAGGATCTTCTCAAGGAAGAAATCAGTCTTGCTTATCCGAATGTGAGGTTGAGTTATTCTAGGTCAGGGTTTCTCACTTTCAAAGCGGATAAGGAACTGAATTTCACCCCGGTGTTCTGTCGGGTATCCGGGGTGTGCCTCGGGAAATTTAAATTTGAAGAACTTAAGTTCGATCGCGCCTGGGTGTGGAAGAGGGAAGACACACTTCAGATTCCGAGAAAGCTCCAGGAAATTTCCGATAAAACTAATTTTCGCCCCGGGGATAAAGTCACGCTCATTATGATGATCGGGCCGGATGAGTTCTGGGTCGGTGAGTATGTTTTGAAGACTACGCACTTTCAAACTCCAGGTGAAGTGAGCTCGATTCTTGAAACCGATGCACCTTCGCGCGCTTATTACAAAATTGCTGAGGCGACTGAGGCCTTCGATCTTCCGTTTGAAAACGAAGAAAAAATTCTCGAGTTGGGTTCAGCACCGGGTGGCGCGACTCAGTTTCTTCTTGAAAACGATCTCAAAGTTTATGGTGTGGATCCTGCTGACATGGATCCGAAAATTGTAAAGAACGTCAACTTCCGTCACTATCGCATGCCATTTGAGCACATCACCAAAGACACTTTCAAACAGGACATCGACTGGATCATCTCGGATGTGAACCTTCCTCCGACGGTGGTCATGAAAGAGATCGTTCGCCTCCATGAATTTATGGAACCAAGAGGTCTTGTTCTCACTCTCAAAATCAACGACGCTAAACATCTCAGAATTCTCTGGGACTTTATCGATACAGTGAGTGAACTTGGTTATGAGCGATACGCTCTGAAATATCTCCCGAGTCATCGCCAGGAAGTTTGTCTCGTCGCCCTTCGCTTCGGATCATAATTTTTCCGAGTAAATTCGCCACTGCTTAGCGAGTCCGGCATTAGCGGATTCTTATCACTTATAAGTGGCCCTTAATTTGCTTTTCATGAAGACACATCAACCAAGGAGTTTTCATGGAAAGAAAATTTAATTGGAAATGGTTGTTAGCACTGGTGGTAAGCACCGCTCTTTTTGCTGCAGTCGTTTCATGCGGCGGTAAAAGCAGCAGCAGCAGTAGCCCTGCTACTCCACCACAGGAGCAGCAACCGACTCCCACTCCCGCTAATGAAGGCATTTTCAAAGCAACACTTGCACCGGAAAATCCATCGATCTCTACTGCCACTGGGAGTGCTGAGATGGCAATTGCCGGTGATGAATTCACTGCGCACGTTCAGGTGACAGGCGCTCCTGCAGTTGCTCACGTTCAGCACATTCACACCGGCACACGTTGTCCGGTGATGCCGGCAGATGACACCAACAAAGACGGTGTGATTGATTCTCAGGAAGCGACCACTGTTTATGGGCCACCTTTGATTACTCTCGATAGTAATCTCGCTTCCTCAGCAATGGAAACTGTGCCGAACGGAGCGGACTATACCTATGACCAAAACGAATCTCTTTCGCGAGTGATGGCCGCTGCGGGAGTGACAACACTTGAACTCGATGGAAAAGTGGTGAACGTTCACGGTATCGCAGACACGACAACGCTTCCCGCGACGGCACTGGGTGGGAAAGCTGCGTTTCCCATTTCGTGCGGTGTCCTTAAGAAAGTAAGCGGATCGACCACGGGAACATCCGGAACAAGCGGAACGAGTGGTACAAGTGGTACCAGCGGAACGTCAGGAACTAGCGGTACCTCGGGTACATCCGGTACTTCAGGGACAAGTGGAACTACTGGCACTACTGGCACTACTGGAACATCGGGTACCAGTGGGACTTCGGGAACCACCGGCACAAGTGGAACCTCAGGTACGACAATGTAAAGTGAAGCACTTGGTTCCAACAAACCCTTTAAAAGTCTGTTGGAACCATTCTTCTGTTCAATCTTTTTACAGGTCTATAATTTCTCTCTCGGCCGCTCCCCCGGTATTTGCATGGATTATTCTTGGGGCATGAAAAAACTATTCTTTACCGCGTTCATCATGTCCCTTTCTCTTTCCGCCCTTGCCGACAAGCACAGCGAGGCCGAGGCCCGACTCTTCCCCAAGGACCTTCTGAATGTGGATGGTAAGTGCAAGGGCACTCATACTTATTATGAGTGTCAGTTTCCTTCGGTACCTGCTCTCAGATCATCTCTGAACCATTTCGAGGATAACCTGAAGGTCGCTCTGGATGAAATGGAAGAGAACGCACAGGTACTGGAACCCATCGCACAGAATCTTGAAAAGATAGCCCGTGAGACAAAGTTTGAGAACTCGAAGGTGGCCGGGATCTATCTGGCCGCCGCTCAGGAGCTGAGAAAAAAGCTGGAAATCGCCCATGGTGATCATTCTGAAACATTCACTAACGTCCGCCGGGAAATTGAGGATTTCAGAGCAGTGTTAGCTAAGGTTGAGGCCATGCAAAAAGAAGGGAAGGACTACGGCTATGTCCAGTCCGAGTTCGCTGAATTTCTTTTTGATTACTCAAAAATCGAATTTGATCATCGCCTCGAGTTCGTTTATCTCCTCGAGAAAAATTACAGCAATGTCTTAGTCGTTCAAATAGATCTCAAGAAAATTTTCGGGGAGGAGCTTGCCGAAGGATTCTCAGATTACTCTCCTCATTTTGCAGCCGGCCCTCAATACTTCGCGGATAACTTTTATAAGAAGGATAATATTTATCTTGAAGAAGACGAGTCCTTCATTGATCACCTCTTCAGTGAGAAGACACCCTTCCAGTTTGATGCCATCTCTGTGCCCTACGTAACACCGGTTGCGATCGCCAAGGCGAAAACTTCTTATGATGTGAAGAAAAATAAGTTTGTGGTTGCGGGGAAACGAACTGATCTCATTTCTTTTGAAACTCATTTCACCCAGTACTACCCGGAAGAAGGAATGACTGCGTATATGAAAAAGAAATTTAAGGCCTGGTCGGGACGACACTAAAATTTGCACCGGCGGGGACAAGTAACATCACTGAGTTTCTTTTCTCATTGGCGATTGAAAAGGTTTGAAGGTCCAGCTCGGCAATTGTCTTTTTCGTGTCCGGGCAACCCATTGTGGTGGTGAGTTGGTCGACGGTCATCAAATATTTATCGTGAGCAATGCGACTGAGCCTCTGGTTTTGCAGGCCAATTTGATTGCAATCTTTTTCAACCTTAAGTTTTCCTTTGAGAGTCACACCCTGAGCTTTTTCAAAATTCACTGTGATCCATTTCATCGGAAAGGACGGACCTTCGTCGATTTTTGCCGCCAATAAGGGAAGTGAAAGAAGAAATACGATCAGGAAATTCATTGGGCGCTACTCATGAACCCTTGTGGGAAAAATTGATTATACGGATCGTGCTGCTTCTTCAGGTCTTTAAAGAGTCCCAGCTGATTCGGACCGTGGAACTTTTTAATGTAACCTTGCTTCAAGAGGCCAATGCCGTGTTCGGCAAACGGTGAACCTTTCCATTCATGAACGCGATCATAGAGTTCGAGAAGTTTATCCTGGCAGATCTTCACTTTGTCTTTCGTCGGAAGATAGTTGTAGTGAAGGTGTGCATCTCCGAAGTGGCCGAAGAGACAATAGGGGATGCCTACTTTAGAGGCCTCTCTGTAAAACTGGAGAAGCTTCGGGAAATCTTCCCCACGAACCTGTACATCAGTTCCAACTTTCACCACTCCCATTTGAGAGTTGTGTTCAAAAATCGCGCGAGGGACACCGGCGCGAACTTTGTGAAACTTATTCTCGGAGATCTCAAAGATGTTTTCCGGAGAAGTGAGTTCGAGTGAGCATAGAACGATGCCATAGATATCTTCAAACTGATCAGACTTTACTTCAAGGAAGATCACGTCCTGATTTTTTCCAAGGCGCTCATCTTCTTTGAGATAGTTCATGCAATTGGCATCGAGAAGTTCGCATGAAATAATTGCATCTCTGTGTGCCTGAACCGCTTTGTGAATTTCAAGATGCGGTTTATCGTTTTCTTCCCAACGCGGGAGAAGCATGAACACATAAGTGACACCGTAGTTTTCCACCGTATCAATTTCCACTTCCGTCACAATCCCAAGCTGGCCTTCGGTTCCGATCATAAGATCGATCGCTTTTTCAAAGCGCGGATAAGGAGCATTCTTGAAGTCGCGGTAGAAGTTAAAATCCTGCTGGTATGATTTAAGGAAACCTGATGGAGAAGTGAGATTGTCTTCGCGAGTGAGTTCTTTCGTCTCGCCGTTGTAATCAAGATACTTCAGGCGCTTCACCTGCGAGCGCATATTGCCGAAGGCAAAACAGCGTTCTCCGGTACAAGATGTCGCGACACCTGCCGTAATCAATGCGAGCTGTTCAGTAGGAGAAGTTTTGAGATTTCTTCCTTTTGATTTGAGAAATTTCTTGGCCTCTTCCCAGGACACTCCGCCTTTCACCACAAGATTGCCGTTCTCTTTCAGTTCCATCGAAGAAGGAAGCTTAGAAAGATCCACCAGCGCGAAATCGCCTTCGCCTTTCCAGGGAAGAAGCGAATCGAGCTTATCGTAGGGAACAACAGTTGAGGTTTTCGATGAGAAATAAAAGCTCGGTTGATGCGTCCTGAGGTGACGGATGAGATCGTCCTCAGAGTAAAATGTCTTGGTAACGAATGCCATAAATGACCTCTTATTTTGACCGTCATTTTAGCATTATTTGAGAGGGGGAGGCCATGGAAGTTGTCGCAGTCTTAGGGGCATCGAGTGATTCGTCCCGTTATGCCTATAAGGCCATGAAGATGCTTGAGGAATACGGACACAATCCCATTCCGGTTCATCCTCGGGAAAAAGAGGTACTGGGTAAATCAGTTTTTCCGACGCTGGGAGATCTCGCTAAATCGGGGCAGAAAATCGACACAGTCACGGTTTACGTGAATGCTGCAATCTCAGAAAAATATGAGAAGGATTTTGTGGCGTTGAAACCAAAGCGCGTGATCTTTAATCCGGGAGCGGAGAGTCCGAAGCTTGAGCAGGCGCTTTCAAAGAACGGCATCGAAGTCGTTCACGCCTGCACTCTGGTTATGCTCCGGACTGATCAGTACGATCAATCCGCTTAGTGACAGCGAAGAGGCGAGTTCTCTTTGATGTACTTCTCAAGGACCGGCCAGTAGAAGCCTTCTTTCACTGGCTGGA
>JBJMLZ010000294.1:0-5822 GCA_045805035.1 Bacteriovoracaceae bacterium
AAAAAATTCATCGCCACGGAAGAAGCATCACCACCAAAGATATTGTGGGGGAGATCCGGGTGAAGGATTATCTCACTTACCTTGAAGACAAATTCAGGGCGTGAATATGGAAGGTATCTTTCTCGGTGTCATGAACATCAATGAGGCCAAAGTTCATCAGCTGAAACTCAAAGACCGAGGAGTCGTGGTGGAGTTTCGCACGAACGGTCACACGTGCACTACTGGTTGCACAGTCACAGTGGAAGTGTGGGGGAAGCATGAAGATGAAAAGGCCCTCGCGGATTACTTTCAGGAAGATTATCTTCGGCATCTGAAAGGTCATGAACCTGACTTCAATCATCTCTCAGAAGTTTTTGATCCCAATCTTTCGAGTGTCACCTGCCAGGCGTGCGGGACAAAATTCTCACCGAACTTAAATGAGTGTCCGGACTGTGGACTCTTTTACGGTTGACAGAAATTTCTGGCAAATTAACTGAACTCCAATAAATTTTCTGATTTTGATTTTCCTTCAACCCGGTGAATCTCAAGGGATCAGAAAAATTTCTTGACCTAAATTCAGATAAAACATACGGGCCGGTTTAGAATCTTCTCAGTTTATACACGGAGTTTATGAATGAAAAAGCTGAAGTTCGCCTCGGCCTGTCTCCTTTCACTTCCTTTGCTACTCGTTTCTGCCTGTAATGATAAAAGTGATTTCTACGCGATGAATCCGAGAAACTCAGAATCTCTCGCCGCTCCTTCGGGAAGTGATCCGCAGTCACCGGCGTCTGATGGAGCTGTCGCTGTTGCCGACAAACCTGCAGACCTGCCGGCGGATAAACCTGCGGATAAACCAGCTGACAAAGTTGTCGATACCAAAGCTCCCTCAGAAAAAGATATCTGCGATCCGCTGAAAGAAGAGAGCGAAGAAATCCTCTACGGCCATGGTCTCGTTGGAAAACTCTACGATGGAAATCCTGAGAAGATTCAGCATTTTTCTGAACTCCTTCAGAAAGGCAAAGTCCTCGATGGCCAGATCTACATGAGCAGACTGAATATCCCGACGCGGAAATTTGACAAAGGTTTCCCTCGCGAAGATGGAACTATGATCATGAACTCGATGGGACAAGTCCTCATCGAAAACTTCGGGATCGAGTTCACGGGTAAGCTTCAACTCGAGGACGGCGATTCGCCCGGCTACTACGAGATTGGTCTCATCTCCGACGACGGCTCTACTTTTGAAGTCGAAACTTCTGGTGGCAATGTCAGCATCATCGACGGAGATCATCAGACACCAAGTAAATTCTTTTGTGCTAACCAGCTTGTGAGAATGGAGGCCGGTAAACCGGTCAACATTCGCCTTCGTTGGTTCCAGGGACCGCGCTATCACATCGCTTTGATCCTCATGTGGAGAAAAGTGCAGGAGCTTGAAGGTTCGTCATCACTTCTTGTCAAAAGCCAGCTGAAGCAACCGGTAAAAGAAACCCGTTGTGGTATTGCGGGGAATAATTTCTTCTTTGATCCGGATTCAGCGTCTCAACCGCAGATGGAATACCAGGACCTCTTTGATCCGACCAAGCGTGTGGTTCCGTGGTCGATTATCAAACACAAGAACCTGCGCCTTCCTATGGGCTACTCCAACGAACGTTGCGTAACCAAGGCCAATCAGTAATTCTTCCGCCTCGACTCTTTTTTAGCTGAATGAAGCTTCTTGGAGTCGAGGCGTTTTCTCACTGAACTTTTTGTCGGTTTGGTTTTCTTCCGCGGACGCGGGGGAACGGCGACCTTCTCAATCATCTCGTGAAGTTTTTTGATGCAATCATCGACGTTCATTTTTTGTGAACGTTCACGGTCTGACTGAATCTGGACCTCGCCATTTTCCTTGATGAGATTTTTATAGCGCGCGCGAAAGCGTTCTTTCACATCCTCGGGAAGAGAAGGTGAGGCAGTGAGATCCCAGTCCATGATGACCTTGGAATTCACCTTGTTCACATTCTGTCCGCCGGCACCGCCCGAGCGTGCGTAGGAGAATCGCAGCTCGGAAAAAGGAATAACAAATTTCGCTCTCATTAGTTATCATCATAGCATGAAGAAAAGTTCTGCGTGGTACGCCTACGTCATCCGCACCGAAAAAGGTCATCTCTACACTGGTATCACCACCGATCTTGAACGGCGATTTCGCGAACACGCGGAAGGAAAGAAAGGAGCGAAGTTTTTCCGGACAAGTGCCCCTTCAGAAATGATCTTTAAAAAACGCTTCAAAGATCGTTCCGCCGCCTCGAAATTTGAGGCCCGCTTTAAGGCCCTTAACCGCAGAGAAAAACTCGCATTTCTGGGTATTGCTTAGAAAGTCTGAACATTCCCGAATGAGTATTTATTTATTCTGATGGTTCCCTTAAGTTTCGGCCGGGAATGGTCGATAAAACTACTATGAATCAGGTTCTTGTTTATACCCAGAGAGCGGACTTCCGTTCTTTCCTCGATGCTGAATGCCTGAAGATCAAGGAATGCTTTCCGGTTTTCTACGACACCTTCGATGAGATGGAGACCATCCTCTCTATTTTCCCAAAGCTCGACGTGCTGGTGGTGGACGCTCCGACGGACGCTCAGGATCTCGCCCGTCTTGCGATGTTTGTGAAAGACAAGAAAGACCAGATCACTCACATCCTTCTCGTCTCTGATCATGATACTCCGGGCTTCACCAAAGTCTTTCATTCCACGGACTGGTCAGAGCTTCTCGCGCACCTGAAGACAATCCTCGGTGACAAGCAGAGTATCGAAGGTTTCGTGGGTATTCCGATTGATTGTCTGATTCACTTTAAGATGATGCCATTTCCGCTGTTCCTGAATCTCTCTCCGGGAAAATTCATCAAGCGCATTCCTGCGTTCGAAGTGATGGACGTGAGTGTACTTGAAAGTTATCGCTCCCGTGGAGTGAAGGAACTTTTCTTTGAAAGAAGATTCGGAAAAGATTTCGCCAATCTCCTCATGAACAACATGATCAACCGGGTAGAGCAGGAGTACGACTCGCCTGAGAAAAAGGAGCAGGCGACATCGGAAGTGTTCGGCACGGTTCGCGATATCGTCGCAAGTATTGGACTTAAACCACGGGTGATTGAACTCTGTGAAACGCTCATGAACCAGGTGATTGAGGAAGTCTCGAAGGGCAAAGGCATCCAGGCCGTAAGCTATCTTCAGAATCTGCGCGAGAGGCCTGAGCTTGATTTCAATTATCGCTTTGTTCAGCTCACGAGCTTCATCGTCACTCAGATTCTTGATGGGCGATCACGCGCTCACAAAAAAGACGAAGTGAAGACGGTGGTTCTTGCCGCGTTTTTCTCAGACATGTCGCTGAAAAAACCTGAGCATGTCCATTACCGTCACCTGAAAGAGATTTCTCAGCTTACGGATGAAGAGAAAGAAGAAATCAAGTGGCACGCTTCACTTTCTGCTTCGATGGTGGAGCTGAATAAGATCGGAAATGCGGAAGCGGCGGTCATTATCCGTCAGCACCACGGTGATCTTTACGGCACTGACATTCCGGTGGGGATTCACAATGACCTCCTCGATCTTTCGAAGTGTTTAATGGCAGGACAGGAACTTTCCTACGCCCTTCTCACTCAGGGCGAGGATAAGCTCTGGAAGGTGTTTGCTGAGGTCTTTAAGGCCTACAAGGGCACTCCGCTGGAGGAATATCTCTCGATCTTCGAGGGAAGCTTCCTGAACTACGTGAAAGAACCGGCCTGAATAGCTCTGTAAGAAATACCCTTTCATTGTCATAAGACCCCCGGGCGATTACATTCCCCCCATGACTTTTGATCCTAAAGAGCTGCCGATTACGGCCTGGCTCCCTCTCACTAAAAAAGAAGCGGAAAAGCGCGGCTGGGACGAGCTCGATGTTGTTCTCGTGACCGGCGATGCTTACGTCGATCATCCGGCGTTTGGTGCAGCGGTGATGGGAAGGATCTTTGAATCGATGGGCCTCAAGGTCGCGATCATCGCGCAACCTAACTGGCGCGACGATCTTCGCGACTTCAAAAAATTCGGGAAGCCAAAATATTTCTTCGGAGTGACTTCGGGAAATATGGACTCGATGGTGAACAAGTACACCGCCGGAAAAAGACTCCGCTCAGACGATGCCTACACTCCGGGTGGTTCAACGGATTTTCGTCCGGACTACGCGACGACGGTCTACACTCAGTGCCTGAAAAAACTTTATCCGGATGTGCCGGTGATCATCGGCGGTATTGAGGCGTCACTTCGCAGAGTCACTCATTACGATTACTGGTCAGACAAACTCATGCCGAACATTCTCACGCAAAGTGGGGCAGATCTTCTGGTTTACGGAATGGGGGAGCAACCGATCCGCGATATCGTGAAATATCTCACGCGCGGAACTCCGTTTCAGAATCTCAAGACAATTCCGCAGACGGCCTTTCTTCTCGGCGATGAAGAGCTTCCGAAAAACAAGCAGTGGGATACTTTCGAGCTGACTTCGCACGAAGAGTGCCTGGAAGATAAGAAAAAGTATTCGCGCAATTTCATGCATGTGGAAGTGGAAAGTAATAAGCAATTTGCCAAGCGCCTCACGCAGAAAGTGGAAGGGAAGACCCTCGTCATCAATCCTCCTTATCAGACCATGACGGAAAAAGAGATCGACGCTTCATGGGATCTGCCTTACACGCGTCTTCCGCACCCGAAATACAAAGACCGCGGACCTATTTCCGCGTTTGAGATGATCAAGTTTTCCGTGAACACTCACCGCGGTTGTTTCGGCGGTTGTAGTTTCTGCACGATTTCCGCTCACCAGGGAAAAATGATCGCATCTCGCTCGAAAAAATCCATCATGGATGAAGTCGAGCAGATCACCAGAATGCCGGACTTCAAAGGCTATCTTTCTGATCTCGGGGGGCCATCTGCGAACATGTACAAAATGAAGGGGATTGATCAGGACTTGTGTGACAAATGCTCAGCACCCTCGTGTGTCTTCCCGCAAATCTGTCATAACCTTGAAACAAATCCGCAAAAGATGACGGAGCTTTACAAAGAAGTTTCGAAACACCCGAAAGTGAAGAAGGCGTTTGTGTCTTCGGGACTTCGTTATGACCTGATGTTTGATCCGCGCTCCACTCACGTGAAGGAAGATGAAGCGTACGTTGAACAGCTCGTCACTCATCACGTTTCCGGGCGCCTGAAAGTTGCGCCTGAGCACACCGAAGATGACGTGTTGAAGTTCATGCGTAAGCCTGCGTTCCATTACTTTGAAACGTTCAAGAAGAAGTTTGAGGATCTCTCAAAGCGCAAGGGACTCAAGCAGGAAATCATCCCGTACTTCATTTCTTCGCATCCCGGTTGTAAACCGGAAGATATGGCGAAGCTCGCGGCGAAGACGAAAGCATTGGGATATAAGCTCGAGCAGATCCAGGACTTCACTCCGACTCCGATGACGGTCGCGACCGAGATTTATTATTCAGGGCTTCATCCGTATACGTTGAAACCGGTGCAGACTGCGATCTCATTGGATGACAAGACAAAACAACGCGCGTTCTTCTTCTGGTACAAGCCGGAGAACAAGACCTATATCCGGAATCACCTTTCTAAGATGAAAATGTTCGATACGATGAAGGACTTATTCGGATGAAACCATTCACGGCAGCCAGGTCAGCGCTTTGTTCCTTCTGGGTAAAGGGCAGCTCCAGCTGAATTGTGGCCTAAACTGACCTGAAATCTCTTCAAGGCCTCTCCTCAGATTGAAATTCATCTGTTATTTTCGCCCCAATTTTAAAAGGGGTATTCCATGAAACTTTTCATCGTTCTGATGCTTCTCACTTCTTCAGCTTTTG
>JBJMLZ010000295.1:0-3388 GCA_045805035.1 Bacteriovoracaceae bacterium
AACACCCAGGTCCCAGGGAATCCCATGGACAAAGTCGATGCCGTTTTCAAGTTCCGAGGCCTTGATCAGTTTCATAATCATCATCATGGACTGAATCAGGACGTGAGACGACCGTTCCGGGAGAACTTATAGGTGCTGTCAAAACTTTAGACAGAGCGATTGATGAAATCTTCGAGGAGAATGTTGGTTTTATGAGGGGTTTCACGCATAAACCAGTGGCCGCCGGAAAGGACTTTGAGTTCCGCACTTTCGTAATACTTCCCGATATCCTCTGATAAAGGAGCGCCGATGTACGGGTCCCGATCCCCAAAAAGGAAGAGCGTCCTGCCCGAAATCTGCCCTTTTTCATCGCGACTGCGTTTGATGCCGGCAATGAGTTCACGATAAATACCCACCGGTGTAAATCCGTGAGGGGCCTCAGCAAGAAGCTCGGGAGTGTCACGATAAAGCTTCAGGGAAAGAAGCTTCTTCATTCGCGGGATAATGAGCTCCGGAAGAATCGGCGTTTGAAAAAGCGCCACATACCATGAGCGGAATTTCTGATCTGAGGTCTTCAGTCGATGAGAAAAAAGACGGAAGTCCATTCCGCCCATATACACACGAGCAATCACTTTTTCTCCAAGCGCGCGGGAAACTTCTGACAGCACAAAGGCGCCAATGTCATGGCCCACGAGAATGATCTTTTCATTCCCCGCAGAGAGAATTTTTTCTTTGTAGAGCGCAACTAACCTTTCGAGCTTGAGTTCTTCCTGATTTACCTTGCCGTCTTCGCTTCCCGGAAGCGAAAGATTCAGGATGTCGAATCTTTTTTCCAGCAGCGGAAGCTGCTCCTTCCAGATCGTGGAATTATTGGGGTAGCCATGAAGGAGGACACACAATGGGCGCATTACTTCTCCATCATCTTCGTGACATCAAAGTCATCGGTCACAAGCGCCGGATCCGCGAGATATTTTTCACACAAAACCTTCAGGCGCTTTGAGACTTTGTCCTCCGGGTGACTCGTGAGGATCTGATTAAAGACATCAAGGGCCGCCCGGAAATTTCGATGCGTGAAAAACTGCCATCCGGAAAGATAAAACTGGAGAGTCTCCGGTTCTTTCCCCATGTAATGAACTTTTGAGATGACTTCATAGATACCCACCGCCTGAGTGCGGCCCTTCACGATCACTTTGTCCACGGGTCTTGTCTGAATCCGTTGGGTGTCGATGCGATCAAGTGTGTTTTGCGAGATAAGAATCTGAGCGCCATAATATTTGCAGAGACCTTCAAGCCGCGCGCCGAGGTTCATGTTGTCACCGAGAGCGGTGTACGAGAAAATTCGCGTCGATCCCATGTTGCCGACAGAGCATTCACCGGTATTGAGACCGATACCCACGTGGAAAAACGGAAGCCCTTTTCGCGCGAATTCTTCGTTGATCATGGGCATTGCTTCTGTCATGCGGATGGCGGCCTCGACGGCATGTTGAGCGTGGTTGCCGATCGACAGTGGGGCACCCCAGATTGCGACGATAGCGTCACCGATATATTTATCAAGTGTCCCCAGCGTTTCAAACACAATGTCGGTCATCTCATTCATGTAAGTGTTCAGCATGTTCGCGAGATCCTGCGCCGACAATCCTTCGGAGATTGACGTGAAGTCTCTGACGTCAGAGAAGAGACAAGTGATGTCCATTTTTTTTCCGCCGACCTGAATGTTCTCCGGATCCTTCAGCATTTCATCCACGACTGTTGGGGCCACATAGCGCGCGAACGTTCCCTTGATCTGGCGCTTTTCCTTGTTGGCCTCATAGAAGTTGAGGAACGTATGCCAGGAGTAGGTCGAGATGAAACAGAAGTAGCAGTAGAAAAGTTTTAGTTTGTAGCCATGAGGAAGGAAGTAGCTTTGGTCGGCAAAATATGATCCGCCCATGATGACCATGACGACAAAGAGATCAATGAGAGCGTTATCGAAGCGATGAACCAGAATAAAAATAAGAAGACCCAGAATCAGAAGAGCAATGGAGAGTTTCAGGGAGTCGTTTTCAGAGGCAAAGAGATACTTACTGATCAGCATCTGCGCAAAATTGATGTGCGCGTAGACCCCAGGAGTCTTTACGTCCAAAGGTGTCGGTCGAAGATCGTGGGCGCCTTCGGCAGTCGAGCCAACGAAAACGAGCTTGCCGTTAAATAACGCTTTCATCTTAGTGCTGTCATCCTTGGCCTCAAGGACGTCATAGAGAGAAAAGTTCGGGAACTGTTGTTCCTGCCCCTGGAAACGTATCGGCGTTTGTCCCTGACCATCGATCCGGAGCTGGTGATCTTCATCCAGCTCAAGGACACCGGTGACTTCATCACCAAGGGTTTGGGAAATTTTAACGAAGTTTTTCTTTCCGACCCAGGCCTCGTACGCATTGAAGCCGAGGGAGCCGATGTAGTCCCCATTCACGTTCGCGATGAGCTGATACTTCCGGAAGATACCGTCTGCGTCCGGCTCCATCGAAATAAAGCCGAGACCGACTTCGCTCGCCGAGATTTCTTCAATCGGATAGGTGAACGCTGAAATCAGCATTTCATTCATCTGAGCAGTGGACTGCGTGTTCACGAGATCGGTGAGAATCTCCACCGGGGCCTCTTTGATCACCTGATCATCCGGAAGAAAACCTTCGCGTACGATGTTGTATCCGATGAAAACCCGCTTACCGTCCTTCTGGAAATCTTTCATGGCCTTTGAAAGAATGGCGTCCGGATTAAACTTTTCTGTCGAAGGGGATTTCTCCGGGAACATGACGTCGAAGGCCACAACTTTTGCGCCAAACGTATCAAGCTTTTTCAGAAGATCGGCCCACACTGTTCTCGGCAGTGGGAAGATACCGAGTTTAGAAAGTGAATAGTCATCGATGTTGATGAGAACAATTTCTTTACTCCGATAATTCGGATTAATATTTTGTCTCATCCGGAAATCGTAGAAACGATTTTCAAATCCCGCGGTGTACTCGAGACCCCTCTTGAAGAAAGAGCCTTCGTTGTATTCGCGGACAACTTCAGAGCTTACGATACAAAAGAAAGCAAAAAGAAAAATGAGGAGCGTTCCGATCGGACGGAGGAACCTCAGGACAGACTTCATGCGGGCCCTTTATTAAATGCTTTTTTCTATTTTCTCGCACTCCCGATGGGAAGCAACTGGTATTCCCATAGGGGCAATGAGAATGCTCTGTATCAAACCCTGTTTAATGTCATCTCGTGATCCGGCACCTCCTGTGATAAGGTTTTCCTATGATAAAGCTCGAAGAAAAGAAGAGAGAGTTCCACCAGATGGTGGTTGATCTTCAGTCAAAAATTACCGCTGAAATGCAGAGGCTTGACCCGAGTCTTCGTCTCACCGAAGACCGCTGGTCGCGGACTGACCATG
>JBJMLZ010000296.1:0-11909 GCA_045805035.1 Bacteriovoracaceae bacterium
GCATCGGCCTTCGCGTCCTTGTCGTAGGATCTCATCATCAGAAAGTGAAAGCCTTCTTCGGTCACTTCGTACTTCGGTAAATGCTCGGGTTTCAGACAATCCTGAACGAGGAGAAAAGGAAGATCGAATTCGTGAGCGAGAGTGGAGATATCAGCGTCGTCGGGTGCTGTGACGTCGTACCAGCTGAATCTTTTTTCGGGGAGTGGGATCTGCTTAATCATTCACAGATCGTAACAAATAAGAAGGCCCTCTTTCGAGGGCCTTCTGCTTAGGAAATCTTTAATTGGAGATTACCAACGGTTTCCGCCGCGGTCACCACCGCGATCGCCGCCACGGCCTCCGCCGAAGCCGCCACGGTCACCACCGCGTCCGCCGCCGCCGCCGCCGAATCCACCACGACCACCGCCGCCGCCACCTGTACGTGGCTCCATTGGACGAGCTTCATTCACAACGAGTGAACGTCCGCCCATGTCCTGACCATTGAGTTTCTCAATGGCAGCTGCAGCTTCGTCACCAGAAGACATTTCGACGAAGCCGAAACCTTTCGAGCGACCAGTGTCACGGTCCATAACGATCTTCGCAGAATCAACAGTGCCGAACTTAGAGAACATTTCGTTCAGCTGTTCAGATGTTGCAGAAAATGGAAGATTACCAACATAAATCTTGCTACCCATGAAAACCTCCTTAAGGCCAGGGATGCGCGCTACCAGAGAATCATGAGCTACAGGCCCGAGAACTCTTGCGACGTAACTACCTAAAATTATCACAACTTTTTTTATTCATGATAGAGAATTTTTTGCTTGTTGCGCGGCGACATAAAAAATTAGGCCGCTCTTTTCCCCTTCGTCAGAAGTTGGAACGCCTTTTCCACATTGGGAGAATAAGTCTTTAGCTCGTTTTCCATAAAGAATCTGACCTTCTCCGGCGAATACCCATGATGAATCACCGAATTAAAGAACTCATCGGACACCGAAATGATCTCAGTCACAAGATTCATTGAAGTCGAACGTCTTCTCGCGTTTTCTCCCATGCGACGGCGGTGGTGATTTTCCACAGCATCGCAAATCACTTCCTCAAAGGCACCGGTCGCGCGAAGAATCTGCGCTCCATGCGAAGCGTGCTTCTGAAAAATCTCTTTGGCTTTTTCGTCACTGAGCTCTGATCCCTCGATGAAATTCGGATCAAGATCATAGAGACCTATGTCGTGAAGAAGCGCAGTGATGCCGACGACCTTAATCGACTTCGAAGATTCAAAACCGAGGTGATTGGCGAGAATTCCCGCGATGAAAGCAACTGCTGAAGTGTGCTCACCCTTATCAATGTTTTTCAGATAGCTCGTTACTACTTCGTTATTTAATTTCATATTCCGGAGAACGTGGATCGTCTGATCAAGAAAGAGATGAGCATTATCCATGCGATCTGGTGAGATCCCGCACTTCACAAGATTGGCAGTAACATTCGCACCAAGCTTCATCACTGTCTTGATCTTGAATCCATGAGAGGCATCAGAGAGAACGACTTCCGTTGATAGCGTTCCCTGGAGATGAATGAATTTTTCATGTTCAGGTTTCGGCACAAAAAATTCATCAATGCCTTTTGCGCGATAATGCTCGAACTGCTCACTCGTGAGATCGTCGCCCGCCTTAATGATCTTGATGTAGCGGCCCTGCGAGAGACGAAGGTAAATGTTGAAATAGGATTTCGGAGTGACGACAAAATCACGCATCGATATCTGCATGTAAAGGTCATCCCCACCCGAGATTTCCTGATTCATCTTCGTTCCATCGTCCTGGTTATTTCTCCAGTCATGCTTGGCACTCAGTTCAAATTGAACGTGTTTCACGAGCTCCATGTAGCTTGACGGTGAAGGCACGAGCACGATTTTGAGATACGGAAAACTTTCGAGTTTTTTCTTGAGGCCTTCAGTGTCGACGGTCTTTGCCATCTTCTCTGACATTAGAATCAACCGGATTTCTCTGCCGGATTTATCGAGGACATTGGATGCTTCATTGATCGTGCGTGCGAATGAGCTCGGAAATTTATCGAGAAGGGATTTGTCCTGAAGGACGAGATCGAGAACCTTGCCGTCGTTTTCGATGTAGAGGAATTTGCCGAAGTAGGACATGTCCTGACCCTGTAAGTTCAGAGTCTTATCGGCCTCTTTAAAGAAAAAATTAACAAAAAAAAAGGACCCTTTCGGGTCCCTTTTGGTTGTGTAATTTTACTTACAAATTACCAGCGCTTGTTACCGCCGCCGAAACCACCGCGGTCACCGCGATCGCCACGGTCTCCACCGCGACCGCCGCCGAATCCACCAGTACGTGGCTCCATTGGCTTAGCTTCGTTAACAGTGAGGTTTCTTCCACCCATGTCTGAACCGTGGAGTTTTTCGATAGCAGCGTCAGCAGCTGAAGCGTCTGACATTTCTACGAATCCGAAGCCTTTTGAACGGCCTGTATCACGGTCAGTGATGATTTTTGTAGAAGTCACAGCACCGAATTGACCGAACAATTCGCCGAGTGATTCCTGCGTAGCAGAGAACGGAAGATTACCAACATAAATTTTCTTACCCATAAAACCTCCTAAGGCATAAAGGGACGCCAAAGAGGACACAGGAACAATTCCGGGGACTCTGCTTGGCCAGTTCCAATAGGGTGTAACACTGTGGGAATACCTTAGCCACTAAATCTTTTCAAAAGACCTAATACACCGGAATGTCATCGAGTGCAGGGCCCGGTCTCAGGAGATCAGAGCGCAGATTCCTCAGGATTCCTTCCTTAAGCGCGAGGTACTCCATCGGGTCGTGGGCCGAGAAGACAGTCACTTCATCCGAATGACGGTCCACCAGTTGACGCAAGCGCGTCTGGTTGTAGAGGCGCTGTCTCCGGTCGACTTCCATCATTTTCTGATAGGCACGCATACCTGGCGTGCAGTGATATTCCTTGTCCATTTCTCCGCGGAAAAAGTAAGCATCGCCCGCATGAAGGAGCCAGCCTTCGTCGGTGTTCACGGCAACCCCAGCGTGTCCCCAGGTGTGACCCACGAGAGGAACAAAAAGAATTTCCGGTGGAAGACCTTTGAGATCGCGAACAGCTTCAAAGCCAAACCAGCGTTCGCCCTCGTGACTGTAAACGTTCCACTCCATCTCGTGCGAGAGTTGTCCCATGCTATAGCGGGCCTTTGCAATCGGAGTATCACGATGAAGAGTGGCCTCTCTTTCAGCGTTCATCACGTGAACTTGTGCCCACGGAAAATCATCGATGCCACCAGCGTGATCAAAATCCAGATGGGTGAGAACAATGTGTCTCACATCGCGTGGATCAAATCCCATAGCGATGATTTGTTCGTACGCGGTTTCTTCCGGACGAAGCGCAGGACGGAGAAGAACTTTGCGGAAAAGAGTATTGATTCGTTCAGGGTGTTTTACGTCATTCAAACCCATGCCGGAATCCACCAGCACGAGACCATCATTCGTTTCAATCAACAGGCAGTGACAGACGACTTTCGCTTCTCCTATTCCGGGAGTGATACCGTCCATGTAGTGGCCGCCCATCGGGCAGCAAGTGCTGCAATTTAAGTGGTGAATTCTCATGACTTCTCCTTGTCGGGAGAGACTGTCGCCGCTCGTGATGTTCCTGTGAAGGACGGCCCCGTCAACGAAGCGTGTTTACTCGTCGAAAGATTTGATAACCATTTTGCTTTGTGGGACTATTTCGTCATGCATTTTTCTTCTTCTCCTCTCATCACCTGGACAGAAAAAGGTCTTTATTGCGAAGCGGGTGGATTTTACATCGATCCTCATAAGGGTGTTGATGTCGCAGTCATCACTCATGCGCACAGCGATCACGCGCGGAAGGGAAGCAAACTTTACATCACAGAGCGCACGGGAGTGGAGCTGCTTAAAACGCGACTCGGAAAAAATATTTCAGTGAGAAGTTTTCCTTACCGGGAAAGTTTTCAGCTCGGTGACGTCACTGTGAGTTTTCACTCTGCCGGACATATTCTTGGTTCGTCACAAGTGCGCGTGCAGAGAGGAAATGACGTTTGGGTTGCTAGTGGCGATTACAAACGTGATGCGGATCCATCGTGTGAACCATTTGAAGTGATCGAGTGTGATGTGTTTATCACGGAAGCGACTTTCGGTACGCCGAGATTTGTGTGGCAGAAAAATCAGCCGCACGGCCAGAATATCTACGAGTGGTACAAAGAAAATGCTGAACGCGGAATCAACTCGATTGTGTTTGGATATTCTTTGGGAAAAGCGCAGAGAATTTTAGCAGAGCTTGCTCCGTTTCCGGTTGATCACGTGATCGTTCATCCTACGATCGTGCCACTTACGCAGTGTTATCGTGATGAAGGGCGTACACTTGCGAAAACCATGACAATTAAAGAGCGCATAAAAGAAAAATCTAAGCTTGTTGGTGAACTGATTCTAGCTCCTCCGTCGATCTTCACCGAAGAATGGGGAGAACACCTTGGCGAGTACAAGACTGCTTTCGCTTCGGGCTGGATGCAGAACGGAGGCTGGGGGAGAGGAAGTTACGACAGGGGATTTGTGATGTCAGATCATGCAGACTGGAACGATCTTAACCGGACCATTATCGAGACGAAAGCGAAGAAGGTTTACGTTCAGCACCGGAATGGGGCGCTGGTAAGACATCTTCGCGGCCAGGGGCTTGAAGCGCATCCAGTAGAGGTTCTTAAATCTTTTATTGACCAGATCCCGAGCGGGACGAACCTGACTTTGATATGAAGAAAATTTCGATGGGTGTGCAGGAATTTGCGGTTCCTTCCCCGCTCACGGGAAGTATCGAGGCCAATTCCGGCATGGGTCCCAACTCACTTCAGAAAGGGATTGAGCTCCATCTTCGCATTCAGGAGAAGAGAAAAGCCGAGTGTGCCGAGTATCTGGCGGAAGTACGCATTTCGCACGAGTTTCAATTTGAGGATTTTTCCTTCGAGATCGAAGGCCGCATGGACGGGATGATTCCCGGAGACCATCCTCTGATCGAAGAAATCAAATCAAGCTTCAATGTTCATGAACTCCGGAAAATGATCCAGGAGCGATGGGACAATCATCCTTACGTGCTGCAACTGCAGACCTACGGTTACATGCACTGGCTTCAGACAGGGGAGGAGCCAACACTGAATCTTCATCTCGTGTCTTCACGGAACGGCGAAAGTTACGACTGGGAAGTGAACTTCAATCCTGCCGTCTATGAAAAATGGCTCAATCGCCGGATGAAAGAATTGGTGGAAGACGCGCGAAGAGCGGAGAAGCGCACTCTTCGCAGAAAAAAAATGGCGGAAGAGTTTCCGTTCCCCTTTGAAAGGCCAAGAAGCGGCCAGGAAGAATTGATCGCGACGATCGCGGATGGACTCGAAGAAAAACGTCCGATGATGATCCAGGCGCCGACCGGTCTGGGAAAAACTGTTGGTGTTCTTTATCCCGCGCTTCGGGAAGCGATGGCACGCGGGCAGAAAGTCATTTACGTTACTCCGAAAAACAGCCAGCAACTTGTCGCGGAAGAGGCGATTGAAAAGTTTCAGGAAAAAGGGTGTGGAGTAAAGTCGCTCACGCTGACTGCGAAGAGCAAGCTCTGCATGAAAGCAGAACCACTCTGTAATCCGGAGTACTGTGAGTACGCCAAAGATTATTACGACAAAGTTTTTAAGCACGATTTGAAAGCACAATTGCACAAGAAAAAGAAAATCTCTGCGCGCGTGATGAAGAACATGGCGGAGAAATATCAGGTGTGTCCCTTTGAGCTGCAACTTGAAGCGATCGATGAGATGGATACCGTCATCTGCGATTACGATTATGTGTTCGCCAATCGCAGTGCCCTCGGGCGCCTTCCGCATGTTCGATTTGAGGAGGAAGGAAAGCCGAATCTCGTGATCGATGAGGCCCACAATCTTCCGCAACGGACAATGACTTATTACTCGCCGGTGCTCTCGGGACTTCAGCTCGAGAAAATGCGAAAAGAGATCCAGGATCTTCCGAAGAAATTTGCGCGCGACGGAGAACAACTTCTGAATGAATCGCTCGCGCTCATTATGGAATGTGGGCCGGAAGGAAAGAAGAAAGAAAAGATTGAACCGGACCTCGAGCCGTTCCTTGAGATGAGAGAAACACTTCGCGGTTATCTCTCTTCGTATCTGGATTCCGATGTCGAGATCAAACCTCGCGACATTGTTCTCCGTTTTGTTTTTTACTGGTCAGAGTTCACCGACATTCTCGAGCAGATCCATGGTGAAGCCCGGCCGCAGTTTTTCATCAGTTGGTGGCCGGAAGGTCACACGGGCGCAATAAAGATTACCTGTTGTGATGCTTCGGAACTCATTCAGCCGCGCTATGAAAATTATGAGAACGTTGTCGCGTTCTCAGCGACACTGAAGCCATTTGATTACTACGGCCGCCTCTCGGGGCTTCTGCATAAGAATCTTATCACTGCTGAATTCAAGTCGCCGTTTGATCCCAAGAAACGAAAGCTCATGATTATTCCGCAGATCTCAACCAAGTACGCGCAACGGGAAACCAGTGCCGGTAAGATTGCGGAGACCATTCATCGCGTGGCCTCCGTGAAAGAGGGAAATTATCTCGCCCTTTTCCCGAGCTTCGAGTTCATGGAAAGGACCGCAAAGGAATTTAAGACTCCAGTGGGAACGAGACTTATAATTCAGCCGCGATTCATGAAAAATGATGACGTGGAGAGTGTGCTGGAAGTCCTGAGGGCAAAAGCGATCCCGACGATCGTCTTTGCAGTTCAGGGAGGACATTTCTCCGAGGGAGTCGACTATCCGGGTGACATGCTGATCGGCGCTTTTGTTGTCGGTCCGCCACTTCCGACTTTTGATTTTGAGCGCGAAGAAATGCGCGCTTATTTTGAAAACAATTACCAGAAAGGTTTTGATTACGCTTACACCTATCCGGCGATGGCGAGAGCGGTTCAGTCCGCAGGAAGAGTTATTCGTTCAGAAACGGATAAGGGAATTATTATTCTCATGGACGATAGGTTTCTCGAGAAGAGCTACAGTCAGTCCATGCCTCAGGATTGGTTTCAGGAATCTCCCCGGGAGCTCGTCTCTGCGAGCATCCTGAAAGACCTGGGTGAATTCTGGTCAGATTAGTTTTTTGACGTTGGCGAGAAGATCATCCAGATCGAACGGCTTTTTCATGTAAATGTCCCAGCCGTATTTTTCCTGCTCGTAATTCACATTCGTTCCCGCACTCATGAGTATGCACGGAATTTTTTTCAGCTCAGGTGTCGACTTCATTTCCAGAAGAATTTCCGGCCCCGATTTCATCGGCATCATCACGTCGAGAATGACGAGATCTGGTTTTAAAGTTTTCATGAGAGCGATAGCCTTCAGTGGCTCAGAACAACGGGACGTCTTATAACCGTCGATGTCGAGCACGGCCTCTACGCTATCAAGAATGTCGAGCTCATCATCAATTACAAGAACATGTTGCATAGGTTAGTTCTAATGATAATCTCTCCTTTATGCAATACGGAGTTGTAGAAGGTTTTTTCGGGCCAGCATGGCCTTCCGGGTCGAGAGAGGGATACGCCACTTTTCTGAAGAAGGTTGGGGGAGACTTCTACATTTACGCCCCTAAACAGGACCAGCATCTGCGAAAAGCTTGGCGATCCAAGTGGGACGCAGGTTTTCTCTCGTTCTTGCGAAATCTTTCCGGTGTCTTTCGTGCTCAGGGCATTAAGTTTGGTGTGGCATTAAGTCCTTTTGGACTGAGTGATGAACTGGCAGCAGATGATGAGCGTTTATTAAAACAAAAGCTTCATCAACTTTCCGATGTGGGAATCGATGTCCTCGGGATTTTCTTCGATGATATGCACCCGCACGCCAATCTCGCTAAAGTCCAGGCAAAAGTCATTGAACGCGTCCGCGAAACTTTCAAAGGTAAAATTGTTTTCTGTCCTTCGTATTACACTTTTGATCCGATCCTCGAGAAGGTCTTCGGAAAGATGCCGGAAAATTATCTCCAGGACATTGCCTGGCTTATTCCTCAGCATGTCTCGATGGCGTGGACAGGACCGAAAGTGATTTCTCCGGAAATTCCGCGGGAACACATCATGAATGTGGAAGCACTTCTTCAGCGAAAACCCTTCATGTGGGAAAATCTTTTTGCCAACGACGGGCCGAAGAACTGCAAGTTTCTGAAGCTGAGACCATTTGATGGCAGAACGGAAAGACTGGATGATGTGACAGAAGCGTGGGGCTTCAACATGATGAACCAATCTGAGCTTTCGAAAATTACTTTTCTCGCTTCACTAAAAGTTCTCCGTGATCAAGAGGCGCCGGAGAAGGCCTTTGAAGATTCTTTGCGAGAACTTTGTTCTCCGGAATTTTCTGATTTTGTGATGGTCCACCGCCGCTCATTTCTGGAGAAGGGTCTCGATGTCCTGAGCGCAGAAGAAAAACAAAAGCTCCTTTCTGAGCTAAAAAATTTTTCAGATCCCGCTGCCCGTGAGATCGAAGACTGGCTCAATGGCGTCTATATCGTCGGATCCGAGTGCCTGACCGATTAGACCCGGAACGAATTACCCTTCTCAGGTGCTCAACCTGACCTTTCCTTAAAACCTCCTGCGCCTCACCGAAACGATTCCTGAATGATTATTTCAAGGAACGTAACGATGAAACGGATGTTTTTTCTTTCTCTCTTGGTCTCCACTCAGTTTGCTCTCGCTCAGGATGTGAGAGTGAAGATCGAGGACTTCAGCTTTAATTACACAGACCCAAAGGGCTCAGGCGAGGCATCGCTATTTGAACATAATCAGAAAATGGCAGAAGGTGTCCAGGTTCAGGTGGAAAAGATCGGGGACGCGATGAATTTCAAAGTGACCGGATCTGAGGAACATGAGTTCAAGCTCGAGCATGCTCCGGATGTTGTGATGAAAGCAAGAACGATGAATGTCGATGACCTTGATCTCTCGTATCAGGACAACTTGAGTTTCTCGGTTCTCGAAGGAGAATTCATCGGTGCGGATGATGAACTTCACCTGAAGAACTTCGCGCTCAACTGCCTGAAGGATGCATCTCAGACTGCGGCGGAAAATCAGCTCATCTTCGGATGTCTCAAGAAAATGTCGGTGAAGTCGCAAAGCTTTTCTCAGGCAGCAGTGGAGGAAGGCATGGTTTCCGCTTTCACGAAGGCCTTGCAAAACGTTGCAGGTTCGCGCGGAGATCTTGCGATCAAGGGACTCGATTTCAGAGTGAACGATGGAAAATACAATCTCGATGCTGACGTGAATGCGCAGATGTCTGGCCACGCTCAATCCAAAGGCAATCTTTCCTATGATCCTTCGTCAGGGATCATGACCATCAAAATCTCCGAGGTAAAATTCGGGATTCTCAATGTCACCGGCATGGTTTTTGATCAGCTGAAAAAAAATGAAAATGCACGAATGAAGGTTAAACAGCCAAACGTTTATTATAAGTTGAAATGAAGAGTGTTTAATACCTGAGTTCAGCACGTCGATCCGGGTGAACGGGGCACGTAAGGTCGCCAGTGGCGAAACGACGATCGATGAAGTCCTGAAGGTCGTTTACTAATTTTTCGTGATGATGTCCCACCAGTCGGTGATGTTCATGAAAAACGGTGAGAAGTTTTTCTGGCGAATCACTTCTTCTTCACGTTCCCAGTAGTGCATTTGACTTACACCAAAGGCGTATCCCCAAGGGTACGCTGTCGGGTTCTTATGCTCTTCCCAGGTCATCGCAGATGGGTAGCGGCGGTGCTTCGTTTTCAGGCGATCCATGCGCTTCTGGGCCTCATTCCTGAACTCTACCGCTTCTGCCAGATATGCGTCCATCATGGCCGGATGGAGGAAGGCCTCGCGATTTTTAAGCGCATGGTGAAGGCGAATTTCCGTTAGTTCCATCATCAGGCGGAGCTCATCATTGGCAATATGTAGATCTTTCGGGAAAGCGGCAATAGCATTCTCGAGGCGCATGATTTCTTCAGAGAGAAGCACCGGATTTTCATTCAGGACTTTAAGAGGATTTCGTGAAAGCGTGACGTGAGTGTCGCCCGCAATTTCGTCACCAAAATTCTGGAAAGTGATGATGCCGAGAAGATGTTTTTCTTTGAAGTACTCATGCTGGTAATCAATGATTCTCTTCCACGTGTCCTGATCCTCGCCGAGAAGCTTGAGGCCCACTTGAGGATCAAAATTGTAATCCAGGTTATTGAGAAGTGTGACCGTCCAGTCAAAGAGCCAGTAACCCATTTCCTGGCCCGTTGTGAAGTTCAACTGCCCTTCAACTTTATTGTCGTAGAGAATCTTCATGTCACTCGCGCGCGTGAGAAGGTAATCGGTGAGAAGAAGGCCGGTATCAATATCCAGAGCAATGAAGTAACTGGTCTCCGGGTAAAACCAGGCGCGACGCTTGCTTTTTTCCTGCAGCATGAAATTCAGGATGTGCTTGAAGTCCGTGTTGCCGTACATCCGGACTTTTTCATCCGCCAGGCCATAGAGATAAACGGTATGAGCGAGGATTCCTACTTCTGGAATTGAATACTGCGCGAGGAAGTTAAAGTTTCCATAGGGTGGCTTGGTCATATTCGTTGAGACATGAACTTTCACAATGAGACCAACACCGCGAGCTTTAGTGATCTGTCCTGCCTTGTCCATCCAGCGGATCATGCGACCATAATCAACCGGTGTGAATTCACTCGTTCCCATCTTGAGATCGATAAAGCTCGCATCGAACGTATCAAGAAGTCCGTTCAGTCTTTCTGTGAGCATCTTCATGCTGGCGGTTTCAGAGTACGTTTGCGGAAGATCAATCAGCTTATAAATATTTTGCTGGAGCATCGAGAAGCTTGCGCAGATCCCTGCGTGAATACCAAATTTCTTCGCGAGAGCATAAGGCCTCTTAAAATTTTTCCCGACCGTCGCCAGATCCTGGCGAAGAAGGACGATATCAAAAACATTCTGCTGGTTGCGGGCAAGCCAGCGAACAGTGTCCATGGCAATGTCTTCTTCTCCGAGGTGAAACCCATGAACCCATTCATTCGGATGTAATGTGTGAAAGTGGAATCCCGCGTATTTCAGCGCTGGTCTCCACTGAAAAGTTTTCCCGCATTCGCGGAGAACTCTTTCGCGAGTGGGAGAAACCTGGATGCGCGGATGAGGAAAGAGAAAACCCATGCGCTGGAGAGACATGTACATCGCCTGAGACCAGCGCTCATTGCCGGAAACTGCAATCGTCACATGATCATTCTCACAAACGATCTCGGCCTTATTATTGCGTGCGTGGGTAACGGTGAAGCCAATCAAGTCAGCAAGCTCGGCTTTCGCGAGAATTCTCTGAAGATCGTCACGCACCACGGATTCATCCGGCATAAGGGTACGAAGCTGAAGAATTTCTCCCCAGGCAAAAGAGGAGAGAAAAATGAGAGTCAGAGTAACGAGGATTTTCATTCGAAAAGCCTACCGCAGTCGCTGTCCGCTGAAATGCTAACTTTTCTCACACTGACCTGAGTCAAATAGTCGGGAATTTTGTAATTGTCTGAATATTGACGACTTCGAAGTGAATTGCGATCTTCGCTGGATGCGTGTTTTCATCTTTTCTCTTCTTCTGATTCTTTCCCCCATCGCTTCTGCGTTTTCCATTTTCTCTATGAACCTTCACTGTGGATTGGGAGACTGGAAATCCCGCGTGGATATTGTGGTCGCCGAGATTCTAAAAGAATCTCATGATGTCATCGGACTTCAGGAAGTTTGCTACAACAACACGATGAACATGGGCACTTACATTCATGAACAACTCACCAAGGGCGGGTATCCGGTGAAGGCGATGGAGACCCAGAATACTCACCGATCGTTTTTTAAATATCAGGAACAACTTCTTCTCATCAGTCGTCATGAAGCGACAGAGAC
>JBJMLZ010000297.1:0-6350 GCA_045805035.1 Bacteriovoracaceae bacterium
GAAAACCAATTCTGATAAGGCCCAGGCCATCCAGGAACGTATCAACCACACTCTCCAGAGCTGGTCGGATAAAGTTCGCCGTCTCGGTGCCATCCCTGTTTCTCTCTGCAAAGTGCGGATCCCAGGTGAAGACTCACAGTATCTGTGGGAGTACCCGGAAAACCGCCTTTTCATGCACTAAATCTCTGCCTTAGTGTAAAATCATTCCCATGCGTGAAAAGCTGACTGCCCATTTCCGGAAATGGGGCCCAAAAAGATTTGTCATTGCGACGGTCATCGTTCTGATTGTCACTGACCTTCTGAACTCCTGGTACCTGCGCCTGTGGTGGGTCGCCAAGGAAATGTCCTACAAGGGTGTGATGATGTCCGCGCAGCATAGCGGGATTGCGATCGCAGATCTGGGGCCTGATAGCGTCCGGGAGATTCAGCAATTTTTTGATAATAGCTTCTACTTTCTTCTTCTCATTATTCTCGCGAATAATTTTTTCTTCTACGCGTTTTATCTCAGAAGAAAACTCTGGGCCCAGGGCTTCGTTCTTTTCTACGCTCTGACCGCGGCCGCATTCTCCGCGTTGTTCTTCTTCGATAACGCTGGGCTTGGGACTGCGTGGTATCTCTACAATGTGGTGATGGTGCCGGTGTATCTCTACATCTTCCTCGGCGTAAAATACCTCAAGGCGGATACGGTCGATTTACCTGCAGTTAAGAACTAACCTGAGACATGAAAAGTGGGAACGATAAAGTTCCCGCCGTCGGCGTTTCCCCACGAAGGAATCTGGCGGAGCTCATTCATGAGCATCCGTTGTCCCACCACCGAAAGAATAAATGAATCAAACGCGTGAGAGTTCTTCATAATCGTCTCAAGATCATTCTCGTAGATGAAGATGCCCATGTGGTGCTCGATGTTTTCAATGATCTGCTCCCGCGCCGCTGCCGCGAGATCAAGATCAAATAGCTGAAAGAGAACCGACTTGCTCACGACTTTCGCGCGATAGAGTTCGATGAGACAGATCTGCACGTTACTCTCATACATCGTGAGGTCTTTCGGCAGATGACGAACAAGATAATTAAGTTTCGAAAGTAACATCACGGAGACATTGCCGAAAGATTCGTAGGAGTTTTTAAAAACCTCCAACAGCTGGTCGTAATAATTTTTCCAGACCCAGAAATCAATCGGCCGGTGCCAGTACGGAGTGAAACCTTTTCTGAGTTTTCTCTTGAAGGAACGCGAGAGCAAATGCTCGTCGGTATTTTTCTTCATGAGGTTCTTAGAGTAATCAACCTCACAAGCAGCGTTCCGTTCCTGTTCATACCTCTTGGGATTTTCCGCATGGAGTTTAGCGTCTTCCTGGAGAAGCGTTTCCATTTCTGAGCGTACTTCAATTACAATGTCGCGAGGACAGTGAGTAGCACCCTTGCAATTCGGTAAGCAGGATTCTTCACAAGGAGCTTTAGAGAGAGGGAAATCCACTACGAGTTGAGTGAGACCATACTGCTTGATCCAGCCAGCGATGATTTCATCACGGTCGCTGACCTCCTCATCCTTCACCTGGTGAAGCGAAGTGAGGAACCACCGTTTCTTATCGGGGAAATATTCGAGAAGCGAGAAGAAGAAGTTTTCTCTCCGTCCTCCGCCGAGACTCATGCCCGCAACGTTCTTTACGACAGCTCCCAAAGCGCGCCTCCTACAGAGGTGATTCGACCTTAAACGGAAGAATCGTCATGCCATGCTCGCGGACCTTCTCCTCAATAAGCATCGGATCGATGTTCTTGTGGACGAGGATGAAGCAACCGCCGCCACCGGCACCACACATCTTTAATCCTAGCACATTTCCGTTCTTTTTGAGTTCTGCGGTGAAATTGCGGATTTTTTCAGTGGTAATTCCCGGGAAGAGCTTTTCGCGCTCCTGCCCTTCGGCAGCGATGAGCTCGAGCATCCGGTCCCAGTTGCGATTTTTGAGCGCCTCGTAACATTCATGAGAGATGTTGGCGATGTTGGTGAGGCCTTTAATGACTTCAGGCTTTTTATCAAAGAAGGCCTTATAGACTTCCCAGTTGTTAATGCCTGACTGGCGTGATTGGCCTGAAGAAATGAGAACGAGATGTGATTCGAGAATAAGTTTCAGCTCGTCCGTGAAGAGCTGCTCAACCTTGATCTCCCCTTCCATCCCGCGAATGGCAAGCACTCCACCAGTGAGAGCAGGAAAATAATCCTGATAACCGGCAATGCCCTGATTGAGAATGCGCGACTCCACTGCTTTCACGCGTAGAACGGCCTTCAGACGATCGTAATTTTCGCCGGTGAAGTTACAAAGAGCGCGATAGAGAGTCACACCCATCGCAGATGATCCACCGAGACCTGAGCCCGCAGGAGCACCGGAAGAGAGCTCCATGCGAAGGCCTGAGTTAATGTTGAAGAGACGAAGGATCTGAAGGACGAAAGTCATCTCTTCAAACTTACGTGAGTAAACGACGTTGTCTTCCGTGAGATCTTCCGCCGCGAACTTGTAGTTCTTGTTGTAGTCCTTCGAGTAGATCTCAATACCTTTGTAGGCGATCTTTGAGAGAGTTACCGAAGCCTTGAGGCCCGTGGCAACGTTGAGAGTAACTACGTTTTTAATGATGAGATTGATGGGTTCAATGTCGAGTGTGCCGCCGACAAGGTCAACACGGACAGATCCCTGGTTAGTTACCTGCATTGAGTACTCCGATGTAGGAAAGCTCACGATAGCGGCCGGCATAATCGAGGCCGTAACCGATCACGAATTTATCTTCGATTTCAAACCCCAGGTAATCAATCTTCACCGGGTGCTTGAGCTTTGAAGGTTTAAAGAGAAGGCTCGCAAGCTTCACTGTCTTGGGTTTTCTCACTGACATCATTTCCATCAGTGTCTTAATCGTGAGACCAGAGTCCACAATGTCTTCCACGATGAGAACGTTCTTGCCTTCGATGTTCGCGGTGATGTCCATCTCAAGGCGGACACTGCCCGAGCTCAGGGTGTTGTCACCATAGCTTGATAGCGAAATGAACTCGAGCTTGATCGGAAGATTGATCTTCTTGATGAGGTCTGAGCAAAACATGAATGCGCCCTTCAGAACACAGATGACAACGAGGTCCTGTCCCTGAAATTCATTGGTGATCGCAGAGCCAAGGGCCTGGATACGGTGAGCGATTTCTTCTTCGGAAATTAATACTTCCGGCGTGTAGAGTTCCATAACTTCCTTTTAGCAGTACGAGTTGTTGAGAATTTCCCCAACCCCACCCGCACCGGGGACAATATAGTGATGACTGTTGAGACCTTTTTCTTCCTTCCAGCGCTTGCCTGGAATTTCATTCAGCACATCCGCCGATGATAGTCCGCGATCAAGACGAAGAGCAAAAACCTGAAGCTCAGGACAATCTTTCGTGACCTTCGCGAGATACTCCGGCGTGATAATCAAATGCATCGCGATCATCGCCTTCGGTTTTCCCAGCGTGCGATAATGCTTTACCGCCTCGACAATCGTTCCGCCGGTGGCACCCATCGGATCCGGAATGAGAACGACGGCATCATCAATTCTCCCGCCGATTTTTGAGCCCGCGACAGTGGCGCCGGTGACTTCCAGTTTTTCATTCACCACGCGCGAAATATAAACATGATCCTGGCGAATGAGTTTTGGGTTCAGAAGATAATTCATGCGACGATAGCAAACTGATGAGGGAAGCGTTCCTGCACGCGCGAGACCAATCGTTATCGCGGGAGTTCCTTTATCGATGAAGTCGCCTTCCAGGAATCCTTCTGAATGAAACTCTTTCATCCTTGTGTCGATCTTCATGTGTTTTTTGGGAAACGCGAAATCCGCGACAACATCAAAGAGATGCTCATAAAGCATCGTCACCAGCTCATCAACGAGCGGCTGTTCCGTTGAAACGGAACTGAGCTGTGCGAGCCAGGAATGCATAAGGGGGGAAGAAACGATGTGAACGTTTTTCCCGTAGAGGTGCTCCAAAAACATGCACCCAAGCGTAGCAAGACTTTAAGGAATTTGTCTCTTAATTACAGAGTTCCCGAGGGAGGGTTTTGATTTCCTCATTCAGCGGGAGCATCGCCTGCTCTTCCATATCGTCATAATGGAAGTGGCCGCGACAACGCGCCTCATAGGCATCAGTTTCCCCGAGGAGAACCTGTTCCTTGGACTTGGAAAGACGCTGGGAACGAACGGCAGGAGCGCCACAAACTGTGCAGATGGCGTGAATTTTCATGACTTCATCGGCCATCGCAAGAAGCATGGGCATTGGACCGAAGGGAACTGCCCGGTAATCAAGATCGAGACCGGCGCAGATCACGCGGTATCCGCGGGCAGCGAGCTTAGTGACAACAGTAATAATGGCCTCATCAAAGAACTGGATCTCATCAATCGCTACTACGCGAGTGGAGTCTTTGAGCTTAATGAGAATATCGACGGCCTTCTCGACCGGTTCAGATTTAATGGCAAGTGATGAGTGAGAAACAACGTCTTCTTCGTGATAGCGAGTGTCGATCGCAGGCTTAAAGATCTGCACTCTTTGCTTAGCGATCTGAGCGCGCTTTACCCTACGGATGAGTTCCTCAGTTTTTCCGGAAAACATCGGGCCGCAAACTACTTCAATGGAACCGTGGAATTGGTGCATCACAGAATGACTCCCTCTCGAACAAAAAAACGTGTGTGTAAGACGAGTTTTCCAGAATTGGAGATGACTGACAATTCCACAGCTTGTGCAGGTTCGCGATTTCAGATAGCGGTAAGAAAATATCGGCCCGAATCAGGCGGATACTAAATAAAAAATCAAAAAGAAAATGAGACTCAGGGCCATCATCAGGAACACAGTCGGTGTCAATAAAATCACTATCGCCAGTGACCGTGAGGCACCGAGGTTCGCGCGAAGACCAGCATAGAGAAGAAAGAGATACGCGAAGAATTGAATCACCTCTCCCACAAACGGAATAATGTTGAAGAGATTTGATGAGAGAGCACCGATGGTGATCTGATGAGCGATCTCTTCTCCCGGAAGTTCAGGATTCAAGAAGCGCGCATAGGTCTTGATGATCCACGACCACACTTCAGTGAGAATCAAAGCACCAATCGGATAAAAAATAATGTCGAGAGCAGCGGAGAAGAGAAAAAAGTAATAAGTGGAAAAGCCCGAAGTGCGCACGAGATCCTGGAGCACTTCAAACTCAGGACTCTGGAGGGCGAGAAACGAATTCAGAAAAAAATTCAGAATCACAATCTTGAAGAGTCCGCGAACAATCGCAAACACCCACGAGATGCCTACACTTTCAGCAAGTGTGAGTGGTTCAAAGAGATGTCCATCCTGATCGGGAAGCGGAAGCTGGTGACGAAACTGCTGATGAATGCGGAACGGATGAACGAGAGTCATCAGATACGTTTCCAGAAGTTCAGACATATTTTTCCAGAGGATCATGCTCGTCATTTTAGCACGTCCTTGAAATGAAATCCTCCGGAAACAATTGTGTGCGGAA
The DNA here is from genome assembly GCA_045805035.1 of Bacteriovoracaceae bacterium. GTDB lineage: Bacteria > Bdellovibrionota > Bacteriovoracia > Bacteriovoracales > Bacteriovoracaceae > Peredibacter. The sequence continues at coordinate 5,505 of JBJMLZ010000297.1, forward strand.
AGTGACACTTGTATCCCTGACTTAAATTCACGATTATGAGTTCTTCCGGCTTGATCCAGAAGACGAGCTCCTGCCCCATGATTTCAACGCGCAGGTGATTCTCATTCAGGATTTGTTTTTTCTCAGAGTTAGAGAGGAGCGAAACGCGCGACGCCTGATCCAGTGGACCGAGATTCAGGGCGTAGCTCACTAGCTCCGTCATGCGCTCCTTATCAACCTTGAAGCCGGTACTTTCAAACTCCAGCGGCTCTTTGTTCACCATGGTAACGACAGTGCGCAGATGTCCTTCGGTGAATGTGAGTTCGGTGCGATCGAAAGGTTTAAAGAGTGCAGGAGGAATGACTTTCTTGTCCCAGTAATCCTGAAGCTGAACAAAGAAAACTTTGAGAGTGCCACCGATCATGAGCCACGCGCGCTTTCTCACCGGATCGACCACAACCGCATCCGCACTTTTTTTGGAGCGCGTGTAAAGCTCCCACATCACACCCTTCCCGCCCCCCATGAAAGTAATCTCTGCGAGTTTTTCCGCGAAATTCTCATAAGGGATTTCATTCTTCAGCGTCACCTGCGAAAGAAGCGAGATGAATTTCCCTTTCAGTTTATCGTGAACGGAAATACCGGAAAATGGCGGAGGTGTCGTGGTATTTCCGGCAAGATCAAGCTCGAAAGGAAGATTGCCGGGAACTTTCAGGGTCACGCGATCCATCGGAAGGTCGGGATAAAAACGGAAAAGCTGAGTTTCAAAAAGCTCTTCAGGTTTCTTCGAAAGAATCGTCTGGAGTTCACCGAGCTTAGTCGCCATGACATCTTTTTCATCGGTCGTAAGTTCTTCGCTGGTTCCTTCCA
>JBJMLZ010000298.1:0-7848 GCA_045805035.1 Bacteriovoracaceae bacterium
AAAGCAATGTCGCAGGAAGAACTCAAGGAACTTTCTCCCTCGGAGAAATTTGATCTTCTCCATGGTCGCTACAATTATCCATTGAAGGAAGAGGTCGCGGGCTTCGCCAATCCCAACGCGGAATACTGGGAAGGAATTTGTCACGGTTGGTCTCCGGCAACGCTAAATTACAATGAACCCACTCCCAAAGTTCTCATGAACCCGCAGGGCATTGCCGTGCCCTTCGGCTCAACCGACATCAAGGCGCTCATTAGTTATTATTACGCCAACGAGTACAAGGCCCCTAACACCTATCAGACGGGCAGGCGCTGTCCGCAATCAGGAGGGCTCTTCAACTGGAATCCGGATTGTAACAATGATCTTGCTCCGTCCACCTTTCACATCATTCTCACTAACAATCTGGGGATGAGGGGAAGAAGCTTCATCGCCGACATCAAGCGCTTTGAACAAGTGTGGAATCATCCCATCTATGAATATCATTCTGAGATCGTTGACCGCCATCGCCCGGGTTGGCTCTCGACAAGTGTTGCCGATCAGATCGTCACTGTACGAACTCAGATCAGCTACGTGAATGAATCAACGAAAAATACGTGGGAACCCATTCGCGATACGAACATTGAAAAGATTGACCAACTTGTTTACGAATACGATCTGGAGCTTGACGCCAGCGGTGACATCATTGGCGGGAAGTGGAAGTCAAAAGAACGTCCGGACTTCTTGTGGACATCCGGAAGGCCCGACGCTTTCACCGGAAATCTCGCGGGCCTTCAGTATCTCTTAGACGGTTAAAAAGTATAACCGATACTCACGCCGACAAACGTGAACGTAGGTGCACGACGAAGAATCTTGAAGTCGCGGCTGGAATTGATCTGATCCTGGCTATCGAGATCTTTTCGTCTCTGAGTAAGACCATCAATAAAAGGTACGTTCATACGGATCCAGTCCACACCCCAGGTAATTCCGCTTTTACTTATCCATCTGTTACCGAAGGCAAAGGAGAGACCATATCCCTGAAGTTTCCAGCGATCACTGATCGGCGTACCGACCGCATCTGAAACTGTGTTCTCTGTTTTCATACTGAGGTCATACATATAAGGACCGAAGCCCGTGTAGAAACTGTTCCCGACATAGTATTTACCCATGAGAGAGTAGCGCTGTTCGCTGAGCTCTCCGAGATCGTGACCAAAGAGAGTGACATTTCTCTTCGCGGTTCCGTATTCAAGTTCGATAGACCAGTCTCGGGAAAGAACTTGTGTATATGAAAGAGTTTTTCTTCCCAGGACCCACGTCGTGGCGAACTGGTAACCGACCATCACCTGGCCGAAAGAATCATCCCGGTAATTTTCGGTTTTTCCACGGGAGCAATCTTTACACTTCGGACATTCGGGACAGGAGGCAGTGGCCGGCGTGGTGGAAGACGTCCCTTGTGTTCCGGCGGTCGATTGCGCGAACGCAGGAAGGCCAAGTAAGAGGACAAAGAGCAGCGCCGTAAGTTTCATAATTATCTCCTGTATTATCCCGAGGAGATTTTTATTACTCTGCGATGTCCTTATTCATCATGCGTTCAGATAAAAAGGGCCTAATCTATTCCAAATTTCCTAATTGGCGAAGATAGTCTTCCAGTCATTTTTCATACTGACGACGTGCCACTTATAAGTCTTTGCCCAGAGAAGAGAAACACCGTCTTTCTCTTCGTACTCGAACTCGCGCTTCGGATCGTCGTGATTCACGAGTAACTGGTAATTCAAATACGGCGCGCCCTGCGAGTAACGAAGCATGTAAATGTCACCGCCACCGCGCACGTTACCGACGGTGAAGACCGGACGCTTACCGATATCGTTTTCGAGCGTAATCGCTTTCGCTTCACGATTTCCATTGGAAGTAAGCTTTGGCTCGCGGATGAGTTCGTTCTTCACGGTATCGTATTTGTGCTCAAAGTTTGAACCAATCACCTGCTCAGGCGGGACACCGTAAAATTCCATCGAGATCACGCGCATGAAATCGGCGGTACCACCGGAGACGATATAAATTTTGAAGCCGTTGTGCGCGAGGAACTTCATGAGTTCCAGTTGCGGGCGATAAACTGTTTTTTTGAACGGCACATGAAGCGTCGGGTGCTTCACGTCCTGAAAGAAGTTTTTCACTTTCTCGTCGAACTCTTCGTCCGTCATCCCCGTATGAGTGCGCACGAAGAGATCGTTCAGTTCTTTTTTCTTCATGCTTTTCAGTGGGGGATGTCTCATGCCTCTGTCCTGCGCCTGGATCTCAGTGAAGAGAATCTGCACCGCCGGCATTTCCGCCCAGAGTGTTCCGTCGTTATCAAAGGCCGCGATGCGGTCCACAGGTGGAATAAACTCCGGCGATTCCTTGTTCGTTACTCTCACCACGTAATCGATGATCGATTTTTTGAGTTTGGTATTGTTCCACGAGGGAAGAGGATCGCTCTGAGAGTGCTTTCTCTGCTGAACGTCTTCGTGAGTACAACCAATGACAAACACGAAGAGAAGAAGGAGTGTTTTCATTTCTTGCCCTTTTTTTCTTCCTGCGCCTGTTTTGTCTTCGACGGATCCTCCACCGCTTCATACTGAACAGTGGTTCCGTAATAGTAAGGATGATACCAGGTGACTCCGCAGTGATAATAAGGAACTGCTCCGTAGTAAGTCGTCGCACAGTTTGCTGGGAGGGTGTAGTAAATACTTCCGATCACCGCCGCAGCGGTGAGGGCCGCTGCTGCCGGATAATAAGCGTAACCATACCAGCCGCCGTAATGGCCATAACCATAAACGTGATTATGAACATGCACGTTGAGATTTCGATTCACATTCATTGTCGATGTTCTGAATTCCGAGCGATCGATGTCGCGTGATCCAACGTCTCTGTTGGCAATGTCACGGCCACTTCCGATGTCACGAGGGCCGCCAATATCGCGGGCACCGCCGCCGAAACCGCCACTGCCACCGAAGCCACCACCGCCGAAACCGCTGCCTCCAAAATTTCCGCCTCCAAAGCCACCACCGATGGACATGGATAAGAAAAGCAGGGAGAAAAGAATGAAGTATTTCATTTGGTCTCCTTTTTCGGTTTTCTCATCTCGATCTTTGCTGAGCCTTTCTGAGGAGAAAATTTGTTAAATGCTTGTTCAAACTGCGGCTCAAGATCCCATGCGAGTTTTGTGGTGAGATCAGGTCTCGCCGGATCATCGGTCACTGTGTAGACAAATTTATGAGGGAGGGGTTTGTCGCCTTCAAGGAGCCACACTTGCCAGTCAACAGTTCCCTGTCGAACCGCGAACTGATCGATCGCTCTTCCGCCTTCCTCAACTTTCTTCACAAAGAGTGCGGCGGTGATCTTCTTTTCTTCTGACTTATCCATTCCCCAGGCAAAGAGATCGGCGAGCGGCATTTCCACTCCGTATTCGGCAGCAGTCCTGGCCATCGCCGCAAGATTTCCTTTCACCGGAATCGTTCCGTACAATTTTTCTTCGGGAGAATAGACCGTAAAAGTTTTTCCGTCGTAAAAGTATTGACGGTGTTTGGCGTCTGACTCGATGTCGGCAAATAATTTATCCGGACGTTGAACTTTGTAAGTCACCTTCGCCTTGAAGTCCGCTTTCTGGTCATCCTGATTCACGACTTCAAAGTCCACATCAGACTTAACTTCAAATTTCTGGAGCGAACGGAGATATTTTCCCATGTCGTCGAGTCGCTCAGTGACTGCCGGCTCAACTTTCACCGCTGCTACTACGGCAGTGGAAATTCCCAACGCAAAGACGAGAAAAAAACTTCTCATACAGACTCCTTAGAAACCAAACCCGACCCGGAAAAGTCCCGAGAGACGGCTACCGGAGATATCACGTCCCTGGTAATTATCGTTCATCGAGAAGATCTGATTGATCCCGAAGCCCACGAAGACACTGCTGCGGCTCATGCCGTTTTCGTCTTTGTTTTCTTTCAGCACGAAGTCCATCATGAGTTTGTAATCAAACACCCACGCAGTTGATAAACTGTTGTAGTAAAAGTAACCCCAATAGTAGTCGGCAGATGCTGAGTAGAGAGTCTGCATACCGAATCCGGGAGTGAAGGTGAATTGGAGAATTGAGTTCTGCGGACGGAAACGAAAGGCGTAGTGAATGTCCCACGTCTGAATGGATGCATCGTGGATGGCCGGAAAATTCCGGCTTCCCTCAAAATCATATTCGTTACCGATCGAAGCACCGAGACCGTGGTTCTCGTTGAAAAAATAGTTGAACTCAAATCCGGTGTTCGCCTCGGGTTTCCCGAGGTCCTGAATGTTTCCCGCCTGCTCAATGGATGGACCAAAGAAGAAGGAGAATTCTGCTCGTGCTAATGCGGTTCCTGTCCACAATAAGGAAAGGAGTGCAATGACTAAAACTTTCGGTAGAAATTTACTGTCCTTCATGGTGTCCTCCTATAAGACTCCCAGATTTTTAAGACTGAGATGGATGATCTGAATGGAAAGGGCGAACTGGAGCGTGCCCAGGAGCGTTCTCAATAATTGAGTGATGAGAGACTTATTCTCGGACTGTGCCTTGTTGTAACCGAGAACGACAATGTCGATCACAATGATCACCGCCAGCGCACCAATAATGGTGAGGATGCGATTGCGATCGTGGCTCAAGGCAAAGAGCACGACGACCGCAGCAAGTCCATGCGGAGAAATCAGAAGCTTCATCGCCACCGCGACCGGATCCGCGTCGACTTTTACTACAGGTGGTTCGGCCGGACGTATGATCGGCCTGATCGCAGCGATGAGAAAAAGAATTCCGACGGTGAGAAGGAGAGTGGCAGGCTTCAGTCCCCAGGACTTCATGACAAAATCGCCGATGAATCCGGCGAGCACTAATGCAAGAAGAGCAAACAGTCCCGACTTCACTGCGAGTTCTTTTTTTTCTCCACTCGCAAGGAGTGTCGTTGAATTCGCAAAGGCCCCTGTCGCACGCAAAGGTCCGAGCATGATGAAGAAGACCGTCAGAAGCTGTCCGAATTGAAGCATGTAGTGAGGACTTGTTGTCATAGCTTTCCTGTCTCCTAACATTTCCAAGAAAAAAAAGTTCAAGGCATGGACAAAGCAAGGCCCTCGCCATTAGTTCGGACAAAGCTGAATGAGAGAATTCAGTCTGTTAAAAAAACTTAAATTTATTATTTTGCCGCGCGAGGGGGGTAAAAGAGGAGTTTCTCTTTGCAAGGCGCGGACTTGCAGAGTCTATACATTGACCTCACGCTGACCTTTCATTTTGTCATGGAAGAATTTCTTCAAATGCATAGTTGGGAAGATGTGAAGGTCCGTTCCTTGATCGGCAAGTATGGAATCGCGGGTTCGTTAGGGCTTGTCTACATGACGACCTGGATTCCATTGATTCTTCTTTCCGCATTTTCGGAAAAAGGTCTTCCTGATGTCGCCATTCACGTGCGCTTTCTGATTTCTCTTCCTCTTCTTCTGTATTCTTTTCCGGCGATGGTGAAAAAACAAAACTGGGTTCTTCGCCATATTCAGGAGACACGAATCCTTGACGAGTCTGACAGAGAAGCACTCAACAACATGCTCACGCACACGGATGCTTTGATGAATTCGGATTTTTCCCGCGCGATCATCCTTGCCCTTTCTTATGTCACCTCGATCTGGACTTATCTCACGCTTCAGCGCCCGCTTCAGCAGTGGAGCTCCTTTGATGGGCCGCCGGGTTGGTATTATCACCTCATTCTTCAGCCTCTCTATAACTACGTCGTGCTCAGGGTTGTCTTTTATCTTCTCGTGCGATTCCGGATCTGCTTTTCACTCGCACGGATGAAATTGAACCTCAGACCCGCGCATGGTGATGGCATCGGAGGATTGGGATTTCTGAGTTCAACTCTTGTGGTTTTTTCTCTTCCTGCCTTTGCTCTGTCGAGTTCATCTGCGGCGGGAGCGGCGAATCTTGTTATCCATAATCTCGTGGCACTCGAAGGACTCAAGCTTCTCGTTTCGGTTTATGCGGTTCTGATCATTTTACTTCTCGTAGTTCCTTATTTTCTTTTTATACCGCCACTTCTTCGCGCCCGTGCGGAGGCCATCGACTTGTATGGCGTTCTTGCGAGTGACCAGACCGGGGACTTTTACCGGTCATGGTTGAATCACACTCATATGCACGCTGATACTCTCGCCGCGGGAGATTTTTCGGCGATCACGGATTTTGGTTCGGAAGTCGGAAGAGTCCATTCGATGAGACTCATTCCGGTGAAACCCAGAGACATGATTATCCTCGTTCTCGCCATCGCAGTTCCGTTCTTCTTTGTGTTCTCACTGAAGATGTCCTGGCAGGCCATCTTCAATGGTCTTCTGTCTCTCTTGCATTAAAAAATTTCTACATGGAGGTAGATATGAAAAAAATAATTCTTGCCGCGATCATCGCTTTAAGCGCAGCGGTCGCGCACGCGGGTCTTCTCGTGGAACCGCAGGTCGGCTGGACCTTTAATCAGCATCTCGATGCCGGCCACAATTATAATTCCGGTAATGGTGTTTCCTACGGCGGGCGCCTCGGCTGGCAAAAGTGGGGCGGACAAATTGGTCTGGATTATCTCTCAAGCAGCATCGGCATGAGCTCGAATGACTTCAAGAGAAACATGGACACCAAAGAGTGGGCGGCCTTCCTCGGCTATAAATTTCCGGTGCTCTTCAAAGTCTACGGCGCATACATCTTCGATGCCTCTGCGAACACCAATATTAATAATGGCTCAGGGAAATTTGACAGCGGGACCGGATGGAAGCTCGGGGTAGGGACAACGATCCTTCCGTTCCTCGATATCAACCTCGAGTACCGTGAAGGCCAGTATGGAAGTGGCAAAGTTGCCGGACAAAACGTCGGCGGCCGGAACTTTCAGGCAACCATGCTTTCGATCTCACTTCCGTTCAATCTCTTCGACTGATTCCTTGCGCGCGCACCGGACATAAGCGACAATTTCAGAATGCGTCCGGTGCTCGTTTTTTTTATTCTTGTGGGGGTCCTCCTCGTGGGCCTGCCTTTCGGTCCCTCCGATGAGGCCTATCTCTTCATGCGAAAGTTCGGCCTCGATGTTTCGATGGCACCGATCACCGTCGACACTTCCATGATGACGGATGAATTGGGAAGACCCTCGTATGATAAATCCGCCCAGCTTCGTCTTTTCACCGCAAATTTTACCTTCGACGTGAATCACCGGAAGCTCGATTTTTATCTTCACAAGATTCCTCTGCATCATTACTACGAGTTTCGCGGCTATGGTCAGGAGATGCCGGAAGGAAGTTTTTTTCTTTGTAAGTCACTCGCGAAGTTTTTCCCGGAAGAAGCACTCACCGGATTTTCCATGGTGACGAATAGTCCGGATGATAAGGGAATGGGGTTCAATGAAATTCAGCGCTGTCCTTGATCGCCATTTCACGCGACATGAAATCTTCGGACTTCTCAGGATCCTGAATGGAATTTCATTTATTATTTATTACGTCTTCGTACTTTGTCCGCACTGGAACGATTTTTTTTCATCTCACGGACTGATTGATCCGGACCGCTTCGGGATTTTTCCCGGAAGCTGGCTCCATTCTCTCTGGGCCTTCGATGGATTGAAGCTCGGTCTCTTTGTTGTGACGCTCATTCTTTTTTTGTTTTATACATTTGGCTACTACGCCCGCTGGGCCCAGATTTTTCTGCTTCCGCTCATCCTCGGTTTCCACAACGCGAATCCTTTAATCAATCACGAGCCTCAGCAGTTGAACAATCTGCTCCTCCTTCTTCTTCTCTTCTGTCCGATCGAGGCGAGATATGTGATCAGGAAATGCCATTGGCGCAGATTCTGGAGGCCCATTACCGAGAGACAG
>JBJMLZ010000299.1:0-10328 GCA_045805035.1 Bacteriovoracaceae bacterium
CTCTGGCACGATACTTTGAAGTTTTTTGATCTCGTCATCCTCTTCATGATTTTTTCTGTGTTCTGGACATTCAGCATGCAGGAATGGAGATGGAAACCGACCTTATGAAATTCTTCGGCCTTCTTCTTTTCATTTCCTTGTCGGCAGGAGCGGCGATCAATAAGGCGCCGGATCTTTCACGGGCACGCTCGGAAATGATGGAGATGGGCGCAAGACTTTCCTCACTCGAAAAAGAAATTGGCTCAAAGAATAATCTTTATCTCTCGAGCATAGGCCAGATTAAGCAATTTGAATCGGATGTTGATGCTTATCGGGCCCGTCTCGCTGACGTTCGACGCGAAGTCGCTGAGGGGCGCGAGGAGAATAAGAAAATTCTCAAGAGTTATATGCTCGAGGCGGACAATGAAGCGACGGAACCATGGCAGAGACGCGTTCACCTCAATCTCCTGAAAAAAGCACAGGACAAGCTCAAGGCTTCTGAAAACGAACTCATCTCGTTTGAAAATAAAGTCGTGGAGTTTGAAAAGAAACTCACTGAGCTGAGGAAGAACGAAGAAGAGCTCGCGGTTGTGATCAAGGAACTTGAATCGCGTAAGAAAGTGGCGATGGAAAATTATCTCGCTCACGTTCGTGAGAAAAAAGTCGCCGAGAAAAAAGACACGAGAAAGAAAATTGACGAGCGCTTGAAGGTTGTCCGGAAAGAATTCAGCCAGGCCCCGGTGGTGCAGGCGAAAGCAGACCGGATTTTTTCACACCCGATGGAAGATTACCTGAGTAAGACCTCCTCCCCCAAGGGTGTCACTTTCAAGTATCAGTCGGTTCAGCCCGTGAAAGCTGTCGGCGATGGTAAAATTGTCTTTGCCGGAGATCTCGCAAGTTATGGCCAGGTGGTTCTCATTGACCACGGCAATGATCTTCGTACAGTTCTCCTCGGGAAAATGTCTATCAAGGTCAAAAAGAACGACACAGTGAAGTCTGGTGACGTTCTCGCTTACACCATTAACGACAGTAAAGAAGCTCAGAATCTTTACTTCGAAGTCCGTAAGAAAAACACCGCACAGAACACTATTTTGTGGTTAGAGCCGAATGGAGTAAGTAAAATCTAAGGCGATCCCTCGCCTTAGGAGTTTTATGTTTCCCCACTTGCTTCTTGCCGTGTTCCTCTCTCTTTCCGTTTTCGCCAAAGACGAAAAAAAACCTGCCCCGAAAATCTCAGAAAATAGATCGCGCTTTGAGCAGCTCGAGCTCTTCAATAAAGTGCTCTATCTGATTGAGACTCAATACTATCGCCCGGTTTCCACTGAGAAGCTCATTGAAGGCGCATTGAAGGGGATGATGGATACGCTTGATCCACACTCAGCGTTCCTGAATAAAGATTTCTTCGAAAAAATGCAGAATGATACCCAAGGTGAGTTCGGTGGACTCGGCCTCGAAGTAACTCAGAAGGAAGGTATCATTTACATCATCACTCCGATCGAAGACACCCCTGCCTTCCGCGCAGGGATCAAGCCGAAAGATAAACTCGTTGAAATCAATCATGAGCCAGTCATTGGAATGTCTCTTGAGCAAGCGACGGAAAAAATGCGTGGGAAAGTCGGCGAGTCGATCCATCTTGGGATCGCTCGTGAAGGCGAAGAAAATCTCAAGTACTTCACCCTGAAACGTGAAATCATCAAGATCAAACCGGTGAAGTTTGAACTCATGTATGATCACTACGCTTATGCGCGGCTTTCTCAGTTCCAGAAGCGATCAGCAGAATCACTGATTGAGGCCCTCCAGAAAATGAAAGAACAAGCTTCGAAAAAAGGTGGCGTTCAGGGAATCATTCTTGACCTTCGCTCCAATCCTGGCGGACTTCTTGATCAGGCGGTCGACGTTTCCTCAATCTTCCTCAAAGAAGGCATTGTGGTTTCGACTGAATCCCGTGATCCGCAAAATAAAGATATCCGCTACGTGAAAAAATCCGGCTTCAAGGATCTTTCTACGCCAATGATTGTTCTGGTGAATGGTGCTTCGGCTTCTGCTTCTGAAATTGTGGCAGGTGCACTTCAGGATTATAAGCGCGCCGTGATTATGGGGTCACAGTCCTTCGGTAAGGGCTCAGTCCAAACTGTCGCACAGCTTGATAAAGAAACTGGCGTGAAACTTACTATCGCTCAGTACATGACTCCGAAAAATCGGAAGATCCAGGCAGTCGGTATTACACCTGATGTTCCGATGGAAGAAGTGGATCAGGCGGAATTTGAAAAAGACCTTCGAGAAGATCGCTTTATTCGTGAGAAAGACCTCAAGAACCATCTCACTGCTACGATTGAAACCGAAGCAGAAAAAAATGATCGCCTTGCCAATGAACGCAAGGAACGCATGAAGCGCATTCGTGAAATGGAAGAAGGGAAAAACAAGAACACCGCCAAAAAAGACGATGAACTCTTCCGCACCTTCGAAGCAATGAAAGACTATCAGGTCCTTCAGGCCATTCGTTACCTGAAAGGATTCCGCGTTTACAACGATTTCGTCAAAGCGAAGTAATGCTGTTACCAGAACCGGCGACCGTATCTGATCTTGTGAATCACATCAAGGATGTCCTTGAAGGTGAGTTTCACGAGGTCATGGTTCAGGGAGAAGTGACAAACCTTTCTCCTTCAAGCGCCGGCCACTGGTATTTTACTCTCTCTGATGAAAATGCCTGCATCTCATGCGCCCTCTTCAAAATGGATGCAATGAGGAATCCTCTCATTCGCACTCTGAAAAACGGCGACAAGATTGTCATCCTTGGACCCCTTAGCGTTTATCCGAAACGCGGAAGCTTCCAGATTCTCGCCAAGAGAATCATGCCTGCGGGCGAGGGCCAGCTCAAGCTTCAATTTGAGCGCCTGAAGGCAAAGCTCGCGCAGGAAGGTCTCTTTGATCTTGAAACAAAAAAAACAATTCCGGTTTTCCCAAAACGTATCGCAGTCATCACCGCTCCTCATGGGGCCGCTCTTCAGGATTTTCTGAACGTCATGAAGAGAAGAACTTTGTGGCACGATATTGTGATTGTCCCTGCGGTTGTTCAGGGGGCGGATTCCCCACGTTCACTTGTTCAGGCGCTGAAAAAGGCCCAGGCGATACCCGATGTCGACGTGATCGTTCTCACTCGCGGAGGCGGAAGCCTCGAGGATCTCTGGTCGTTCAATGATGAGCAGCTTGTGCGCGCAATTCATGAATGTCCAATTCCTACGGTGAGTGCCGTTGGTCACCAGGTGGATTTTACTCTTTGCGATTATGTCTCCGACCATCGCTCGGAAACTCCTACTGCCGCCGCAGAAACTCTATCGCAACCTCAGACCGAACTTGAGAAACGTCTCACATTTTGTCAGAGTCATCTGCGTTCTGAGCTCTTTAAAAGAAAGCAGGCGGTGGAACTCTGGATTCAGCGTCTTCATCCGCGGGAGATTCTTGGACTCATTCATGAACGTCTGAAGAACGCGCACAAGGAACTTTCTGAAATACGCCTACGCGATCGCGCGCATGAACTCATCGGCTTCCACGACAGAAGTCAGGAGCTTGATGAACTTATTATGCGGATGCGCCACCGGATGGAAGTGAAAGTTTCAGATATTAAAGGTGAGATGAAACGGCTTGAACAAGTGATGAGTGCACTTGATCCGTCGAAGGTCCTGACTCGCGGATATAGTTACGTTGAAACGGATAAAGGCAATGTCCTCTCAACTCTTGATGAATTTAAAAAATTACCTTCTGATTCCGTGATTGGCATTCATTTCCAGGATGGCACAGGCAAAGTCAAAAAGGTCACCTCATGAAATTTCTTATCTCTTTCTTACTCCTTCCTCTTTCTGCCTGCGCTGGCGCACCAGTCTCCAAAGGGACGATCTTTCCAGGAGAAATTCGAATTCTGGAATTCGATGTAAAAGATAAGGACGCAAAGCTTTTCTGCCGGAATTATCCGGTGCGGTTTTCTGTGAAAGACAAGAAGGCCCGCGCGATTATCATTGAAACCTATTTCTCTGATCTCACTCCTTATACATGCGAACAGAAACTCGCGGACAAAGTGCTCGAGACTTATACGCTTCAGGTTGTGCCGAAGGAATACGCGGCGGAAGTTCTGAAAGTAGACATGAAGAAGATTAAGCTTTCTCCCAAAGATCAGAAGCGCGCTGATGAGGAACAGGTTGTACTCGATAAGCTCTATGCTTCTTCCCCGGATGAGTTTTATTTCAAAGGTCCATTTCAGGAGCCGATGACGAGCTATAAAACGAGCGTTTACGGAAAAAAACGCATCTATAACAATCACAAGAAGGGCCAGCACCTCGGCATCGACTACCGCGCACCAATTGGAGAGAAAGTCCCGGTCGCCAATCGCGGAAAAGTTGTTCTTGCGCGCGATCTCTTTTACACCGGCTGGACCGTTCTTATTGATCACGGTCTGGACGTCTTCACGAACTACGGTCATCTTTCCAAGACGCTCGTGAAAGAAGGGGACATGGTCGAACGCGGAGACATCATTGGTCTTTCCGGAAACACCGGGCGCACTTCCGGGCCTCACCTGCATTGGGGTGTGAAGATTCAGGGCCAGTACGTCGACGGCATGTCACTCGTTGAAGAGACCAAAAAATCTTTTACCGATGATAAGTGATTATTCAGGTTTTTTTACATTCAGGATTGATCCCACGCTCCCGCAGGATACGCGTCGGCTGGTGGAGGAAATGCTTGTTCCCTGGAAAGAGGCGCTGATCACTGAGATTATCCAGTGGGAGCCGCCGCACTCGCAAAAAATCATTGTTGATTTTGTTTCTGAGGGAAGTCTTCATCAGGTGAAGAAAGGAAACCAGCTGACACTTTGTCTTCTTGACCGCAATCAGGGACTCTTCAGCTTTGGCCAAAATCTCGAGCTTTCTTCCTGTGACGGAATTCTTGAAGATTCATTTGATGTGCGCCAGCTTGAGCGGATCATAGAGCCTCATCTTCTTTCGCTTCTTGCGATGAAGGAAACTGAGTTCTTCAATGCCGCCGCCAAGAACATGAGGAAGTTTGAGCAGAAAGTCCGCTCACTCACTCAAAATAAAGAACTCTCAAGCGAATCGCTTCTGGATTTCGCCCAGTCTCTCGTGGATCTGGAAAAAGAAATGATCCAGGCGGATGATCTCGTAAGAGTGGCGAAGATCCTCAAACTGTTTGTGAAAAATAATATTGAGAAGGCCAAGTTCCAGTTCTACACCGGTGGTGACCTCTGGAAACTTTCGCCTTCCCGAAATTTTCTCGCTCTCCCCAAATATAAAAATCTTTTCCTGGGGATTGAGCTCAGCTGGGATGATGAAGATGCCGAACGGCTGGTGAAGAAAATCTTCTTCTATCAGACGCTGGTCGGATTTTTTCTTTCCCGCCACGAAACCAGTGATCCTTTCGCCGATGAGCATCTCTGGGACGGAGTCCTCGATGGAATTCCTTTTCCTGTCGGTCTTCTGTCCGCCAAAGGGGAGATTCACCAGCACAATACACTTTTTGCGAAACTCAATTATCCGCCCGCGGATTGCCTGAAACTCAACGCCCGCCAGAAGATTGTGATCGGAGATATCCCGTATAATATTTTCCGGAAGGACATTTTCCATCTCGATGAAAAGAAAGTTCTCTTCGTATTTTTCACCGAAAGCTTTTTCCTGAAAGGGGAGGGAAGTCTCACTCCTTCCGGCCAGGAATTAGGAATTATCAGCTCTTCCATTGCTCATGAACTGAATAATCCGATCGCTGGTATCCAGGCTGCCCTTTCCCTTCTCATGCTCGATGGCGACCTGGATGAGGAGGCCACTCAGACGTTGAAGGAAATGAAAAGCGGGGCCACCCGTTGTAAGCAGCTGATTGAAACTTTCCTTGGATTCTCGAGGGCCACGCCAAGAGAGCAGGGACCTGAAGTCTCAAGTCCGGTCATGATTTCTTATCAGCAGGCCCAAAACCTTCTTCGTTTCCGGACAGTCGAAAGCGGCATCCGCTTCTCGCTTGAATACCAGAAGCACGCCGATTTCCGACACAAGGTAAATCTGTCGCTTCTCACAATGACGTTCTATCTCATCATGGGCGAACTGATGACTCTTTATTCTCACCAGCTTCTCGTGGCGAGTAAGAATCAGATTGAAAAGGTGATTAAGGGCGAGATCGTGGAGAGTTCGCAGGAAATCCAGATCCAGCTTCATGAACTCAATATCTCCGGACTTTCTCTCTCAAAACTCATTCAGAATCTTCTGACCATTGAAAATTTTGTTCTTCAGATTTCTGATTACTCCCTTCGTTTTATCTATAGCCCCGGGAAGAACTAATGAAGTTGATCTTCATTCTTAGTTTCTTTTTCTTTGTGGCGTGCAGTTCGCGCACGAAAGTGACGAATCCCTATTTCTATCATGCGGTAAAAGACAAAACGAGTATCTACATCCTCGGAACCATGCATGTAGGTTTTAAGCTGGCCGATTTTCACCCGAAGGTGATCAAGGAGCTGGATGGGGCACAAGCAGTAGCTCTCGAAGCGAATGAGGATGTCTTCGACGCCTTTTCTGAAATCAAACAGAAGAGGGCCGCTGAATACGTGACCAGGTTTACCAACGTGCCATATGAACATCTTGAAGCGAGATTTTCGGCGAGGGCCTGGAAGAATCTCAAGTTCACGCTGAAGCAGGACGAAGTCAAAAAGATTCTGAAAGCGCGGAACATTTCTGTTGAACCACTAAAGCTTAATCCGGCAGTGATCATTGCGGTGGTGAGGGATCTTCTTGATCGCACCCAGCTCTATGCTTTTTCTGATGAAGTGAAAGATGGCTGGAAAAACCTCAACCTTCAATGGTCACACTTTGATACTGCTAATCTCGTGGATAAAGAGATTCTCTCCCGCGCTCATGCAAATACCACCCATGTGATTGCTCTAGATGTGGTATCAGATGACCTCGTAAATCTCCTCACAGACTTTGAAAAAATCTCACTCAACTTCCTTGAAAACTTTTTCGGTGACAGCGCTAAGCGCGCTGCTCGTTACAATGAAATCCGGGAGGCCTACCAGCAAGGAAAAGAAGTGGATCTTTTGAAAGACCTGGAAGAGATGGGGCTCACGGATACGCTTATCCGGAAAAGAAATGAAGAATGGCTTCCGCGTCTTCTCAAGATTGAAGAAATGAACATTTTTATGGCAGTAGGGGCCGCCCATCTCATTGGGAAATATAGTTTCCTGGAAATGCTTGAGAAAGAGGGATTTCAGGTGACAAAGATTCAGCTGAAACAAAAACCTTAAAGATGCTTCATGGGAAACTTGTAACGTTCCCCTTCTTTATCTGAGAGCACCTCAATCCGATCAAGATAAGATTTTTTATCGTCCTTGATGTCTGCCGTCGACAGGCGCAGGTACACTTCTGGCTCTTTCGTGACTGCATCTTTAAAGAGTGAAAGGAAAATGTCTTTCACGTCATTCTGGATGAAGAGCTTCTTCTTTCCCTTCTGTTGATTCTCATATCTCCCCACCTGGCCCATGAGGAACTGGTGGAGTTTTTTCTTGTGGGCCGGGAACTTGAAGATCAGTTGCGAATACGGCGAGAAGTTCAGGAACGAATACACAATGTATTGTCCGGCGATCAGATGCGGAGTCACAATAAAGTCCTGCTCGTCGGTGAAGTTCGGAGCAGGAGGAAGCTTATGGCGTGACGTAAGATATTCAATGGTTTTTTTCCGGTACTGCTCAGGAATCTTCACGAAGTTGGAATTCATGAAGAACAATCCTTCAATGAACGGGCCGCAAAGTCTCACATGGATCTGGCTCCAGCGGAAACCGGTCACATATTCTTTCAGTGCCTCAAGTTCCAGCGCGGGATTCTTAATCGGGAGAATCGTGAGGATAACACCGTTGTCGCCCTTGATCGTGAGTACCGACGGAGTTTCAATCGCTGCGAGTGCTGCATAGACTTTATCAAGACCATCTTCCTGATCAAAGATCACCCGATCAAGCTCAAACTTGTTTCGCGGATAATAGAGCTGATTCACTTTGCGAATGTTTTTTGACTCGAAGATCTCCATGTATTTCAAGAGAAGCCTTCCGGTCGCGCGAGCATCTTCAATCGCACGGTGGGCCTGCGAATGGGGAATGCCGAAGATCTGAGACATGTAATTCAAGTTAGAGCTCATGATGTCCGGGATCATGTATTTGGTCATGATGTTCGTACAAATCACTTTGTTTTCGAGTAGTGGCTTCTTCAATTTTTTGAGCACACCATTGAGAAAGGGTACATCGAATGAAGTATTGTGAGCGACGAGAATCGAGCCACCAATAAACTGAACGATCTCATCAATGACTTCTTCAATCTTTGGTGAGTGCTCGACGTCTGCCTTCTTGATGCCAGTGAGTTTCTGGACGAAGTCGGGAATATCTTTTTCCGGATTAATGAGAAAGCTTCGCTCTTCGGTGACTTTGCGGTTCTCGACTTTCACCATCCCGATTTCGATGATCTTTTCGGTCTCGGGATTTCCTCCCGTGGTCTCCAGATCGATCACACAGAAGGATAGGGAACGGAGAAGCTCGTCAGGCGTGTTGAATTGTTTTTCCATGTTCTAAAAGGAACATTCGTTCCTTTCCTCAATGAGATGAGTTTCTTATTTCATGTTTGCCGGCGTAAAAGCGAGCGGCAAAAAATCTTTCAGTTTCTTCGTGGTTTCCTGACCGGTCTCATTACCGATCGTGATCTCAAGTTCAGGTGTCGCAAACTCCGTCATCACCTGCAGGCACATGCCACATGGTGGCCAGCCGTCTTTGGTGTAAACGTAGATGCGTTTCATGGATCTGCTTCCTTCCGAGACTGCTTTCCAGATCGCAGTTCTCTCGGCGCAAACGGTGCCGCCGAAACTTGCGTTCTCGATGTTACAACCTGAGAACACTTTACCGTCGGTAGTTTCCACGGCAGAGCCCACGCGCGCTTTTGAATAGGGCGAGTGAGACATCTCGGATGCTTTTTTGGCAGATTCTCTGAGAGACATCAGACTTTTCCTGCTTTCCTGAGTTCCCCAATAGTTTCAGTCAAAATGGTGGCAAAACCAACCATGGCCTTTTCTGCCACCTTTTTCACGTCAGCGTGAGAGAGTTTCTCCTGCTTGATACCGGCGGCATAGTTCGTGATACACGCAACACCCGCTACGCGAAGTCCCAGGTGATTGGCAGCGATCACTTCCGGGACCGTACTCATTCCCACAAGGTCGCCACCGATGATTCTGATCATGCGGATTTCCGCAGGAGTTTCATAGGTAGGTCCCAAAACTGAGCAGTAGACTCCGGCTTTGAGATCCACGTGATGATGAGAGGCGACCTCTTTCATGAGCTTGATGAGCTCAGGATCATACGACGTTGTCATGTCCGGAAAGCGCGGGCCCAGCTCAGCGATGTTCGGACCAACAAGAGGATTTCTGCCGGAGAGATTGATGTGATCATTGATGGCAACGAGATCGCCCGGATGATAATCCGGATTGATCCCACCGGAAGCGTTGGTGAGGAAAAGAATCTCGCAACCAATCGCCGCAAGAGTTCTGACCGGGAGAACGATCTCATCCATCGGATGACCTTCATAAGCATGAAAGCGCCCTTGGAGAGCAGCGACCGTCACGCCATGAACTTCACCGATAATAAGGCGCCCTTCATGTCCTTCAACCGATGTACGCTTGAAGTGAGGAATGTCCTGATAGGGAATGATCACCTTGTTCTGGATCTGATCAACATAGATGCCGAGTCCTGAACCGAGCACGATTCCAATTTTCGGTTTCGTGGAAATCTTGGAGAGAACGTACTGAGAGGCCTCTAAAATTTTCTGCATGACCATATGTTCACCTTAGCTGAGTTTCTCAAGGATAAGACGGGGTTTTCTGATTTTCGCCGACGAGAATTGAATCACGTCAGTGACAAATGTTTTCGCGATTTGATCCACGAGTTTTTGCTGCTGGGGATGATGATGAATCGTGAGAAGGGGATCACCCTTTTTCATGCTATCGCCGATCTTCTTGTGAAAAATAAAACCGACTGCGTGATCGATGACATCCGTCTTCATTTTTCTTCCGCCGCCGAGATCAATGAGAAGCAGTCCCACTTTTTCGTTATCAAACATTTTCACAAAACCATTCTTGGGTGCGCGAACGACAGTTTCAGTTTCTGCATGAGGGAGAAGTGAATAATCCGAAAGCGCTTCAACGAGGCCTCCCTGAGCGGCGACGAGTTTTCTGAATTCTTCGAGAGCACTTCCATCGCGCAGAACTTTCCAGGCCTTCGCTTCAGCACGCGCAAAAGTTTTTTCCACACCTGCGATGTGAATCATGTGAGC
>JBJMLZ010000300.1:0-7924 GCA_045805035.1 Bacteriovoracaceae bacterium
ACTCCGGATCCGGTCACAGATCCAACCCCACCGGTAACGTCGACCGTTCCGGCGCTCGCTTTGAGCTTTAAAACGAACGTTGGTTACCTCGCTGGATTTGATGCCACCTCAACTGCGAAGTACAACCAGGCAGTCGCGATCGTGAAGAAAGTCGTCGCCACTGAAGCGTTCCGGGATAAAGTTCTCAACTTTACCTACAATGGCGTGAAAGAGTTTGTTCAGAACAATGGTCTCACCAACGAGCAGATCTATCAGGACATTCTCGAGGCGGCGGAAACTCTGCAGCCCGCGAAGAACAACACGCTGGATGTGGGTGTGAAACTCTATTACGAGAATACATCGACCGTCGGGTACACAAACGGGTCGATCACGTACATCAACGTGAACACGAAGTTCTTTGATACTTACCAGCCGAATTCCGTGGCAGGAAATCTCTTCCACGAATGGCTTCACAAACTCGGCTACGATCACGATTCCGCCGCTACTGCACGGAGACCTTACTCGGTTCCCTATGCAATCGGTTACATCGTCCGTGATCTCGGCAAGAACTTTCTGTAAGGAGGAAACATGAAATCACTCGCAATCTTTATCGTAATGGTTTCGCTTTATAATGCCCACGCCTCCATTGAGTACGTGGAGAGCGAACAGAATCGCGCGACTCCTCAGGAAATCGCCACCAACCGCGCTTGTTTTGAAGAACTCGCAAAGAACGGTTGCGGAGATCCGGGAGCAGATCTGAAGCAATTCCGCTCATGCCTTCACGACGCTTTCCCGCAACTCACAGAGGGTTGTCAGAAAATGATGACTGGTCTCTATAAGAGAAAGAAGTAACGAGAGGGCCTCGCGAAAGCGGGGCCTTTTATTTTACATTTTTGGTTCGGTGGGAAATTCGTTGATGCTGGAGAAGCCGAACTTGATCTCGTAATTTTCTTTTTTCGAATCCTGCAGAAGCAGTCGGAGTTTCCAGTGCATATTCCGGAGCTCACAGGACGGAAGACGGAAACTGGAAACCCACTCGGTATCAGAGACTTTGGTGAGCTTCGGGCGAATCAATCCCATCGCAAGTTCCACTCCGATAAGATCCCCTACGATTGGAACGAGCTTCTTATCTTTCGAGCGCACAATGAGCTTTGTTTTTTCGAGATGCTTCACCGGACGCGGAGAAACTTCCACTTCATATCTCCCCTTCGTCGTGCGCCAGTCACAGGGACCTTGAGAAAGATCGCACTCTGTGTTTTCGCCAAGGACTTCCATTCTTGCATCACGGGCCTCATCGCTCCAATACGGAGGAAGACGTCCGGAAATATAAAGAGCATCGCGAAGATCTCGCGCGTTGGTGTCGTAAGGGAGACTGTTCACCCACTCGCCTTTTCTATTGATCACAAAAATACTGGAAGTGTGATCCACGAAAGTTTCATCCGGAGTCTTGCCTTTCACAATCTGGAAATCTCCGCCAAACAAGCCGAGTGCCTTATGAAGCTCTTCCGGAGTTCCGGTGGCAGCAACGAAGGCCGGATCATAGGAAGCAAAATGTTCTTTGAGAGCAGCTAAAGTGTCGCGCTCGGGATCCACCGAAATAAAAATCGGCACAAATCTCTGGCGATCTTTTTGCGTGAGAAGTTTCATCATCCGGTTCATTTCACGTGTGGTGGTCGGACACACATTCGGGCAATTCAAAAAACCGAAGAAGATGAAGAGGGTTTTTCCGCGAAGCTGTGAGGTATCGAGTTTCCCCTGAGGGGTGCTCAGAACAAAATCACCGCCCTTAGGCGTATTCCACGTGGTGAACCTTTCGCAGGAAAGGCAAAAGATGAGGGCCAGCGCAATTCTCATGGAGAAATTGTCTCAGGCGCTAGTCTTTTTGTCGAGGCCTTCTATGTCCTGAATGACCTCATTACCACGAATGACGCCTTTTTCTCCGAGAACTATCTTCAGTGTGTTCTTAAGTCCTACGAGATGAAGACGATCCCTCTTCTGGCGGATCTCATGCTGAAGCATAGTCAGCTCCCGGAAAACTGCCACCTCAATCGCCTCTACATTCTTGAAGAAAATCATCGCGGAGTTAAAGTCCTGCTCCTTAATTTCTTCCATGCATTTGACGAGGGAATCGCGGTCCTCGCGACTGATATTCCCTGAAATGGCGACAACGCAAACATTGTTATGAGTAGTGATTTTGTAATTCATCAGCTAACTATTTTCTCACATCTTTCCGTCGCATGTATGTGAAATATGGTTAAGAGAAACGACTTAATCGCGAGTTGAATTGTTAATGTCTGAAAACTTAAAAAAGAGCTTAACAGTCATGATGCCAAAAAGATTAATTTCAGGAATTGCTTAGAATGTCTTCGCATTGATACTGATCTCGCCGCCTTCCTCGAGCGTGAAGTGGTAGCGCACACGAATGAACTTTTATTTCTTATAGTAAAAACCTGCGTAGAGTCCGCTGAGTAAATACTGTCAAAAATTTAAACACCCTCTGTAACCTTCACCCTTCGAAAGCTTTCATTAGGCCCCTCATGGTATTTTTGCCGAAAAAGTGAGGTCTCTATGAAAGTTCTTCTTCTTCCACTCATCCTCGTGGCATTGACTGCTTGTAACGAACATAAAAGACAAAAGTCTTCAGATGAAACCGCTCCGTCTCTGGCGAAATCAGATACGAGCACAAACCTTGATGACTCAGGAAATCCATTGCCTCCGGGGATCCCTAAGGGAATCTACAATGGTAACAACTTTAATCTCCTCAATGAGAATGAAGGCCTCATCACTCTCAAGGACGAAGACGGAAAAGCACTCTTCGCTGCTCTCTCGGTTAAGGGTGAAGACTCAAACGGCGTTCAGGTAAAAAACGGTACAGACATTTCGTGTCGTGAAACTCTCTGTACAGTAAACGTGGAAATAAAAGATGGTCTCGTTACGAAAGCGATGAACCCTGGAAAATTTCCGAAGGTTGATACGCGCGTGAAAAAACCTTACGACAGCGCAAGCCTCCACCTTGAACGTTCTATTCTTGGCGTTGGGAATAACGGGACAATCAAACTCTCTGGCAAAGATGCTGAGACACTCTTTAAAGGAATCAACCTCGGTGGTGAAGATTCGACTGCTAAAAACGGCGACGCTCTTATCACAAAGAAAACGCGCGACCTGAAATGCGTGAAGACGACGGAAAAAGAGTCAGAGAAAGAATCCGTTGTTTGTGAAATTAAGTTCCGTCAGAGAAACGGTGAGATCATTCAGAACAAAGTTGATTAAGGGTCGAGTAGCTACTCTACAATCAGCGTTGCCTTCATCGGCGGATGGAAGAGACACTTGTAAGGAAACTGCCCCACAGTATTCGCTTTATAGGTCCAGCTCTTCCCTGCCGGAATTCCCTTCGAATTGAAATTTTTTAGTGACGTGGCGGTGTGAGGAAAAAAGTCCTTATTGATCCACGTGATCGTATCGCCTTTTTTCACCGTAAGCTCTTTCGGCTCGAACTTCATGGACTCAATGACGACCATGTGCTCTTTCGCGTAGGAGCTCGACAGGAAAAAGATTGCAGACCAGAGAACCAATAAGGACTTCATCGTGATTACTTCATCATTGAGGCCTGCATACCCTTAGCGTGTTCAAGGTGAGCGGCAATCGCAGGACGAACTTTTTCGATGAGTGCTTTGAGCTCAGCATTGTGTGCGCTTGGAATAAGAGTCTTGTCGATCGCATTGAGTACGGCCTCATGATAGGCCACTTCATGATCAACATACTGCTTGTCGAAAGCTTTGCCTGAAAGTTCTTTGAGCTTCTTCATGTTCTCATCAGCGCCTTTCATCAAAGATTTACTTGTGTCATTGTCCATCGGAGTTACACCAAGTTTCTTAGCGAGGTCACCGGCCTGCTTGTTTACTGCAGAGTGGTCTGTCACCATTCTTTCAGCGAAAGCGCGGACTTCTTTTGTTGTCCCCTTTTTCTCAGCGACTTTTCCGGCATTGATGTCGATGGTATTCGCAGTCACAACGATGTGAGCGATCTCAGGATCTGTAGGACCAGCCGCTACGTGAGCAGCAAAAGCGGAAGACATAAAAAGACTGATAGCAGTAGTGAGAATGAGTTTCATAACCCTCCTGTGTTGATGGGAAATCAATAATAACTTTTGGCCTTGAGGCCATTTCAGTCAACTTGTTTTAATTGTTTATATAAAGGAACACCGAGAAAAAGGCAGAGCACAAAAACGAATTTCGCACCGGTGGATGATTTGACTAAAGACCAAAGCTTAAACTTCCCAGGTCGAAGGAGTCACCATGAAGACGCTGCTACTTGCTGTTTCGCTCGGTATTTCCCTGAGTGCATTTGCAACTCTCGAAACCGGAACGTTCTCATGTGACAACGGTGCTGAACTGGATATCTACAAGCACTCTTCCACTTTCTACAGTTCTTTTCTTATCTATCCTTCAGGCTCAGGCTGGATGTCTGCGCTTGATTCAATCGAATTCAATGGCGACTCGGGTGTCATGTACAATGATGAGATGAGAGAAATCGGACAAGCAAATGTGACGGATGAAGGAAAGAGACTTTTCCTTCTCTTCCATTATTCTGAAGTTACTTGTGTAAGAGACTAATCGTCATCAGGTTCGCCCCGACGATTGAGCATATCCTCCACGCGGTCTTTTACGTTTTCCATTTTTTTATCTTTGAGGCCATTCTTGTTCTCATGCTCCATTTTTTTTACGAGCCGCTCGGCTTTTTTCTTTTCCCATCTGTCACGAATCTCATCGCGTCCAAGAAAAAGCGTATCGTGCACGCGTTCTTTCCCCGCACCATGAACAAACTTGCGATCCTTATAATCGAAACGCAAACCTTGTCCCGGTTTCACAAGCTCGCGGACTAAACTTTTCACGTACGGAGATGTGACCTCCACTTCTCCTTCCATCACCGAGAGCTCTGCATCTGCCTCAGTCGCTAAAACTTCATACTCGGTTCCGCGGACCGCGAAAGTGACCTCTTTCGTGTTCACCTTCTGATCAATTTTTTCGGATCCGTCTCTCGTGACCTGAATGCGCACGAGACCCTTTACGAGATCGATCAATGAAGTCGTTTGTTCGTTGTTATCGTCAATCAGATGCTGCGTGAGAGTGATCTCGGTTCCTTTCACCAGACTCATCTGGATTTTCGGATAAAGAAGAATTCCGACCTGGGCGTTCTCAGTGTGGATACTATCTCCTATTTTCAGGCCCATGCCTTCTGCGAGTTTTATCTTCGCGCCACTCCTCATGATCCAGCCATCGGTCGCATTTTTTACGGTGCGGACTTCACCGTCCTGGGCGTGAGCAAGCGAGAAGGTGAAAAGGAGAACGAAAAGAAAATGTTTCATCGTTATATGATAAAACAAAACCCACGACATGCGTGGGTTTTCATTATTCTCTTTAGATTTGGGTTCTAATTGCCGGCGAAAATCTTCTTTGCGACGAGACCGGCAACTTTTAGAGTCTGTGGTGAGAGGCTATCTACGTACTCTTTCCAAAGACCCGTGATCTCCTCATTGCTTGCCTCTTCTGTTGTCCGGGATTCAATATCTGCTTTAACCGCGTTCAATTCATCTACCTCAGAGTTATAAACAGCAAGCTCGTCAGAACTCGCACCTATTGCTGAAGCATTTTCTGGAGAGAGTACCGCAAAATCCATTGAGGCATTTTTCTCATCCAACACAATGAGACCGGCAAAAGCAAGTGGCCCACTCACGATCATGATCGGAAGTGTAATCGTCGCACTGACAACGGATGAAAGAAGCATGCCTCCGAAAAATCCACCGACTCCGCTCACGGACATGACTCCGCCAACAACTTTTACTGTATGGTGATTAAGGGCGAGACCCACGACTGCCTCTGCCTTGGGAGTATTTCCTATGAACACGCTGAAAGCGAACAAAATGGAGAGAAAAAGTCTCATGCAGGCCCCTTGAGTCGAGAGCATATCTCTACGCCTGCTCAGGAAGAAGTGACCTTAATTGTCGTGAAGTCTGTAAAAAATTCCCGCGTTCCTGCTGTTTAGATATCAGCGCATAACTCATCAACGGATTGAGTCTTCGCAGGAACTGGGGCCATAAAATATCCGCGGGCCTGTAGCTCTTCAATGTATTTGATTGATGGACTTTTTACAGCAATGTCCTGGTAATACTTCATCCTCGCCTGAACATCAGGGCCGTTTTTCATCGGACAATATTTGTTTTGGATGACCTCTGAGGCAATCGCCCACATCCCCTTCAGGCGATAAGAGATGTTGAAAGATTCGTCCCAGTATGGAGTCGCGAATTCTCTTATATCCGGACTCTTCACCAGCTTCCACGAGCGATCAACTTTCTTCAGATAAGTATGTTCACCATCAAGGCAAAGCTTTTTATAAAACCGGAAGCCCTGATAGTTTGCTTCCATGTCAGCATAACTGAACACGCCGGTTGGCCATAATCCAAGAATAGTATATTCATTCCTCAGTCCGAAGCGGATTGTAGCTTTCTCCGCTTCCGCCGGAGAATATCCTTTTTTGATTTTGCCGAGATATGTTTCCAGATACCTTCTTCCCGTTGAAGCAAAGTGACTGATTTTATCTACGCCGAAGTAAATGTCATTCACCTGAACATTGGGAGAGAGGCCGGATTTGTTCAGATAAAACGCCCGCCACGTATTCCGGTAAATGCTTTCCGCCAGATAAAAGCTCGTTTCAGGGAAGATCTTTCCATGGAGAGAATTCACACTCCAGTTCTCATAGAGCTTTCTCGTTTTTCCTGCCGTCCTGAATTTCTTGCTGATTCTGAAAGTAACATCCTGGCAGCTCAAGTCTTCATCCTGAGACGAATCCAGAACTTCCTCAATCTGCTTCCGGAAGAACTGACTAATGTCATCACCGGAGTCCGGAAGAGTCATACCCCAGACAAGATAATTGTCTGTCTCGAGAGCGTGGGAGGAAAGAATAGTTGTGATGAAGAAAATGAGGATCAGCTTCATGGCGGCGGATACTATAGAACAGAAATCATTCCGGCATGACGTAGAGTACTGTATCAGTTCACCAAATGTTCTCGGGGAAACCTGTAGGTAACATTGAGACTGTTGTTAAAGATTTATTATTCGAGTGGAAGAATGCTCATGTAGTTCTTGATATCGACATATCGACGGACATTCCCGTCTTGCTCTGAATATGACTTCATAAGAACAAATTTCTTACGATGACCATTAATCTCCAGCACCAGATTGTCGCGATCAATACTTATCAGTTTCCCTCTAGTCCCCTCACACCCGTGAAGCATGGCCTGTTTGAAACCGAAATCCAGAGGCGTTGAAAAGGTGTAGCTTTCAATCGAAACCTGCTTACCAATCAGTTTTCTCGCACGGGAAAGATCATTATCTTTTTCCGAATCTACATTGATCATGCGTTTCGAAAAAAGCCACGCCTTCATATTAAGTGCGAGTTTTTCAGCGGCATTCATTTCATCCATGGCACACTGACATTCTCTATTAATGGACTTATTGGAAGTTGTATCGCGAGGCCGATCGCCCTGGGCGAATGAGTGATTGAATGTCGTCATGATGAAAAGAATCAGCAGACGTAATGGCATAGAATCCTAATCGGACTTCTATCTAACCATCTTTAATTTTCGATTAAATACTCACAGGTATCGTCCGGACCTTCGATAGTGAATCCATCGGAAGTCAGAGTAATTGTATAAGAACGCTCTTGTTGCAATTCCCTGAAGATCCAGCCTTTATAAGCACGCCCAGTAACCACGAGTTGGCGATCGTCTTCTTGAATTTCAAGAGTTCCCAATTGTCTGTGGCCAGTCATAACTTCGCCAGTCTTATAGATTACCCATTCACCCTTATTGAATAAAGACACAGGTAAATTAGGGATCATAATCGTTCCAAGATCTAATGTAAGCCTTGGTCCAAAACCATCGTAACTG
>JBJMLZ010000301.1:0-6687 GCA_045805035.1 Bacteriovoracaceae bacterium
AAAGAAATGATCCCATTGTTTATTCACCTGAGAGTGTTTCAAGTCTGGTTAACATCACTGATAAACAGATTCTCCGGCTTACGAGGCTTGTTGAAGACATGCTCGATATCACGCGAATCCAGAACGGGAAGCTTACTCTCAATGTAGAGAAGATAGATTTTGCAGTTCTTTTAGAAGAAGTCTTGAATAATTTTCAAGAAGAGTATCGAAGAGCAAATTGTGAGCTGACGTTCGACATTGCCGAAGGACTCATGATTTCGGGTGATCGTTATCGCCTCGAGCAGGTCATAACGAATCTCTTATCGAACGCTTTGAAATACGGGAACGGCTGTCCCGTTCACGTGAGACTTTTCAGGGAGCAGGAAGAATTGGTTCTTTCCGTGAAAGACCAGGGAATCGGCATCGATGAGGAAAGTAAGGAAAGGATTTTCGAGCGATTTGAGCGCGCAGTAAGTCCTGCAACTATTGGTGGACTTGGCCTCGGTCTTTATATCACAAGACAGATCGTCGAACTTCACCACGGAAAGATTATCGTTGAAAGTACTTTGGGGAAAGGTTCAGTCTTTACCCTCAGATTCCCTTCAAATGGATAGGCCCTTCATTTCTTCGTTCGAGTAGTCCTACTTCTTACAGTTTGAAGTAAAGATTTAATTTCAGAGCGCGAGAATCTTAATATCAACCGCGAGCTTCTCGTCACGGATGGAGCTCTTCACTTTCACCTGTGGAAATTGCTGAGAAAGCCTCTCCCAGTCTTCGGCGGTAACCGCGATCTCGAGGGCGTCGGCGTACTTCTGGATCTTTGCCGCTTTGTTCACGGTATTTCCGAAGTAATCAATCCCGACATTAAGATTGGCACAGAGGACTGTTCCCTGATGAAAGGACGCCCTGAGCTTGATGGGGATGTCTTTATGATTTCCGTCGATCTTCTGATGAATCTCGATGGTGCATTTCATGGCGTCCTCAATGTCAAGGAAAGCGGCCATGATGGCGTCCCCGATGAACTTCACCACGACACCTGAGTGGCGATTGATAATTTCCGTTACTTCTTTGTAATGAAGCTGAACGACTTTGAGTGCCTGAGCATCACCGAAGTTTTTATAGAATGGAGTGGAGCCTACGATATCGGTAAAGAGAATGACCTGCGGGCCAACGTTGATCTTGAGTCCGATCTGGAGATGATCGTCACTGAAGATGTCGCGAATCGCGGGATGGGTGAGCGCCTCTCCAGCAATCAGGCGATCGTTGTCCCACCAGCTTTCTTCCAGCGAGAACAATTCTCTGGATGAGCTTTCATTGGTGAGATGAAGAGTGAAATTTCGGGCAACATTCAGCACGCTTTTTGTATTGCCATTCCATTCTGCAGAATCCGCACCAGCCGCGGAGACATTGAGGAGAAGTAAATCAGTCCCGCCTTTTTTACGGAGACGATAAGACCCGTGAGAAAGCTGAAAAGGATAAGTTCCTTTTTCTTTGGGACCCAGGAACTGAACGAACTTGATGTGCTTCTTGCGAGCAGGCTCGGCGGCACAATAGACGAGACTCTGTACATCCCGAAGCTTGCGGGTGAGATGAAACACGACCTCGATGGTTTTCTCGCCTTGAAGATCAAAATTCACTCCGCACGGCCCACAGCTATTGAGTTCTTCCAGTTCGGAGAGATAAGGATTCTCCGAGCGCACACCACGGCAGTGAGGACAAACGATATCCCAGCTGAGACTCATGTCACCGTCTTTCACCATGCGTACGCAATTGGTAATGACATCCTCAAGTTCGAGACCCAGGCGATGAGAAACTTTCTTGGGATGAATGCGATCAATATCTAAAACATCCGCAGTGAGAAGATAATTTTTGAGAAGTTCGTAAGCAGCGCCTTGATCGGGAAGCGGTGACTGAGGTTGCTCCGACTTCTTTCTTTCTTCGAGAATTTCTGCAGTCTTGGTTTTGAAAAATTTATCAAAACTTTTTCCAAGTGCACCCGGAACTAATTTGAAGAGAAGATAGTTGAAGAGCTTATCGAAGGCCCAGCGGAAATAGACCTGGACTGTGCATTTATCCTCAGTGGCATTCACGATCCGGAACACCCCACGCTGTTCCGTCATCCAGCCATGGATGAACACACGATGATTCTGAACCTCTTTGTCCTGAATCCACACCCAGGGTTTTTCGATCCAGAGCTCTTTTTTTCCCAGTGTAACGGTGGAAATATTATTTTCGCCATTAATCTCTTTTTCCTCACGAGGAGGAAAACCGAGATCGCGGTTCATGCGGGAAGTATCGATGAGGTAGGGCCAGATTTCATGGGCCCTTACCGGTACGTCATACTCAAAAAGGCATTCAACAATTTTATCAGAAGGAGCGGGGGCCAGCGGCAGAAGGAGTTCCTCGCGGAACTGTTTTAATTCGGCAGCGCTGGCCTTCTTCATTCTTTCACCACGAAATTACAGATTTTCCCCGGAACGTAGATTTCTTTCACGATCGTGCCCTGAAGGTACTTCGCTACTCTTTCGTCGGCCTTGATGATGGCGAAGAGGTGCTCTTTATCAATCTCGCGATCCACTTCAAAGGTCGCACGCATTTTTCCATTCACCTGAACGGCAACGGTAATCATTTCGTCTTTGGCGAGATTGACGTCGTACTCTGGCCACTTCTCAAAAGCGAGAGTCTTCGTGTGTCCAAGATGATTCCAGAGTTCTTCCGCGAGATGGGGAGCATAGGGGGAAAGAACAAGAGCGAATTTTGAAGCCGTTTTGCTGGTCACCTTGCCGGTCTTATACACGTGGTTCACAAAAATCATCATCGCAGAGATCGCGGTGTTGAAATGCATCTGCTCGATATCTTCAGTCACTTTTTTAATGAGCTTGTGGAGTTCTTTCGTGTTCGAGGAATCTTCGACACCTTCTTCCGTGTAGCGTTCAGGATCAAAGAAGAAGCGGTGAACGCGCTGGAGGAAGTTATAAACACCTTTCGTTCCGGCAGAAGACCACGGTTTGGTTTTCTCAAGCGGTCCCATGAACATTTCATAGAGACGGAGAGTGTCGGCGCCCATTTCTTTTACTACGTGATCGGGATTCACTACGTTCCCGCGTGACTTGGACATTTTCTCGCCGTCTTCTCCGAGGATCATTCCCTGGTTCACGAGCTTGTGAAACGGTTCTTTGGTCGAAACGAGTCCGAGATCAAAAAGCACTTTGTGCCAGAAGCGCGAGTAGAGAAGGTGAAGGACAGCGTGTTCAGCTCCACCGACGTAAAGATCCACTGGCATCCAGTAATTTTCAATCTTCGAGTTCCACGGTTCCTTGGTATTTTTCGGATCGCAGAAACGGAGATAGTACCAGCACGAACCTGCCCACTGAGGCATGGTATTCGTTTCGCGTTTGGCTTTTTTGCCGGTTTTCGGATCCGTGATGTTCACCCAGCTATCAATCGTCGCCAGCGGTGATTCGCCAGTGCCGGATGGTTCATATTTTTCTACTGCCGGGAGGGCCACCGGAAGTTCATCGGCATCAAGGCAACGAACAGTTCCGTCTTCAAATTTCAGGATCGGGAATGGTTCACCCCAATAGCGCTGGCGGGAGAAGAGCCAGTCGCGGAGTTTGTAATTTATTTTTTTATTTCCGAGTTTCTTTTCCTCGAGCCACTTGATCATCTTGGCAATCGCATCGGCCTTGCCGAGACCATTGAGAAAATCTGAGTTCACGTGCTCGCCATCTTCAGAGAAAGCAGCTTCCTGAACGTTGCCGCCTTTCACCACTTCAACGATCGGAAGGTCAAACTTCTTTGCGAATTCCCAGTCACGTTCATCGTGGGCAGGCACCGACATGATAGCACCCGTGCCATATGTATTCAGAACATAATCAGCAATCCACACCGGAATCTTTTTTCCGTTGGCAGGATTGATGGCATAGGCACCGGTGAAAGCACCGGATTTATCTTTGTTGAGTTCAGTTCTTTCGAGATCCGATTTCAGTGCGGTCACTTCACGGTATTTGGCGATCGCATCTTTTTGTGAAGAAGTCGTGATTTTATCCACGAGAGAATGTTCCGGAGCGAGCACCATGTAGGTGGCACCGAAGAGCGTGTCTGGTCTTGAAGTGAACACCGAAATTTTTTCCGAAGATCCATCAACCATGAAGTCGATGATCGCACCTTCGGATTTTCCGATCCACACCCGCTGCATTTCTTTCACAGATTCAGGCCAGTCGAGAAGATCGAGGTCCTGAAGAAGTCTCTCAGCATATTCCGTGATTCTGAGCATCCACTGCTTCATCGGCTTTCTGATCACCGGGTGGCCGCCGACTTCTGATTTTCCGTTGATCACTTCTTCGTTCGCAAGCACGGTTTTCAAGTTCGGGCACCAGTTCACCATCATGTGGGATTCGTAGGCGAGACCCTTGTTGAAAAGCTGCACGAAAATCCATTGAGTCCACTTGTAGTAATCAACGTTCGAGGTCGCGACTTCGCGATCCCAGTCGTAAGAGAAGCCAAGCATCTTCAACTGGCGCTTGAATGTTTTGATATTTTCCTGGGTGGTAATGTCCGGATGAGTTCCGGTTTTAATCGCGTGGTTCTCGGCAGGAAGACCAAAAGAATCCCAGCCCATGGGATGAAGGACGTTGAAGCCCTTCATGCGCTTGAAGCGCGCCATGATATCAGTCGCGGTGTAACCTTCCGGGTGGCCGACATGAAGGCCCGCACCTGACGGATAGGGAAACATGTCGAGCACGTAATATTTTGGTTTTGATGTATCTTCGAGTGTCTTGAAAGTTTTGTGATCGTCCCAGTATTTTTGCCAACGGGATTCGATGTCTGAAAAGTTGTAATCCATGGTAGTTCCTGCGTCTTGAAATGAATGGAATTAGATTAATCGGAGAGAGGCTTTTTTGCCAGAAGGGAGAAGCGCGTCACTTGCGTTTTGTCTTCAGTTCCTCAAGCTCTTTGGGAGTGAGCTCCGGATATTTGGATTTGAGGTCATAGATCGAGAGTGTTTCGAGATCCTGATACAAAAGATCGAGCTCAAGTTCGTCGTAGTCTTTGAGATTTTCGTTGGTATTTTCCGCAAAAAACTTTTTCTGCTCTTCACGAATCTGGGTAAAGCTTTTCTTTTCAGTCGCAGAGACGGAAATGGACAGGAATAGACAAAGAAGAAGGATGAGCTTCATGCCTTACATATCGGCAAAAAGCAGAAGAAAAAAAGGGGCCTCACGCATCCGGCGCTAGCCCCTTTTTCGGGGGGGTAAACCGCTATCAGACAGAGTGACAAGTGAGGGGATATGTCATCTCATGGCCTTTAGGGGACGTAATGGAAAGGTAGTCGTCAACTTCTGAGAACGAATGCACGTTCTTGACGTTGATACGGTATTTGTTACCGTCGATATAAAGTTGCTTCGAAAAGCCCTGATACTTTATGTGAGTACGAACGGACTCGCCGTCGATGGAAGAAATGGAACGTGAGACACCACTTTCATCTTCCTTATTGAAGGAGACGTGGTTGTCATCAATGGTAAACGATTTTTCGCCGAAAGCAGTTTCACACTTAATGGCGGGTACAGATGCGTTTGCTGAGAGTGTGTGAACCATCAGCATGAGACCCATAAATCCTAAGAGCGTTGGAATAGACAGTGTTCTGGTTTTCATTTTTTACCCCTTATTTCCCGGTTAAAGGCCATCATCCTGATCAGCCGTGTGCTTTCCTTAGTACAAGACCAATGCCATCTTTTATGCTCTAAAAACGTGGGGTTATAGGGGGTGTCCAGAGAGTGAACTATACAGGTGTATAACGATTAGACACTCTTTGGAGAAGTTTCAGGGTAGGGAAAAGGTGACTTTGATACCATTGATTCAAGGCACTAACCTGGAGAAAACCTATGGACATCAATTTCCACTATCAGGGAACCAGTGGATCTCCCTGGATGAATGAATACCTGGAAAGCAGGCTCTCTATTCTTGAAAGATATTTACCTAACGGAGCAAGGATCGTTGTGAATTTTGCGACCGATTCACACCGGACACTTGCACGAATGAGTATCAGAACAATGAAGCGCGCTTTTACTTTCGGGGAAGAAGGGAAAGATCTCTACGAAGCTTTCACGGATGTCCTGGATGATGCACTCGATACTCTGCGGGGGGAATACCATCGCATGATTGATCATTCTCACAAGAAGTTCCACGAAAACCCAGGGCTTATTTAATTTTGTAGGTACTGATGAGTCTTTGCTGAGCGACGGCTTCGTCGCGAACACTTTCTTCCAGCGTTTCACGCGCAAGGAGTGGTGGAACAAGTGAGAGTAATCCGTAATCAATCACAAGAGTTTTATGTTCCGTGAGCGCAAGATACGCAGTGACGTGGATGGCCCCGTGTGACCCTTTGGAGAAATCCCACATTTCGCGCACGATGATGGTCTGAGCGCCCTGAACCTGGATATCCATTTTCTTGGCAGCAGTGATAGCGCGAATCGCGCGTGAGTTTGCGGTCGAGCTGATATCGTCTGAATCAAAGTGCGTGCGGAGTTTATAGGACTGTGGGTTTTGTCCTGGAATCACAACTTTGAATGTGCGGTCATCAAATGTTGTGACCTTTTGTTCACCCAGAACAAAATTCAGGTAATCCAGGTTCACTGCCTTGTCCTGATCAAAAAAGCCTACTGGCTTGTTCACCACATAGGCGGCCTTACTCACGAGAAGTTTTGC
>JBJMLZ010000302.1:0-5486 GCA_045805035.1 Bacteriovoracaceae bacterium
AAATTGAATTGCCGTTAAACCGTACCATCAAAGGCCCTTTACCTGTTTCAGGAAACTATCAATACTCTCCTGGCGCTCTTTCAGGAGATTCATGAATTCGTCAAACATAGGAGTATCTTTTTCTAAGATCTCAACGGAAATAAAGAAACCTCCATTTCCGTCTTCATCAAGTGACATTACCATCCCCTGACAATTGATTTGCGCCTTCTCACCCCGATAATTCATCACGATGTCGAGGCTTGCGGGCTCAGAATTCTGTAGTCCCTCGCCGCTTGAGAGAAGAATGACATTATTTTCAAAGTAATCATCGAGCTTGCAGGCAAATTTGTTCTTTCCCTGAATGATGAACGAAGTCATCACCGCGTTTTCCACCAGCTTCTCAAGTTCTTTCTCGTCGGACTTCTTCGCCTGGAAAGGAAGGACATCAGCTTGCGTCGGTGCAACGAGGTCACCCAGATCAAGATCATCGATTTCGGAAGAATATTTTCCTTCGAGCTCGCCAATGACATCATCAAAATCTTCTCTGGCAAAGTCATGTCCTTCGCCAGGAGCAGGCCTATTGAGGCCAGCTGCGCGGTTCACTCTGCCAAAGTGACCTTTGAGTTTTTCTGTCTTGCCTTTGCCTGCAAGAGGAGACCGTTTTTCATCAGTTTTTTCTTGCGTCGACTCTGGGCGCTCGATGTTTTTGCGTCCCATGTGGGCCTGAAGTTTTTCAGTCTCATGATTTCCTTCGAGAGGCCCTCTGGACTCAGAAGCTTTAGATTCATGACTCTGACCACGACCATAATGTGAGGCGAGATGTTCGGTATCGGTTTTCCCGCCGAGATTTCCCTGTTCGCCTTCTTTATATTGATTCTTTCTTGTCCCATCGGCATCGTATTGAGTGGCCTCATTGTGATTGCGGTAATGAGTCTGGTGTTCTTTATCTGTCTTCTTCAGATCAAGGAGACTTCCGTCCTTATGAGCTTCCACTCCAGGACCGGCCTTGCCTTTCGTAGATACCGATTCCGATCCGCCTTTTCCGCCCCAATGTGAATCGAGGTGATCAGTGAGATCTTTCTTCGGTTTCTTAACGTCATCTTCTTCTTGTTTGTCTTTCGCCTCTGCAGAATATTCGTTGGTCTTTCCACCCCAGCGCTTGGAAAGTTTTTCATTATGTTGTTTATGCTCTTCAGGAGATTTGGCCCCGGCTTGTTGAGACTTCTCGTGACGTCCCTGCCAGTTACTCTGGAGTTTCTCGTTGTTCTGCGCGTGCTTCTTCTCTTCAGAATTCTCTTTCGAGAGAACCTGAGCCGCTTCTCCGAGTTTGCCTTTGAGAGGACCTTTGCCTTCTTCAAGTTCTTTGACGATGCCTTCAAGGTCTTCGTGAATAGAAACAACTTTCTCTTTCAGTTTTCCTTCAAGGTGCCCTTTCTTCGGCTCTTCTTTTTCTTTGATCTTCCCTTCGACGGCACCTTTTCTTTCTTCTTCTTCCTTAACTTTTCCTTCGAGGTGACCTTTCTTCGACTCTTCTTTATCCTGAACCTGGCCTTCAAGATGGCCTTTCTTTGCTTCTTCTTTTTCTTTAACCTTGCCCTCGAGATGGCCTTTCCTCGATTCTTCTTTGTCTTTGATCTGGCCTTCGAGATTACCTTTGTTCTCTTCTTTGTCTTTGATCTGGCCTTCGAGATTGCCTTTCTTGTCTTCTTTGTCTTTTACTTTTCCTTCGAGCTGATCTTTTTTCTGCTCAGCTTTTTCCTTGATTCTTCCTTCAAGGTTTCCTTTCTTCTGTTCTTCTTTGTCTTTGACCTTGCCCTCGATGTGGCCGCCAAGGTCTCCTTCATTCTCAAACTCAAGCGAAGGATCTTTGATCACTTCTCCGGAATTCTTAAAGACAAAATCCTTATCGAGAGTCTCGATAATAAGAGGCTCTTTTGTCTTGGCGAATGCCGAGTTCCCGGCAAGAGACATGACTTTATTGGAAAGCTTCAGACGTGAGTGAACACTACCGTCATAGAAGAAGAGTTCAAAATCATCACCGGTAATCATCCAGCGATTTTCCTGCCAGTTGAATTCCGGTTTTTGTTCGCCTTTAAAGAGCCAGCTGCCTTCGCCAGAAAGAAAATTTTCAACGAAGTTTTTCTTGATCTGGAAGGTCCAGACGTTTTTCTTGTTCGGAACTTCGTTCCAGCTTCCTACGTAAGGACTTGGACCAAGGAGTTTCACGATCCAGCGGCCGATAATCTTTTTACAATCCGATTCTTTGGAAAGAATCCAGATATCATTCTCACAATCAAGTGCCGGAACCTGGACCAGTGATTTTGTTTCTGCCTGGGCCTCAGTTGCTCCCGCCTCAAGTGTCTTATGCTGAAATGCGCCCGATGCAAGCTTCCTGGCCTGCCCTTTCATCGCGCGCGCCCAGAAGTCGATCTTAAAGCGAAGTGCTTTTACGTTGAGAGAAGGATCGAGGACTTCGATATTTCCTAATTTCCCAATCGCTTTTTCGAACTGCATGTTCTGAGTCGCATTGATCGCGACAATTTTCAGGATATTTCCTTTCAGTGTTTTCTTTGCAGACTTCGCGAATGTTGCGAGTTGAATGAGGTCGTCTTTCGAAGAAACATTCACAATAACAAGACAGCACTGCTCGCTCGTGCAGAACTTCAGAAGATCAGGAGTAGCGTTGATCTGCTGGTGCGGAAGCGCCGGCGGATAGTTCAACGAATCGGCCAGCACCTTCCAGTCTTTCGTGAAGAGGAATTGAACGATAGAAAACTTTGTTTCCATGGGCCCTTTGGTTCAGGAGATTACCTAGGGTCTTTTCGGGAAATTAAAGCTCTTCTTAACAAAAATATTTGCTTACAACACAATTAAGGTTATTAAAGCCGAGCCATACAAATCTGAAAGGGATAACATCGGCTTACGCATGAAACCCGAAGAGAACGAACTTCCTACGCCAGAAGAAACCGAGGCTCCTAATCAGGATTTGCTTCAGGATCTTTCTGAACAAGGGAAAACAGAAGAACTCGTCGAAATGTTTGAAGAACTTCCGACCATGGACGTGGCGGAGTTCCTTGCCGACAAACCATTGCCGGAAATCCTCGCGCACTTACGACAACTCGATCTGGAAGATCAGGGACGAATCTTCTCAGACTTTGGACACGATCTTCAGCTGGATATTTTCCGGAATATGGAAAAGCATGAACGCGCCCGGATCATGGGCCACATGTTCTCCGACGTGCGCGCCGATCTCTATCAGGAACTTTCCAAAGAAGAGCAAATTGAGCTTCTTCCTTATCTTGATAAGAAAGTAAGAGAAGACGTCATCATCCTCTCTGCCTACGATCCGGAAACGGCGGGCGGGATCATGATCACCGATTTCGCTACGATCTTTGCGGATATGTCCGCTGCGGAGGCGATGGCGAAGATCAGAAAAGACGCCCCTTCAAAGGAAATGATTTTTTATATCTACGTGGTCGATCACGCGATGGTCATGCAGGGTTTTGTTACTCTCAAAGACCTGGTGATGAGTGAGCCGAACACGAAGGTCACTGAACTTCTCACCGAACACTTCGTGAGTGCTGAAGTCAATGAAGACCGCGAGTCCGTGGCGCAGAAAATTGAGAAGTACGATCTGGCGGCCTGTCCGGTGTTGAACTCACTCAATCAGCTCGTGGGAATTGTTTCTCATGAAGCTGCGATCGACATTATTCAGAAGGAAAACACCCAGGATCTCGAGATGATCATGGGTATCATGCCTTCCGAAGACGATGCCAGTTACATGATGACGTCATCGTTCCACCATTTTAAAAAGCGCGTGGTGTGGCTCGTTTCTCTTGCCGCAATCGGGATCATCTCGGGCATGATCATCAACGAATATCAGGGCGTTCTTGAGAGCTTTATTATCCTGGCGATGTATATGCCGATGATGGCAGCGACCGGTGGTAACACAGGTTCTCAGGCCGCGACAGTTGTGATCCGCGCCCTTTCTCTCGGTGAAATTGAAGACAAGGATTGGCTGAAAATCATTTTCAAAGAAATGAAGATCTCTTTCATGCTCTCTGTTTGCGTCGCCGCTCTCACCTATCTGAAAATTTCCTTTCTCTCCTTCCAGTCGCTTCTCCCGAAGGGATTCACGATGAGTTACATCGGAATCACGATCGCCATTGCCATTGCCGTGCAGGTTGTGACGAGCGCCCTCATCGGTGCCGGTCTTCCCCTCATTGTCCGCCGTCTCGGAGGCGATCCCGCTGTGGTAGCAAGCCCTGCGATTACGACGATCGTGGATATTACCGGTCTTCTCATCTATTTCACCACTGCCTCACTCACATTGGGGATTTCCTAATTCTTTGCCTTCGGGCTAGAATGTTCCAATTCAGCAGGAGTTTCCATGCAAGTCGTCATCCTTTGTGGTGGATCCGGCACCCGTCTGTGGCCGGTTTCCCGGAGTCTTTATCCGAAACAGTTTGTAAAACTTTTCGGTGAGCAATCGCTTTATCAGAAAACCATTCAGAGAAACGCAAAGCTCGGGACTTCGTTCACGATCGTGATTAATCAGGATCAGTATTTCATGGGTCTTGATCAGGCCGATGAAACAAAAATTTCTGCCAAAAGAAAATTCATCCTCGAGCCGACGGGAAGAAACACTGCTCCCGCAATTGCGATGGCGGCCTTCTCTGTTTCGCCGGAAGAAGTTCTTCTCGTGGTTCCTTCCGATCATCTGATTGAAAAACAAAGTGATTATGAAAACGCAGTCAGGAAAGCGGAAGAGCTCGCGCAGAACGGTAAGCTTGTCACCTTCGGTATCAAGCCTGGCTACGCGGAGACCGGTTACGGCTACATTGAGGCGAATGGCCTGGAAGTGAAATGCTTCAAGGAAAAACCAGACGCCAAGACTGCTGAATCCTACGTGAAGGCGGGCAACTACTTCTGGAACAGCGGCATGTTCTGCTTCAAGGCAGGCGCTTTCCTCGAAGAATTGAAAACTCACGCGCCGGATGTCTACGAACAATCTCTTCGTGCTTACACCAATGCCCGCACCGACGTTGCAGTCCGGATCAATCTGGAAGACATGAAAGCGATTCGTTCGGAAAGTATCGACTACGCAGTGATGGAGAAATCTAAAAAAGTAAACGTCGTGCCTGCGGATATCGGCTGGAGTGACCTTGGTTCCTTTGATTCACTCTATGAGGCCCTTCCAAAAGATCAGGACGGCAATACGACTGCTCAAAACGTTTATCATATCGGTTCAAAAAACAATCTCGTGATCGGCGGCAAACGCGTGATCTCAACCATCGACGTTAAAGATCTCATGATCGTGGATACCGCCGATGCACTTCTCATTGCTCAGAAAGGTTCCACGCAGAAAGTGAAAGAGATTCTCGCGGACGTGAAGAAAAATCACGCGGAGATGGCGGAGGTTCATACGACTGCTCACCGACCGTGGGGCACGTATACAATTCTTGAAGAAAATCCCGGCTACAAAGTGAAGCAGATTACGGTGCGTC
>JBJMLZ010000303.1:0-10205 GCA_045805035.1 Bacteriovoracaceae bacterium
GAAGTTCCCGAGAGAACTCGTGACCGGCAAAGCGGCCAACAATATCCTGAAGCTGATCGACTCGTTCATGACGATCGTGCGTGAGCGCCTCCAGAATTCAGAGAAAGCGATTGAGTTCGCCAAGCTCTTTAACCCGGATACCGTTCACCCTGAACTGAAGTTTGAAACGTTCGGCCTCGGCGAGGAATCGCTGAAGAAGAAAGATAAGTTCCTTACTGCGAGCCAGAAAGAATTTGCGACCGGCGAGCTTTTGATCGAATCCGATTTCGTTTCTCCGGAAATCAAAGAGGCCCGTGCTGCCTGGATGAAAATTGAAACCGAAGCGAAGAAGTTCGACGCTGGTAAGCGCGATGCTTTCCTTGCCAAAAAGCGTTCTGAGCACTTTGCGAACTTCCCGATCCTCGCGCGCATGAACGAGATCATGAAGACGACGAAAGCGTCGGTTTCTGAGCTGATTGAGCTCATGCCGGCGATGCCGTACGCGAAATACAATCTCGAAGCGTTCGCGAAGAAACAGGGCTGTACTCTCGAGGAAATTTTCTCCAAAGAGCTCACGCCGAATAAGATCTCGATCATTTCCACAAGAAAGATCCGCGAGCACCACCTCTCTGCCCAGGACCATGCCGGGGAGTGCTTCGCCAAGAAAAGAAAGTCCCACGGACTCTTCTCCGATTCAGACATCTTTATCTGGGTAAGAAAGGAACTCGATCCTCTCACTCAGATCTACACCGCCGGCCACGAAGTGATCCACTTCCATCAGATCGAAGAGACGACGAAGATGGAAGCGAAGGCGCTCTCTGACGGTGCGATCGCGCAGGCCTACTTCCTGAACTTCTACGGAAACTTCCTCGGAATTTCCGCGGCGTCGCTGGAAGGTCTCTCCGTCGACATTTCCGTTGAGCGCCAGCCGCTCTACGGTCTTGCTGACCGGATTGTTCCTTACTTCTACTCCAACCTGGTGACGGAAGTGAGAAACGGAATCAACGCCAAGGACCCTGCAGCTTACGACAACGTTTTAAATAAATACGGATCGCTGTTCGGTTATATGATGCCGAACTCGAACCAGGTGAAGGTAAAAGCACTTCAGGAAGTGATCCCTGCTCTCGAGAACGCGAAGAACATCGCGTTCGCTAAGGAGCTGGGTCTTGAAGTCGGATGGGACGAAGTCCGCTCCGCTCTTCCAAGTGCCAACGACAAACAACTGAAGGTTTATGGACCGAAGATCCTCCGTGCGATTAAAAAAGCGCACCCGGATTATGAGGCCCTCACCGCTATCGGTAACCATCAGTTCTACGGCGTTTCCTTCCCGAGAAAGCTCGATCTGGAGAGGACGATTACACTTCGTCCGATTCTTTCGACGATCTCATTGGGTAACTCGTACAACCAGACTCAACAGCAGCAGCAACAGTAAGTTGCAGGTAGTATATGAGACTTGAATTGTTTACGGCCGATGTTCCCGGGCTGTTCTCTTTCTTAGAGACAGTTCTCCAGGATGGTGGGAAGCGGCTTTACTCCATTGAAGGCGACATCAAAACTTTCACCAATGCGTTCGGCTACTCGGGTTACGAGTATCACGAAGAAGCTATGACCGCGAGTCTGTCTCTTGGCATGATCCTTGGCGGAACTGGTTACGTCCTGAAGCGCACGCTGAAAGGTGCTGACGAAGAAATCGAACGTTTTGATTATTATAATCCGCAGGGCGAGCTGACTTTCAGCTCAGACTCTGAATCACTCAAGGTCTGCATCGTTGATTTCTACGAGATGGACATGACCTGTCCGATCCTGAACCACCTCTATAACTTCCTCTCGATGGAATACAAGAAAGCGAAGGAAGCAAGCTCGGCGACAGAGCTTGTTTATTCGGTAGAAAAATTCCTTCGCACTGTTTATGATTCAAAAATCATCCGTCTTCCTATTCGCGACAAGGGTGATGATCCGGCAGTAACGAATGTGTTTAACCGCATTCTCAAAGCGGAAATGGATCCGGTTCTGACCTGGGAAGAAAGACAACTCGTGTTCGCCAAACACCGCGATACGCTCCAGAAGATCGTGGAGACAAAGGTTCGTGCTCACCGCCTGAACTACACCGCCTTTATGACGTCCGTGAACAGAAAGCGTGCCGGAAACTTCATGGCGCGCGTGATTGCGCGTCCGGGGAATAACGGCGCTGGTCTTCTTCATAAGTACACTGTTGGTAAAGTCATCTGGTTCTTCCAGACTGTGAAAGACAATCTTGGTTACTCGATCGCGCTCGCGGTTTATGGCCCTTTCACTTATTACTTCATCACCATGCCGATGAACCCGCACGCCATGCAGGCAGTGGGAAGAGTGCGCGCGGCCTTCCTCGATACGCAGGCGCAGATCGTTCACTTCATCGAAGATAAGGGCAACACTGTCGTGAAAGAAGTTTCGGGGCAGACCAAAGAGGCCGAAGCCGCTTCAAAAGCTGCGGTCACTCAGTCAGTTTCTTCTTCGGCCGCTGCTCCGCTGAAGCCGATGGTGAATGACAATATTATTTATCAGTCAGAAGTGACCAACGGGACTTACACCGGAAAGAATAAACCTTCGATCCTCAACATGGTTCTCTCGACTGAC
The DNA here is from genome assembly GCA_045805035.1 of Bacteriovoracaceae bacterium. GTDB lineage: Bacteria > Bdellovibrionota > Bacteriovoracia > Bacteriovoracales > Bacteriovoracaceae > Peredibacter. The sequence continues at coordinate 2,596 of JBJMLZ010000303.1, forward strand.
GTGCCCGCAGTGAATACTGCTTCGTGGTCCGATCGTATGAGTAACATGAAGCAGATGCAGATCGCTTACGAAGAGAACATCGAGTTCGCCTCACGTATGGGGCGTCTTGAGCAGCTGGAAACTCAGTACAACTTCCCGATGCAGGTGGAGTCTACCTGGGAAGAGCTTGAGCGCTATAACAACGCTATCTTCAAATTTCGCACAGAGAATCCGAACATCTCGGCGAAGATGAAGCAGTATCTTTTCAACGAAGTGAACCGCACTCAGCAGCTGGAACTTTATTTGTGGGATCGCCTTGCCCGCTTCATCCTCGACCAGAAATACGTGATGCTCGATGAAGACAAGGAACAGAAACGTAATGACTATTATGTCGGCCGTTCGTTTGTGTTCCTCCAGGAAATGACCCAGACACTCTCGTGGCGCTACAAGGATTTCAAGAAGCCAGTTGGCTTTGAAAAAATCCAGAAGCTCGCTGATTTCTACACCACGAACCGCAAAGAACTTGGTTCTGTTCTGAAGAACCTCGCAGTGAACTCCGATCTCTTCAAGCAGAAGAACGTTTACGACACGAAAGAATTCCGCGGCTACATGAAACGCCAGTGGGAAATTCTCTATCTGCAGAATGCCAAGGCGGAAGAAGCGGCGAACATGGGTCTCAACATGTACATCTGGTCCGTGCGGAACACCGTGTGGATTCTGCAATCCATGTATTCTGCCAAACGCGAAGAGCTGGCCCTTCTCATTAAACGCGACACCACTGGACAGTTATTCAGTCCGGAAGAGATGATGGCGCGGTCTCGGTCCAGCATGCTTTACGAGACACTTTATCACAACCTGACTCTTGAATATGTGGGTATCCGGGAAGAGATCATGAACCGTCTCGGAAAGGACATCGAATCCGAGCAGCGGATGTCTGTGATCAACAACCTGAAAGAGTTCCTCACGGATCGCGAGAAACTCGATGGCACCCATGTGGCCGGGAATCAAAAAACAGCAGGGAATCAGCTATGAAAGAAAAACTCTCCGGTGTCTCCTCTCAGTTCCTGATCCTCGCCCTCGCGGGGATTTTGCTCCTCCTCACCATCCAGATGGCGAAGGCCCAGGTGATGACGGGTGCGAACATGAACATGCAGAACAACCTGCAGTCAAACAACGTCATCACGACGAAGATGCCGAGGAAGTCGTCTTTCGGGAAAATCCTCGAGAGAACATCATTGAACTACTATCACCAGTTCTTAGGACCAACGATCGGTGGCCCGAGTAATGAAACGTTCAACGTTTTCCAGACCGGAGTCGATCAACCAAAAACCGGTCGCGCACCTATCCAGTCATTTCAATCGGCGCTTATTCGCTATGACATGAATCAGGACTGGGGCATTGGCGCCTCTCTGGCGATGTCGAATGGTTACGGTGGTACAGTGGTAAACCGCGACAGCCGCGGAGATGTCACAAACAAATCAGACGCTCAGTTTTACAACGCCCGCGCTTACGTTTTTGCGCCGAAGATGGACGTTGGCATCGGTACCCTCTTTTCGACTTTCGGCTACGAAGCTCCGACTTCAACGATTTCCCGTCAGGACCACATGAACATGGGCCTGGTGATCACCGAACAACTTGCCTTCAAAAATCCAAGCCTCTCCAGCAAATGGTCAGGTGGTGTCACCGGTCAGATCTATCGCATGTTCTACGGCCACAATAACCAGAAGAAAGTTCCTGGATGTGATCCGGACGTGTGTGTTCCGACTCAGCTCCAGACTCAGATTGTGACAATTTCTCCTTACGTGAACTACCGCATGTCCGATAAATGGAACTGGGGTAACATGGCGATCCTCGACTGGGACCAGCGTGGTGTTCAGGCGAATTCCCGTGAGTTCAACAACAACCTTCCGAACCGCCTGAGATCAACTCTCTCTTACTATCCGAACCGCTGGTACATCACCAACATTGGTGTGTTCGCTCAACCGCTCGTGAAGATGCGTCCATCGACAACTGCGATGGGTGCGGAAGTGGCCTTTCGTTTTTAAGGATTCATTAAGCTGACGATCTCTTCGGGGGTGAGTACCTTCTCACCCCCAAGGAGGTCCTGCATGAAGCTCGTTTTCCTCACTCTCACCGCCCTCTTATTCACCGTTATTTCCAAGCTCGGACACGCTAACCACCTCCACCAGGGCCCAAGGCCTGGACCGTCTCCCATGGCCCATTACAAAGTCGTGAAATAAGTCAAAAACGCTTTAACCAGTCCAAGTGTAAACTTTACCCAAGGTTCCGGTTTTCTCCCCGCAAAATCCCTCTATTTGGTAAAAACAACCAAAGTTTTTTCCCATGAGGAGTAGCGATGAAAAAGGTCCTTGGTGTCTCCCTGATGCTCGCGGTTATGTCCACCTCCGCAATCGCACAGATGCGCGATTCAGATTGTGACCCAAACGAAGCGGATTGCAGTAAGGGCGAATCGCAGGTTAAAGAACCGAATCACGATATCTATCCTTACAAGCCGTTCTCAACGGATGAAATGCGCTCGCGCATTGAGCGCATGACGGAGAATAAAAACTTCCTCTGGGACATCCGCGAGATGGAACGCAGAGGTTTAAATCGCGCCAATACACGCGTTCAACCGTGGGGCGGATCTTTCTGGCCACTCATCGGTGGCGGCGTCGCCAACACTTATCAGAAAAAAGACCAAACGATCTTCATCACGACTCCGCTACAGAACGTCATGTGGCAGAAGAACTACAGTGACTTCAAGAAGAGAAGAGAAAAAGTTTATCCGAATATCTATGATCTCTCGGAAGAAGAGCTCGCCAAGCTCGCTCCTTCGGAAAAATACGACCTCATTCTCGGTGATACGACATTTGATCTCACCAACCGCGTGTGGGACTACGTCCAGCGCTGGGGTTCCGGCAAAAAATGGAACTTCCTCACGAAGATCGATCTTCCGGACGGCTACCGCATTCCGGAAGCGTCACACTTCATGGCGATCTGGGAAGGGATCTGTCACGGATGGGCACTCGGCGCCGGCTATACTGCGCGTCCGGAAAAAACTTTCTTCATCACTCTTCCGAACGGAAAGAAGATGGCAGTTTACCCGAACGACGTGAAGGCCCTCGCTTCACTCATGTGGGCAAACTCTACGATCCAGGACAACGTTCTCTTTGAAGGGAACCGTTGTAACAAGAGAAATCCTGATCGCGATAAATTCGGCCGCTTCATCGACACACAGATTGACCAGAACGACTCCGTTCTTCTTCCAAGATGCGCGGACGTTCACCCGGGTGTCTTCCACACGACAGTTGTGAACGTCATGGGGATCGAAGGTCGTCCGATCGTTCTCGATCACAACGCCAAACTCCCGATCGCCAACCAACCGGTGGGTGGTTATGAGCTTGAGTACTTCAACCCGAAAGACGGGAAAACCGGACCGCTTTCTACTTCGATGATTTCGGTTTCTGACTACGGCGACAAAGATCTCTACAAGATCAACCGTAACCCGGAGACTGCATACATCGTGGGTGTAGCGATGAACGTGAAGTACATCGATTGGGAACTTCCGAAGAAACACGAATCCAACACTCCGGCAGACGACACGGTGGTTGATTACAAGTTCAACTACGACCTTGAGATCAATGCTGCCGGTAAAATCGTGGGTGGACAATGGCGCGTTTCCAGAAAAGGCGGCACGGGTCTCTTCAAGCAGACAACGAACCAGCCGGACTACTTCTGGCTTGCTCCTCGCGATTACAAAAAATATTTCCAGCCAGTGCCGGGAATCTCTCAGTGGGATGATTCAAGAAATCCTCTTCCACCTGCAGAATGGAAAGACGCTGCGAAAGTCGCTCACAGCTTCCAGTACGAAGAATCAGCAAAATATTGGGGAGCTTCTCCGACGTGTACCGTGTTCCCTGTGGATAAAGACCACGGAAAAGATCCGATCAAAGTTCCGTGTGAGTTCCGGTATCCGAAACCACAGCCGTTGATTCAGGTCGTGGATAAACTCGTAGAAATGGCGAGACGCTAATGATCCGGGTAATTATCTTTGCGATGTATTCAGCTTCTGCTTTTGGTGCAACGACAGACGTTGCACCAAAAGTCCTCGAAGTGATTACTGGATTCCTTTCTTTCTGATCAGGTCGCCAACGATGTAACCGATGGCGTACGGAGCTGAGTCATGCTCCTTGGCCGACTTGTGATCAAAGCCGATTTTGTGCGTCCATTCGTGAGCGAGATTGGCAGCAACGTCGGCAACTGTATTGCCCTTGAAGAACTTCCAGTTGATATTGATCACGTTGATGGTGCCATTGGTGTAACCAATCACCTTTGACCATGGCTTATTGTAGAGATTCAGGAAGAAGTTCATTTCATTTGGTGTATTCGGCTGAAGAGTTTCTCTTCCTTCCAGGAATGTCGCGTAGATTTGTTCATTCGTCATACCGTTGTTGGAAGCGAACGCGCGTTCACCCTTGGTATTTCTGAAATTGATGACTGCCTCTTTGAACTCTTCCGAGTTCACCACTTCTTCGAGAGCGGCGAAGGCCTTGTACATCTTGTCGCCTTTATCGCCGTCAAAACCGGTGACCTGCATAGGGACGACTGTAAGGTGGGCAAAAGCGGAAAAAGAAAAAGTAAGAGCGAGGGCGAAAATCCATTTTCTCATAAACCATCCTGGTTAATGTGTAGATAATGACTTTTCGGAACGTCGGTTCAGGGGTTTGAGGGAATATTCGTGGGGGAAATTTATGCCTGAAGAGCTTGAAGAATCGTGTCAGTTTTGAGAGGTAAACCCTATGAATCTGATCCTCGCTGCCCTCCTCGTTTCGGGGACCATCTGGGCAAGACCGACAGTCCTTGTGAGCTACTACGATCCGTTCGGAGAGGACGTGATCGTCAACAATTCAGAAACCGTCGCGAAACTCCTTTGGGCGCGCATGCATCCGGAAACTTCACCGGTGGATGTTCTTCTTTGTCCGCTCGAGACAAAATTCGATGAGGCCTATCGCCAGATTGATATCTGTGTTCGCAACATGCGCGTTCCTCCTGCGATGGTAATTGGTCTGGGTGAAACCGGCTGTGCGGTGAAGATCGAAATCATGGGAAGAAATCTCGATAACACGATCGGCCCGGACAACGCCGGTGTGGAAAGAACTAATCAGGTCATCATTCCGGGCGCTCCACGCGCGATTGGTTTTACTTATCCCCTTCCGGAAATGTACTGCGCACTTTCGGAATCAGACCGCGCGAAGATCACGGTCTCAAACAATGCCGGGGCCTTCGTCTGTAACAACACTGCTTTCCAGCTTTCGTGGCACTATCCTGAGCTTCGCAACGGCTTCATGCATGTCGCGAATCACGCCTGTAAAGACATCCAGGCAAAAAATGCAGAAGCAGTTAACCAACTTGTCACGATGATCACCGCAGGAGCGAAATCCGCGACTCCGGCAGTGAGACTGCCGGTTTCAAAACAAGAAATGAATTCTCTGCGCTCTCAGTATCAGCGGAAAGATAAATGTCTCTATGAGTTTTACAAACGCGCGAAGGCCTTCGATGAGAAGTCCTTCTGGGACCACTTCACTCCGGCAGTAATGAACTGAGAAGTTTTTCCGCAAGATACAAGGTCAGCCGATAACCGTTCTTATACAATCCCCCGATCATTGAGTAATGACCTTCGTTGAGGATATAGGACTCGCGCTTCGGACCTTTTTCACGAAGGCCCACGCGAATAATAGCGGTTTGAAAATCCGGCAGCTGCCAGGAAGTGCGGGAAGAAAGATCTTCGTAAATCTGTTTCAATGCTTTTTCCGGAGCGAGTTCCAGGGCAGATTCTTTCGTCGTCGATCCAATGAGAAGTTTTTTTCTATCGGCATCGTAAATCAGGTTGTCCCCTTCCAGGGTTAATGAGAATGAATTCGCGCCGAGATCCGCCTTTGTGAATTCGAGATACGAACCTTGCGCGGATTTGGTTTTTCTGGGAGTTGAAAATAACGAAGACCAGAGATCATTATTCACGCCCGCCGCAAAAATAATTTTATCGGCGGTAAATTCTTTTCCATCCTGAGTGGTGATTTTTTTGTCTTTCACTTCAGTGACAAAATGGGGAATGATTTCGAGATCGAGATTTTTTTGCGCTTCTTTCAGGAGCCACGCCATGTACTCCGATGGCCGGATGAGATACGCATCCTCTTCGGCAAAATAAACACCGTCTTTCATCTCGCCAATAGGATAGCGCTTTTTGAATTCATCCATCTTCGTGATCGCCCCCGTGGATTGACGAACTTTGATCACACCTTCCGGACGATCTTCTTTTACGTGACGATCAAAGCGCTCAAATCCCCCGACAAGTTCATCACCCAGAGGTGAATGTCCGGGAGAAATTCCTCTCGGGGCCACGATCGCGGTCGAGTGAAGTGAGCACGGAAAAGCAAAATTATCGGAATAAAAAACAAGCAATTTCTCTGGGAAATTTTTCTTCGCGAGCGAATAAACGAGACTTCTCGCTGCGATTCCACCGCCGATGATGGCAATAGTCGTCAATTTCAATCCTTATTGTTTAAATCTACTCACATTTTCCCACAATTTGTTGCCAATTTCTACCCACGGTCGTTACGCTATCAGAACCCAAAATTTTGTTCTTTTCAGAGGAGAACGCCACGTATGGCAGCTCAAGTTCTTGACCCAAAAGCAGTCGTTTTTGCCACCCAAAAATTAGGAATTCCCGCCAATAAAGTTCTCGCCACAGCGAAACTCCTTTTTGAAGAAGAATGTACGATCCCCTTCATCGCCCGTTACCGCAAAGAAGTGACCGGCAATCTCGATGAAGTGCAGATCCGTGACATCCAGGAGTCCTATAACGAATACGTAGAAACGGAAAAGCGCCGCGAGTTCATCCTCGATGCCATCAAGAAAATGGAAGCGCTCACACCGGAACTCGAGCGCCAGATCAAAGCGGCCTCGACTCTCAACCAGCTCGAAGACATCTACGCTCCTTATAAGTCGAAGAAAAAAACCAAGGCAATGATCGCCAAGGACAATGGTCTCGAACCACTCTCAGAAATGATTCTGAAAGGCGACAAGGACATTCGCACTCTGGTTGCTGAAATCAATGAGAAGTACGTGGGCCCTTCTGCCGGCAAAGTGAAAGATGTTCAGGACGCCATCAACGGCGCCTGTGACATCCTGATCGAAACTTTTTCTCACAAGCTCGAACTCAAAGAAAAACTCCGCCAGACTTTCTGGGACTCTGGTGTGATGAAAGCTTCTCTTCGTAAAGACGGAGAGAAAATCGAGGACGCGCAGAAGTTCAAAGACTTCTTCGAGTTCTCTGAGCCACTCTCAAAAATCAAGGATCCGAAAGCTTCCCACCGCTACATGGCGATGAGACGAGGGATGAACCTCAAGATTCTCAAAGTGGATTCAGAAATCATTCCTGAAATAGGCATCGGCATGATCGAGCAGGAATTCTTCCCGAAAAAAGACAAGCTCGCCAATTACGAGCTTCTCAAAAAGTGCGCAGAAAAATCTTATACGAACTACATCCAGCCTTCACTGGATCTCGAAGTGAAGAATGAACTCAAAAAAATTGCTGACACTGCAGCGATTTCTGTTTTCGGTATCAATCTGAA
>JBJMLZ010000304.1:0-4987 GCA_045805035.1 Bacteriovoracaceae bacterium
TCGTACCAGCTTCGTATCCGGAAGCAGGAGGAAGGCGCTTACGCTGTTTTCGACCGCTGCCGGAAGATCTTTGTAGACCTGACGCCTGAGGAATGGGTCCGGCAGCACCTCCTGCATTTCCTCGTTGAATCGACTGCCGCTCTCACTGGTGAAGAACTCCAGGAAGCTTTCGTTCGTATCGATCAGGAAAATAACAGCCCTTACGTCGCTCTTGAGTTCAAGCCAACGGGTGCGAAACTTTTTGAGGAAGTGACCGGAAATAATACCGGGAAGCTCATGGCAATCGTACTTGATGGTAACGTTTACTCAGCTCCGCAGATCCGTGGCAAGATTGCCGGCGGTTCTGCGCAGATCACGCTTGGCCGTGGAAATTATGAATCGAACATGAGAGAGGCAAGAGACCTTGCCCTCGTTCTCCGTGCCGGTGCCCTTCCGGTGGAACTCGTGTTTGAAGAACAGCGTGTCGTCGGACCTTCACTCGGTGCCGACGCCATCGACAAGGCTCAAATGGCCTCTATCATTGGTTCACTCATCGTGTTCATCTTCATGATGATTTACTACCGTCTCTCAGGTTTCATCGCCTGTATCACCATTCTCGTGAACGTTCTCTTCACGATCGGAATCCTGATTGCGGTGGATGCGACATTATCGCTTCCAGGTATTGCAGGTATCGCCCTCACCGTTGGTATGGCGGTGGATGGTAACATCATTATTTATGAGCGTATCCGCGAGGAAGTCAGGGCTGGACTCACTCCTTATGAGGCAGTGAGAACGGGCTTTGATCGTGCTTTCTGGACGATCCTTGATGCCAACATCACCACTGCACTTGCAGGTCTTTGTCTCTTGAACTTCGGTACTGGTCCGGTTCGCGGCTTCGCTGTGACACTTCTCATCGGTATCGTGACGACGGTCTATACTTCTTACTTCGTGAGCAAAGTGCTCTTTGAAATGTATGTTGGTAAAGGCACGCGCAAAACATTGAGCATTTAAGGAATAATGAAAATGAATACAGCAGTAACACAACAACCACACAAAGTTATGAACGTCGACTGGGCGGGACTCTTTAAATACGCCGGTCTTTTTTCACTCGCTCTCATCCTCGCGACTGTCGTTCTCTATTTCACGAAAGGGATCAACTACGGAGTAGATTTCCGTGGTGGTATCGAGATTCAGGTGAAGTTCAAGCAGAAGACTGATCTCGGAGAACTTCGTACGTATTTCCAGGAAAAGAATGTTCCGGTATCTCAGCTTCAGACCATCGGTGATGAAGGGCAGAATGAGTTCCTTCTCAAGCTCGACAGTGATAACAAATCCGACCTGAACAAGATCTCCCAGAACGTTTCTTCAGTTCTTTCTGAAAAATACGGCGCCGGGACTTTTGAAATTCTGAAGAACGATATCGTGGGCCCGAAAGCGGGAGCTGAGCTTCGTACTTCGGCCTTCAAGGCCCTCGCGTGGGCGATCCTTGCGATCATGATCTATCTTGCTCTTCGCTTTGATTATAAGTTTGCTCCGGGGGCGATCGCTTCACTCCTTCACGACGTGACCCTCATCATTGGTGCGTTCATTATCACTCAAAAAGAATTCTCGCTTCAGATCGTGGCGGCACTTCTTGCGATCATCGGTTACTCGGTGAACGACACCGTGGTGATTTATGACCGCGTACGCGAGATCGAAGTCGCTCATCCTGGTTTGAGTACAGCCGAGATCATCAACCGCGCGATTAACGAAACCATGTCCCGTACTATCATCACGTCACTCACTGTTTTCGGTGTTTCGATCGTGATGCTCTTCTGGGGCGGCTCCGTTATTCACGATTTTTTCTTCGCCATGACCATCGGGGTAATCCTCGGTGTGTATTCGACCATCTTCATCGCCATCCCGATGACTGTAGTTTACGAAAAGCTCGTCACCAAAAAATCTGCATGAAATTTTTCGCCGTGATTTTCCTGGCGCTTCTTTCTTTCCCTGGTTTTACCCAGGGCGAGGGAAGTGCCGGGACAGATCCGGTCCACGCTGACGAAAAAGTCATTGAGGAAATGCACACCGCTCACGAGAAGCGGCTGAACTCGATCCAGAAAGTTCAGGACTTCACGCAGAGTATTCCTGAACCGCCAACGTTTGATGCCTCCTCCATTTTGAATATGGAAAAGCTCGACGAAATGGAAAAGCTTCTGAAAGAAGCGAAGATGAGTCAGGTGCCTCCGGAAGAAATGCGCATGAAAATTCTCGAGCAGTTTCGCGGTCACCCTCTGGAAAATTTTATCCGCTCTAGTCCCAGACTTCAGAATTTCATGGTGGATTTCATGAGAGATGATAAGGCCCTGATCAATGCGGTTCACATCTTCAAGGATCGTCAGCGCCTGAAGTTCTATCTCTACATCTGGATAGGGATCATGTTTACCGCTTACTATACGAAGAGACTTTTTATCTCGAAGTTCTGGCCGAAAGCGGCCCGGAATTTTGCTGCTCTTTTATTCTCGCTGACGATTTCTCTCATCACCATGTCATCATTCTGCCTCGTCTTCGAAGCTGAGATGAAACCCATCATTGCACTCGTAAAGAAGTACCTTTAGAGCTTAGGAATACATCCGATTTTCTTGTCGTGCGGAGGGAAGGTTCCCACCGAGCCCGTTTGCGAAGTAGCGCTGCCTGAGACACCGCCGCTTGTGAGTTCCTGCGCGCTCTTCACGCGGTAGAGCTCCTGGCTCGAAGACTTAATGAAGGGAGTGGCCTTGTTCAGAGGATAGTAGAAGTACGTCGTAACGTTCGCGACCGTTGCTTCGTCAGGTTTCGTGAGCACACCATTTTTCACGTAGAACCACGCGGCCTTGAGATCCGTCTCGCGAATGAGAAGGTAATCCGGATTCGTAGTGACGGTCTGTCCTTCAGCATTCGTAACCGTGGTGCTGGATTTCTCGCCGATATAAAGACCTTCAGTATCCACACCGAGGACATCACGGAAGGCCTGATAAAGGGGATTGGTGCTGTTGTATTCAGCGCTCGTGAGACAGAAAGATCTGTAGCTAGATGAGTTGGTATCAATCCATGGGGCCATGTAATAGCCAAGGGCAGGCTGAGTTGTACTCGGTGTCGTTGTCGACTGATCAGGCGAGGTGACCACAAGCTGAAGGCCCGAAAACTTCGCAAAGAAGTTTGAAGTGCGCGGGATATTTCCGCCGAAGTTTTTTGTCTTCTGCCAGATCACGTCGTTGATATCAAGATAAGTGTTGCCGTTGTTATCAAAGAAGCGCGGGTCCTGCGTGTCCCAGAAATTGAAGATGCCGGGAACGTTTTCCAGGCGAGGAATGGTCGCATTGTCTGCCGTACCGTATGTCACGACGTCATGACAGAAGGCCTCTTTGCTGTTTCCTTGCAGTGGATCCGGAGCATTTCTTGGAACGTAGTAATAGTGGCGACGGAAGCCGGCAGTGTACCAGTAATTGACCGTGCCGTTGGTGAGTTCTTCTTTCTCGTAGTTTCTGATGATACAGGTGAACTGCGAGATCGGAGCGACTTTGAGTGTGCCGAGAAGATCCACGTTCACTTGCTCAGAGTCTTTGATGATCTGAACCGTGTTGGATTTTGCTTTCGAGATTTGCTCAAAGAAAGTAAGGAGATAAGTTTTATCTTCGGCGAGATTCGTGATGTCGACTTTGATCGAGTTGGAGTTAGCGACCAACGTTACTGGAAGGTCAACGCTTGTGCCGGATTCGTCCTTCACATTGAGAAGACACACCGGGTTTCCGTTGTCGCTCTCAAGCTGGACGTTACACCAGTTGTAGACGTTGCCGAGTTTTTCATTGAGCGAGATCGCTTCAGAGACAGTGAAACTCGCGTAGAGAATCGAAGCACCATTGGTATTTTTGTCTGCGCAGAAAGTAGAGCAGTTGCCGAACGTAACAGGTTTGCCGTTATTACATCCGCAGTAATCTGATTTGAAAGTGATCGCGCCGTCGGGACGTTTCTCTACTGTCTTCGGCACACACGAACGAACTGTCACATCTCCGTCTTGTGTAGAAACAAGATCCTGATCATCCGGACAAGAAGTCGGGCCGGAACTCAAAAATTCGTCGGGAGTAATAGTCGCGCGGTGAGGGATGGTGTCCACGCAGCCAATGAAACAGATACTCACCAAAAGGAGGAGCATCATCCGTAATGTAGAAATCAGGCGAGAGTCCATATCCATAAACCTCGTCATCTTATCGATTGCTGATGCAATTACTTGAAACAAGTTTAAGGCCGATGTTCACCCGGAGGGTGTGATCCCTACAAGACCTTGAATTTCGGCACCGTCTCTGAATGAAATTCCCCTAGGGACGCCTACGGAAAATGGCATAGGCCGACTAAACTGCTCGTTTTACATCGGCTTACTCCGCTAAAGTTTTTTACTCCTGAATCCGATAAGCGGTTAAAATCAGTATGTAACAGGAGACTGAAATGACTAAGGCAGATCTGATTGCTGTGATCGAAAAACAGGCCAACCTTCCTCACCATCAGGCAGAGAAAATCGTGAACATCTGTTTCGACAGTATGATTCAAGCGCTCTTCGATGATGAACGCATTGAGATCCGCGGTTTCGGATCGTTTGCGAACAGAAACTACAAGGCCTACGAAGGCAGAAACCCGAAGACGGGCAAAGTCGTGAAAGTATCTCCGAAAAAAGTTCCTTTCTTTAAGGTCGGTAAAGAGCTCAAAGAAATGGTCGATGCAGGAAAAGATAAATACGTTATCAGAGAAGCATAAGTTTCTGAAAAGAGGGCCGCAAGGCCCTTTTTTTTCGCCTAATTTTCAGACACCACATCTTTTTTTCAATTCCTTTCATGTAGAAATGATCACTGCACTAAAATGATTCTATGAAAATTTTCTTTCGGTTTCTTTTCATTTTATTTTTCAGCATCCAGTTGGGTGTCGCTTGCGAGACAGACAGGATCGCTAAGCTCGTGGGACGATTTGAAGGGATTGCCTCGATAGTGACGATTGATAA
>JBJMLZ010000305.1:0-11422 GCA_045805035.1 Bacteriovoracaceae bacterium
CGTTTATTATTGAATGACTTGCTCGACTTATTGAAAGGTTAGAATGATAAATCAAAGGACCCTGGCTAAAGATGTGAAAGTGACCGGGATCGGTCTTCACTCTGGTCGTAAAGTGACCATGAAGCTCATTCCTGCTGAAGCAGACTTTGGGATCCAATTCATCCGAACTGATATTGCTAATTCCCAACCAATGACGGCCAATGCTCTCACGGTAGGAACGACAGAAAACGCAACGACACTTGGTTCAGGTTCCGGTGCTATTCATACCGTTGAACATCTTCTCGGCACTCTTTATGGTCTCGGTATCAATAACTGTCTTATTGAAATCGATGGTCCGGAAGTTCCGATCATGGACGGCTCCGGTGCTTCATTTGTGTTTCTTCTGAAAGAAACCGGAATCAAGAATCTCAATAAATCAAAAAAGTTCCTGGTTATCCTCGATACGGTTCGCGTGGAGAAAGACGGCAAGTGGGCACAGTTTGAGCCACACCAGAATCTGGTGATTGATTCAACGATTGTCTTCGCACATCCGGTTATTAAAACGCAGCGTTTTTCATTCGAGTTTTCGTGCGAAACTTTCATCAACGATATCGCTCGCGCACGTACTTTCGGTTTCGCCAAAGACGTCGACATGCTCAAGAGAAAAGGCCTCATTAAAGGTGGATCTCTCGATAATGCCATCGTGCTTGATGATTACAAAGTCATGAACTCGGACGGGCTTCGTTTTGCCAATGAATTTGTTCGTCACAAGATCCTCGATACCATCGGGGATGTGAGCCTTCTCGGTTACGAAATTGCCGGCAAGATCACGACTTATAAATCAGGTCACAACCTGCACAATCTTCTTTGCCGAAAACTTCTTGAGAATCCTGCGGCCTATGAAATTGTCTCGGCTTCTGCTCTTAAGGCGGAAGTACGCGAAGCGCACAAATTGCCACAATTCATCACCGTTACTCACTGATCTTTTCCCAAATTGATCGCTTTTAGCTACGATAGTCCCACCTCAAGGGGGAACTATGCGCTTATTCATTCTTCTTTCACTTATTTCAGTTCAGGCCTTCGCACTTGATTGGTTCGACATGGACACTGATTCTGAATACACCATTCAGCAAAATCTTTCGCTTCATCAGAAAGAAAGAAGCGGATCAATTCTAGAAATCTCGAAAGGCGAAAAATTTGTTCTGAAAGATAAGGTTGGCATGGGAATGGGTCTTGCGCTCTTCAACTTTGCCTATGAAAACTGCCCGGGCCAGCAAATGGAAACTGAGGTGGAAGAAATTTTCGTCGACGGGACAACTCCCGTGATCGAAGTAGGTGCGATGGTCGCCTCCGGTTGTGAGTTGTGGGTATACGTTGACCTTCACGATTTTTGGACAAAAAGTTTATTTGAATAAGGGATCTCATGCGTCTCTCGACTGGTTACTGGCAAACTCTTAAAGAAACTCCATCTGACGCCGACGTTATTTCTCAGCAGCTCATGATGAGAGCAGGCCTCATGTATAAAACCGGCGCTGGTCTTTATACCATCCAGCCCATGGCCCTTCGTTCGATCCGGAAAATTGAAAAAATCATTCGTGAAGAGCACGATAAAATTAACGCCTTCGAAATTTCCATGCCAGTGGTGACTCCCGCAGAACTCTGGCAGGAATCGGGGCGTTGGGATGCGATGGGCGGACAGATGCTCAAGGCGATTGATCGCGCTGAACGCCAGGTTTGTCTCTCACCTACAAATGAAGAAACCGTGACAGATGTTTTCCGTCGCACGGTAAGTTCCTACAAGCAGCTTCCGGTTTGTCTCTATCAGATCAACACAAAATTCCGCGATGAAATCCGTCCGCGCTTCGGTCTCATGCGTGCACGTGAATTCACGATGAAAGACGGATACTCTTTCCATATCGATAAAGCTTCTCTCGATAAATTTTACGAAGAGATTTACGTCGCTTACTCGAATATTTTCACGCGCATGGGACTTGATTTCATCGCAGTTGAAGCTGACGGTGGGGCCATGGCGGGTGGAGGAGCGAAGACTCACGAGTTCCAGGTCATCGGCGATAATGGCGAAGACTTAGTCGTAACCGTTCCGCGCACGAAGTTTGCTGCTAACATTGAGAAGGCGACTACAATCAGAAAAAATATTTCATCTGCTCCTCAAGCTGAACTCACAAAGTTTGCGACACCTAATCAGAAAACATGTGAAGAAGTTTGTGCTGCTCACGGATTCCCGATCACCCAATCTCTCAAGTCTCTTGTGATGAATGCTGTGATCAACGGCAAAGACCAGTACTTCATGGTTATGCTTCTGGGTGATGATTCACTCAATGAAGTGAAATTCAAAAATAAAGTAAATGCTGAACACATTCGTCCTGCTCAACAAGCAGAACTTGATCGCCTGGGTCTCGTGAAAGGTTTCATGGGCCCCACGACCACAGCTGAACTCAAAGTTGTTTATGACGAAGCCATCGACATGAATGGTTCATACGTTATTGGTGCCAATGAACCAGATCATCACATGAAGGGCTTTGTTCCTTCGCGTGATACGAAACCTAAAAATTTCCGCGCCGATCTTCGTCTGTCAAAAGAAGGCGATTTCATCGGCGACGATCAGATCGTAATCAAAAAAGGCATTGAAGTCGGACACATTTTCCAGCTCGGTGACAAATACACCAAGAGCATGAAGGTGACGGTTCTCAACGAACAAGGGAAAGCGATCACTCCGATCATGGGTTGCTATGGCATTGGTGTGACTCGTGTTCTCGCTTCTGCCATTGAACAAAACAACGATAAAGATGGGATCATCTGGCCCGCATCGATTGCTCCTTATGACGTTTATCTCTGCTTCATCGGAAAAACTCCGGAGACAAAAGACCTCGTGGAAGGAATTTTCAATGATTTCAAAAAAGACGGTCTCGAAGTTCTCTTTGATGATCGCCAGCTCGGTCCGGGAATGATGTTCAAGGACGCTGATCTCATCGGACTTCCTTTACGTGTTGTCATCGGCGAAAGAGATTATCTCGCAACTGGTGAAATCGAAGTGAAGATCCGTAAGACCGGAGAAGTTCTGAAAGTAAAAAAAGATCAGCTTCTTCCCACTGTAAAAGCAAAACTGAAAGAACTCGGCAAATGGCTGTAACAGATTTCGAACTTATTTTCGGACTTCACAGTATCGCCGCCGCCCTCGGGAATCCGCGAAGAGCGCATGCTCGTCTGGTTGCGACCGACGAGGGACTTTCTG
The DNA here is from genome assembly GCA_045805035.1 of Bacteriovoracaceae bacterium. GTDB lineage: Bacteria > Bdellovibrionota > Bacteriovoracia > Bacteriovoracales > Bacteriovoracaceae > Peredibacter. The sequence continues at coordinate 3,233 of JBJMLZ010000305.1, forward strand.
AACTTCAGAAAAAACACCGGATAAATCCGAAGAGTCTCAATGTAAAAATTGAAATGATGTCTTCCCACAATCTCCAGGAAGAAGCGAAAAAACTTTGTTCGTGGATGGATGTGGAATTTTTCCGTGTTCCTTCTGGCGTTTTCCTCGAGACCTCCCAGCTTGAAACTTACGAGCTTCAGGATTTTCTGAAAGCTCCTGAAATAAAACTTCTCGCTCTCGATCAGATCACTGACGTTCATAATGGAGCTGCCATTCTCAGGACCGCAAGTTTTTATGGCATCAACGCGGTTTTAATCCCATCCGCAAAATCCTTCGGTCTCACTCCATCGTTTTATCGAATCGCATCGGGTGCCACTGAGTATGTTTCGCTGATTCGGGTGAATTCTCTCAGTCGCGCAGTCACGCAGATGAACGAAGCAGGAATTCTCACGGTTGGCCTTTCCGAACATTCTTCCGAGAATCTCACCCAGGATGACCTGCGGAGCCAAAAGAAGATTTGTTTGCTGCTTGGTGCTGAAGAAACAGGACTTTCCCATGCTGTCGCACGCTTGGTTCAGAAAAATCTCAGTCTCCTTTCTCAGGGTGAGATCAAATCACTGAACGTAGCTTCAGCGGCCGCCATCACGATGGAAAAAGTTTTCGGAAAAACTTGATTTCGTCCACTTAACCCATTATAAATTTCAGACTCATCGTTTTTGTCTGATGACGTATGGGCTGCTCTAGCTCAGTTGGTAGAGCAACGGTTTTGTAAACCGTAGGTCGCAGGTTCGATTCCTGTGAGCAGCTCCATTTCATTTAATTGGCGTGGTTCCCGAGTGGCCAAAGGGAGCAGACTGTAAATCTGCCGGCGTCAGCCTTCGATAGTTCGAATCTATCCCACGCCACCATTTAAATGATCGAGTTTTTGCGGGCGTAGCTCAGTTGGTAGAGCGCCACCCTTCCAAGGTGGATGTCGAGAGTTCGAATCTCTTCGCCCGCTCCATTTTTTCCCGGGTATTGCTCTCGTGGCTCAGTGGTAGAGTACTTCCTTGGTAAGGAAGGGGTCGCGGGTTCAATTCCCGCCGAGAGCTCCATCCGGGGAATGAGGGTAGGTTTTTTTTATTGTCAATTTAATGGCAGGTAGAGCATACTCTACCAGTCCAAAATTATAACGTTTTTTAGTCGCAAACCTCATAAGGAGAGCTCGCAATGGCAAAGGAAAAATTTGACCGGAGTAAACCGCACGTCAACATCGGTACTATCGGTCACGTAGACCACGGTAAAACAACACTCACAGCTGCTATCACAATGACGATGGCAAAGAAGTACGGTGGAGCTGCAAAATCTTACGCTGACATCGACTCTGCTCCTGAAGAGAAAGCGCGCGGTATTACTATCAATACTGCTCACGTTGAATACACAACTCAGAACCGTCACTATGCTCACGTAGACTGTCCGGGCCACGCCGACTACGTTAAGAACATGATTACTGGTGCTGCTCAGATGGACGGCGCGATCCTCGTTGTTGCTGCTACTGACGGTCCAATGCCACAGACTCGCGAACACATCCTTCTTGCTCGTCAGGTAGGTGTTCCAGCGATCGTAGTATTCATGAACAAAATCGATATCGCAGATCCAGAGCTCGCTGACCTCGTTGAAATGGAAATCCGCGAACTTCTTTCTAAATATCAATTCCCTGGTGATGATATTCCTATCGTCAAAGGTTCTGCTCTCGCAGCTGTTGAAGGCACAAACCCAGACCTCGGTGAGAACGCAATTGTAAAACTCATGGAAGAAGTTGACCGTTATATCCCAACTCCTGCTCGTGACGTTGATAAGCCGTTCCTTATGCCGGTTGAGGACGTGTTCTCAATCTCTGGTCGCGGTACTGTAGTAACTGGTCGTGTTGAGCGCGGTATCGTGAAGGTCGGCGAAGAAATCGACATCATCGGTATCAAAGATCTCCAGAAGACAGTTATCACTGGTGTTGAAATGTTCCGTAAGCTCCTCGACGAAGGTCGCGCGGGCGATAACGTTGGTCTCCTCCTCCGCGGTACTAAGCGTGAAGACGTTGAGCGCGGTCAGTGTATGATCAAGCCGGGCACAGTTAAGCCACACAAAAAGTTCCGTTGCGAAGTTTATATTCTCACTAAAGAAGAGGGCGGACGTCACACTCCAATCTTCAAAGGTTACCGTCCACAGTTCTACTTCAGAACTACAGACGTAACTGGCGCGATCACACTCAACGACGGCGTTGAAATGATCATGCCTGGTGATAACACTTCATTCGGTGTTGAGCTCATCGCTCCAATCGCTATGGAAAAAGGTCTTCGCTTCGCTATCCGTGAAGGTGGTCGTACAATCGGCGCCGGCACAGTTTCTGAAGTAATCGAGTAATCTGATTCTCTGAAGGGGCCGGTCTCCGGCCCCTTTTTTTTGTCCTCGGGAGTATAGCTCTAACGGTAGAGCGAACGATTCCAAATCGTTAGGTTGGGGGTTCGAATCCCTCTGCTCCCGCCACCTTCTGATCACGCCAAATTCCGACCTGCGTCATCCGCCTTTGCAAGAATCATTCCTAAATGTCAATCAAAACCATTTTTTTGTAGACAGAACTTCAACGTTTTTGCATAAATGTGGATTCGTTTCAGTTTAAATTGAGGTTATTCATGTCAGTCGCTTCTAATGAAGAAGGGAAGAAGTGGATTCAGGCTTCTTTGGCCATCACTTGTATTCTTCTTGGTTACATTCTCATCAGTTTTTTCGAAAAGTTAGCTGAATGGTTCGCACTTGAAACTATGATTCCTTATTATTTTGGAATCACTCAAGCGCTTTCAGTTGTGATTGCAATTGGAACATACGCATACATTTTAAAGACTCCAAAATCTTCGGAGTTTTTGACCAACGTATATGAAGAGCTCATGAAAGTTGTATGGCCTGATAGCCAGCAAACGTGGAGACACACTTTTGTGATTATGGTCGCAGTAACCATCATGGGATTCATTTTTGGATTCTTTGATTTTGGAGCGAACTATCTTCTGAGACTAGTGAATAAATAAGGATCTTCAATGACTGAAAATACAGAGAAGAGAGTTCTTGCCCTTGGCGATACACCGGATTTCAAGTGGTACATCGTTCACGTTCTGAGCGGTTTTGAGAACCGTGTTCTCAAGACACTTAAAGAAAGAATCGTTAACCACAATATGACTGAATATTTCGCTGAGATCCTCGTACCTGAGGAAAGCGTTGTTGCTAACGTTAACGGCAAGAAGAGAACCATGAAGAAGAAATTCTTCCCTGGTTACGTTCTCGTAAAAATGATCATGAACGATAAGACGTGGCACCTTGTGAAAGATACAGACAAGATCACGGGCTTTATCGGCGGTACTAAAGATAAGCCGATGCCAATTTCTGATGAAGAAGCGGCTTCAATGACTCAATCACTCGCAGAAGGCTTTAAGCGGACTCGCTCTGTTGCGAACTTCTCCGAAGGTGATTCAGTTAAGGTGATCGAAGGGCCATTCGCTTCTTTCGTTGGTGTTGTTGAAAACATCTCTGATAAAGGCAAAGTAAAAGTACAAGTTTCGATCTTCGGACGTCCGACACCAGTAGAACTCGAATTCTCTCAAGTAGAGAAGGTTTAATAATAAAGCGGGAGACGCCTCAAAACGTCGCTTGAACCGCCAGGAGTATTTATGGCTAAAAAAGTCGTAGGTTTTATCAAGTTACAAATCCCAGGCGGGAAAGCAAACCCGTCTCCACCAATCGGTCCAGCTCTTGGTCAGCGTGGTGTGAACATCATGGAATTCTGTAAGGCGTTCAACGCTCGTACACAGAAGGAAAACGGTGTAACTCTTCCGACAATCATTACGGTTTACTCGGACAGAACTTTCACATTCGTTACAAAGACTCCTCCAGCAACTTACCTCATCAAGGATAAGTTGAAGCTTCAGTCTGGTTCTAAAAAGCCAGGTCACGAAGTAGCAGGAACTGTTCCTCGCAAAGTTGTTACTGAAACAGCGAAAGCGAAAGAAGCAGATCTTACTGCTGCAAGCATCGAAGCTGCAGAGAGAACTATTGAAGGTTCTATCCGTTCAATGGGTCTCAAACTGGATTATAAATAATTTGCGGGAGACGCCTCAAAACGTCGCTTGAACCGAAAGGATTAGATTATGAAAAAAGTATCTCCAAAATATAAAGCAGCTGCGAAAGAAGTTGATTCTACAAAGCTCCACACTGTCTCTGAAGCTCTCGCTCTCGTGAAGAAAGTTGCTTACGCAAAATTCGACGAGACTGTTGATCTCGCTTTCCGCCTTGGCATTGATCCACGTCACGCTGACCAGATGGTTCGCGGCGCGATCGTTATGCCTGCAGGTACTGGTAAGAAGACAACTATCGTTGTCATCACTGCCGGTGAAAAACTTGGTGAAGCTGAGAAAGCAGGCGCTGATTTCGTTGGTGGTGAAGACCTCATCAACAAGATCGCTGGCGGCTGGATGGACTTCGACCGTGTTATCGCGACTCCGGATATGATGGGTAAGATCGGTAAGATCGCCCGCGTACTCGGCCCACGCGGTCTCATGCCGAACCCAAAGCTCGGTACAGTAACAACTGATATCGCTAAGGCAGTAGGCGAGCAGAAAGCCGGTAAAGTTGAATACCGTGCTGATAAAAACGGTATCGTTCACGTTCCAATCGGGAAGAAGTCATTCACTGAAGCTCAGCTTACTGAGAACTTCAAAGCTGTTTGCGGAGCTATCCTCCGTGCTAAGCCAGCTTCTTCTAAGGGCACATATGTTAAGTCACTCGTTGTGAGCGCAACTATGTCTCCAGGTGTGAAGATCGATGCAGTTGATGCAGGAAACGTTTCGCTTTAATTAACTAGTTTACCTTGAAGGGGTTGAAGACAGCCGGTTTCTTCACAACGAAGTGTAAAGCCTGCCGAAACTCCCCTCCAAATATTATTAACGGAGGAAAGAATCTATGATGACACGTGCAGAAAAAGACGCAGTTGTCTCATCGATCAAAGAGAAAATCGAAAAGTCCCAAGCGGTCTTTTTGACTAATCTCGTAGGTATCCCATCTGTGGATTCTGTACGGATCCGTAAGAATGTTCGCGATGCTAAAGGCCACATGGTCATTACTCGTAACACTCTTTTCGCTCGTGCAGCCAAGGGTACTTTCGCAGAAGGTCTTCTCGCTGATCTGAAGGGAACAAGCTGTGTGGCATTTGCTTACGACGATGCAGCAGCAGTTGCAAAAGTAGTAAACGATGCTTCAGGTGAGTTCGAGAATATCGTCACAATTCGTGGCGGTCAGCTCGGTACTCAGAAACTCTCAAAAGCGGACGTTGTGGCGCTGGCTAAATTGCCTTCACGCGACCAAATGCTCGGAACATTGCTTGCTACATTCAATGCGCCAGTATCTGCCTTTGCTAGAGTACTTTTCGCGATTCAGGAGCAGAAGGGTGCTGGAGCTCCAGCCGCTGCTACTGAAAACGCATAACTTTAACGTTTTAATTTTTTAGGAGATTTTATGTCTATCACTAACGAACAACTTATCGAACATGTATCTAAAATGTCAGTTCTCGATCTCGCTAACCTTGTTAAAGAACTCGAAACTAAATTCGGTGTTTCTGCTGCTCCAGTAGCAGTTGCTGGCGGCGCTGCTGCTGCAGGCCCTGCTGCTGAAGAGAAAACTGAATTCACAGTTGTTCTTTCAGACAAAGGTGCTTCACCAATCAACGTTATTAAAGAAGTTCGCGCTATCACTGGTCTCGGTCTTAAAGAAGCGAAAGACCTCGTTGAAGGCGCTCCTAAGACACTCAAAGAGGGTGCATCTAAGGATGAAGCAGCTGAAATCAAGAAGAAGCTTGAAGCAGCTGGTGCGAAAGTCGAAATCAAGTAATTTCGTTTTTCTGTCCCTCTGGGATGACATGGAAGCAGGCCTAAAACCTGCTTCCATTTTTGCGTTTTAAGAAGATTTTTTTAGTTGAGCCTTAATAGTCAGGAGTCTTAAATGACAAAAGTATTCGCGCCAAACGAGTGGACACGTAGAAGTTTCAGCAAAAACGACTATGTGATGTCACCGCCGAGCTTGATGAAACTGCAGATCAGCTCGTACGAGGATTTCCTTCAAAAAGATATCCCTCCTGCAAAACGTGAAGATAAAGGCTTACAAGCTGTCTTCAAGTCCATTTTCCCAATTTTCGATTTCAACAAGACTGTCTCTCTCGAGTTCGTCAGCTACACGCTGGAAGAGCCGAAGTATTCAGTCGGTGAGTGTCGTGCACGCGGCCTCTCATATGAGTCTCCACTGAAGGTGACAGTTCGTCTTATTTTCTTCGATCTTACTGCCGAAGCCGAAGATGGTAAGAAAACTATTTCTTCCATTAAAGAGCAGGAAGTTTACCTCGGTAACATTCCTCTCATGGCACCAACTGGTTCCTTTATCTTCAACGGAACTGAGCGCGTAATCGTATCTCAGCTCCACCGTTCACCCGGTATCATCTTCGAGCACGACTCTGGTAAGAAGCACTCTTCGGGTAAGCTTCTTTATTCAGCTCGTATCATCCCACATCGTGGTTCTTGGCTCGATTTCGAATTCGATCACAAGAACATTCTCTACGCTCGTATCGACCGTAAGAGAAAGTTCCACGCTACTGTTATTCTCAAGGCAATGGGCTACTCAGTAGCTGACCTCCTTAAGGCCTTCTATCCGCTCGAGAAAATCAATCTTTCTGAGAAAGGTTACTCGCGCGAACTCGACTACGAACTCCTCACTGGTGCACGCGTAGACGAAGATATCCTTCACCCGAAAACTGGCGAAGCGATCATCAAGAAAGGCAAAAAGATCACAAAACCTGCAGTGAAAAAACTTCAGGAATCTGGTCTTAAAGCTCTCCCAATGAAGCTTGAAGAAGTTGTAGGTAAAGTTGTTGCTGACGACATCTACGACAAATCAACCGGTGAAGTTATTGCTTCCGCTAACGAAGCTCTCACTGAATCTAAGATTTTCGAACTCATTAAGGCCGGCATCAAGTCTGTTGAAGCGATCTACATCGATAACGTGAACTATTCTGACCAGATCAGAAACACACTTTACCTCGATAAGACTCATTCAACTGAAGAAGCTCTCGTTAAAATCTTCGAGCGTCTTCGTCCAGGTGAGCCGCCGACAATTGAAGCAGCTGAAACACTCTTCAATGGTCTCTTCTTCACTGCTACTAAATACGACCTCTCTAAGGTTGGTCGTATGAAGATCAACTATAAGTTCGGTCTCGAAATTCCGGTTGAGAACACTGTTCTCACTAAAGAAGATATCCTCACAACTGTGAAGTACCTCGTGGATCTTAACAACGGTAAAGGCCAAGTCGATGATATCGATCACCTTGGTAACCGTCGCGTTCGTGCAGTTGGTGAGCTTCTCGAGAACCAATTCCGCGTTGGTCTCGTTCGTATGGAAAGAGCTGTTAAAGAAAGAATGTCGATTCAAGAACTCGACACAATGATGCCTCACGATCTCGTTAACCAGAAGCCAGTAGCTGCTGCAGTTAAAGAGTTCTTCGGTTCATCTCAGCTTTCTCAGTTCATGGATCAGACGAACCCACTTTCTGAAGTTACTCACAAGCGTCGTCTTTCTGCTCTCGGCCCAGGCGGTCTCACACGTGAGCGCGCTGGTTTCGAAGTACGTGACGTTCACGCTACTCACTACGGTCGTATGTGTCCGATCGAGACTCCAGAGGGACCAAACATCGGTCTTATCACGTCTCTCGCGACATACGCGAAAGTATCTGAGTACGGATTCATTGAAACTCCATACAGAGTTGTGAATGAGGACCGTTCACTTGAGAAGAAGATCAAGTACTTCTCTTCATTCGAAGAAGAAGGAAAAATTATCGCTCAAGCCGAGAACGCATTCATTAAAGACGGAAAAGTTGCTGGCAACATGATCGCAGCTCGTAAGCAGGGTGAACTTGCTCTCGTAGATGCGACTGAGGTTGACCTGATGGACGTTTCTCCGTCACAAATGATTTCAATCGCAACTTCACTCATCCCGTTCCTCGAGCATGATGATGCGAACAGAGCTCTCATGGGTTCAAACATGATGAGACAAGCGGTTCCAGTTGTTAAGACAGATGCTCCACTCGTTGGAACAGGTGTTGAATCAACTGTTGCTCGCGACTCTGGTGCGATTCTCTTCGCTGAACACGAC
>JBJMLZ010000306.1:0-6714 GCA_045805035.1 Bacteriovoracaceae bacterium
AAAATTTTTCACGACAGATTCTGCGAGCTGGATGGGAATGAATTTTCCCCTGGGATTCTCGCCCGAAGTTCTGGTGAACACGATTGATTCCGAACTCAATCTGAAAATTTCCTCGCGCGATCTACCCGCTTCTTCGCCCTGGCATGAACTTGGCGCCAGAACCACCTGGGACGGAAAAGTAGCCGCGGCTTTTCGCTGTTATGAGGAGGTTGTGCCGTGACAATTTTTCTTCTCCTCTTTTCGTTTGTCATTCACGCTGCAACTCCGCCGAAATGGGAAAATGCCAAGAGCATTGTGGACAGGCACGAATTTTATCCAAATGATGAAGAGATTACCAAACCCCAGGATACATGGCAGGTCCTGTTTGCACTCACATTCCTGGATGCGAGCTTTCACGTCTCGAAGGATTGCGTTTATTACCGGGTTGCAGGCACTGAGCCCGGAAAATTGAAAATCAAAACTCTGCCCGTGGAAACGGATTGCGCCAACGAGATTCTCGCAACAGGCGATGAAGAATGGGATCAAGTGACCGCTCTGAAATTTGCCACGACTCCCACTTCTGCAACGCTGGAATTCAGGAAAAATGGGAAAGCGGAAAAGTGGACAGCCACTTTGATGAAAGACTGGAAAAGGCCGGAAGCAAAGCTTCTTCTTTCATCGGCAGATTTTAAGTCGCCACGGATGATATTTCTTGCGCCCGCGCCTCTGAGTGAAAAAAACTTTCGCACTTTAAAAGACGGAACACTTTGCCACGATATTTCGTCAGATTGTTCTGAGAAGTCCGCCTCTTTCTGCCAGAACTGCGAGAATGGCTGGACCGAAATTCCGAACGGCTGCACGGCAGGCCCCAAAGTTTGCGGTAATGTAGATTGTGGCGGCAAAGACAAACCTGCTTGTCGCCGTGGAATGGTCTGGCAACGAAAAGATTTTACGCCTGACTGCCGGAGTGATTCGAGCTTTGCCTGGTGTTCGAAAGGACTACAAGTTTCCTGTGACGGCGATCGCGCCTACTGCCGTTGAAACTTGATCCGTAGACATTTTCCCTTTCCACGAGATTTCATTCAGGGATGACGTCGTTGCTGAAACAATAAAGCGTCTCAGTGACGAGCGCGATTGAAGGGACTCAAGATCGGCAAGAACTCTGTATGTTTTAGTGAGATTCAAAGGTTCGCCGTGAACAATGATTGATATCTGTTCTCCTTCGCGAGTGAAGGGAGATGGTATCCAGTCTTCCGCTGATTCTTCGTTGTAACTTTTTTCCAGCCAGCGACCAAGCTCCTTGCCGGAAAGTTCCAGGACCACGAGATAAGACTTGCCGCTGTTTTCAGGGACAAAGGCGATGTCAGCGTTTTGGTTTCTGATTCTTTCCAGGACAGGAATCGAAAATCCAACCGAAACTTCATCGAAGAATTTTTTGAATTTTGTCCGAATATCCTCATCACGATCAACCTGAACTCCGAGGAACTTCGCAGGAACTCTTTCTTTATGATTGATTGAGGGATCCTCAGGGTAACAATCATTCGTTTCCTTGAAGAACTCACGGCAGATCATGACTGGCTGATGAATGACAGTCTTTTCCGGATCCACTCTCGCAGACTTTTCATCCACAGTCAGTTCAACATACGAAAAGCTTTTTCCCGAATCAAACCCTGATATCACCGCAATGCCATTCACAAAATTAGCAATCTTCTTGTGGTTTCTTCCTGCAACCACGACATCGACGAGGCGGGCAGGAAGACGAAGGAGATATTCCCCAAGAGGAGAGCGCATGTCACACACGCCTTGCTTGGCAGGTTCAAAGTTCACTTTCGTGAGCGGAAGTTTCATCAAGTCAGCAATCGATTGGCCGCACTCAAGACCCTGGTGAGTGAGCACAACAATGACCTGGGCACCGAGAGAACGGAGACGTCTTGCCTGATGAAGTGTCGACTGGAGCATATTTTCCACAAAAAGGCCCACGCGATTGTCGACAGGAGTGAGGGTTGAAACGTCATCCGGTAGCATTCCGATGATGCCGACCTTTACACCATTCACTTCTTTCAACTGATATTGACTGGTTCCTTTCCACTCCACGCCTCGTGCGGTTTTCAGTTCATAAAGATTACTGGTGAGTACAGGAACAGAAGAAGTTTCCGCGAATTTTTTAATCGGAAGAATCTTTCCGCTACTGCGGGTACTGAAATCAGTAAGACCTGGAGAAAGAGCATCGTATTTCAGTAGAGAGTAAAATTCCTGCGCCGGCTTGAGTTCATCAGGCTCAGAAGGAAGAACATCACCGGAATCAACGAGCACCACTGATTTATATTTGTCTCTCAGGATGCGGAGATAAGAGGCGAGGAAATCTGCACCGCCGACTTCAATGTGAAGTGCATCTTTATTATGCTTGTCTCGTATTTTAATCGCCTGGGTCCCGAAGTTTCCTCCAATATCATTAGTGGCCGCAATCACAACGCGCGTGGATCCTTTTTCATTGTCGCGACTGATTTCTGAGGGCTCGCTATAGAGTTCTTCGTGGCCATTCTGGGTCTGGTTAGCGAGCTCATTTTTTTTCAGCGAGCACGATGCGATGAGAAGAAGCAGTATTAAGTTCAGTTTGTTCATGTCTTTCTATTATATGGACTTTTTTTGGTTCATGAACGACTTCCGATGACTATCTTTTCCGTGCATGGTGGTCGGTTACTTGGGAATTGATTTTGGATCGGGGCCATCTCGGTGGATAATGTTGGCCATGAGTGAAATTGAGAAAATCATGGATGGGAGCGACCTTGTCGCACTCATAGTCCGCTCTGATTATGAAACTAAAGGCGTGGACTTTGCCACGGCTCCGGATGAGCCCCAACAGCTCGGTCTCATTGGCCACCAGAAAGGCACGATCATTGCTTCTCACTATCACCCTCCGGCAGAAAGGAAAATTGCCACCACTACTGAGACTTTGATTATCAAGAAAGGCCGGCTCCGGGTCGATTTATACCGGGGCGATCAAACTGCACTCAGCTCACACATCCTTTCTCCGCATGATCTCATCATGATTTTTCGCGGGGGTCATGGTTTTGAAGTCCTCGAAGATCTCCAGATGATTGAAGTGAAACAGGGGCCTTTCATGGGCGAAGCAGATAAAGTGCGGTTTCAGGAGAAGAAATCTTGATTCCCGTCAGTTCGCCTGTGTTTAACGGAAACGAAAAAAAATATCTCGAAGAATGCATTACTTCAGGATGGATCTCATCCGAGGGCCCTTTTGTAGAACGCTTTGAAAAAAAGATTGCTGAAATCACCGGGCGGAAGTTCGGTGCAGCGGTTTCCAATGGTACCGGTGCTCTTGAAATTGCGGTGAAAGCTCTCGATCTTGGACCGGGAGATGAAGTCATTGTGCCTTCTTTTTCGATCGTTTCCTGTGCCGCCGCGATTGTGAAAGCGGGGGCGACTCCTGTGCTGGTTGATTGTGACCTGAAAACTTTTAACATGAATGCCCGTGAAGTCAGTCAGAAAATCACACCGCATACAAAAGCAATTATGGTGGTTCATACCTATGGACTACCCTGTGATCTCGACGAAATTCTTATGCTCGCCAAGAATCACAAGCTGAAAGTTATTGAGGACGCGGCAGAAGTTATCGGCCAGAGCTACAAAGGTAAAATGTGCGGAGGCTTCGGTGATGTGAGTATTTTCAGCTTTTACGCTAATAAAATTGTTTCTTGTGGCGAAGGCGGAATGATCCTGAGTAACGATGAGAAAATCATTGATCGTTGCCGGTCATTGCGAAATCTTTGTTTTATTCCTGGCAGGAGATTTGTTCACGAAGAACTAGGTTGGAATTATCGCATGACTAATCTTCAGGCCGCAGTGGGACTCGCGCAGGCAGAGAAGCTTTCTGAGAATGTTTTGAAAAAAAGGCAAATGGGAAAGTCCTATCAAACAGAACTCGCCGGCTTCACAAAAATTCGTAGTCCCATTGGGAAAACAGAATACGCTGAAAATATATTCTGGGTCTATCCGGTTGTAATCAGCGAAGAGGCTTCGCAGACCGCAGATGAAGTCATTACAGCTTTAAAAGCTCAGGGAGTGGATGCAAGGCCCTTCTTCTATCCTGCTCATCTTCAACCAGTCTTTCAAAAAATGGGTCTCTTCAAAGGTGAGACTTATCCGAATTCAGAATTTCTTGCACGGAAAGGATTCTATCTACCTTCAGGGGTGGGCCTCTCTGAATCAGATATAAAAAATGTCTGTCGTGCTCTTAAGACGGTGCTGAAATGAATGATACCTTCCGTTCTTACGCAACTTTTTATGACCGCATTTATTCTTCACGCGCTCATGATAGGATTACTGAAGAGACGGTTCGGCTTCTCGCTAAACACGGTGTGATGTCGGGAAGTTTACTTGATCTGGGATGTGGAACCGGAACTCATGCTTCGCTTTTTGAAAAGAAAGGCTTTGCCTACAAAGGTGCTGACCGCTCAGAACAAATGATCGGCATTGCCCGTACCAAACTTCCCAAAAAAGATGCGTTCATTGTTTCTAGTTTCGCAGAACTTAATCTCGAAAAAAAATACGATGCCATTATCTCTATGTTTCATGTCCTGAGTTATCAGACAGATGATCAGAGTGTGAGTGATTTTTTCTCCTGTCTCCATCGGCATATGCACTCTCACAGTGTGGCAATTGTCGATTTCTGGAGTGGCCCTGCAGTAAAGGCAGACGGACCCCATGTCTCCCAACGGACCTTTAAGGATGAAGAGGGAGAGTTCCGCAAGAGTGTTGTCCCTCTGGCCTCTTCTGCCTTTCCGATTTTTGATCTTGAGATGAGAATCGAAGAGCTCTCTCCGGCTTCAGGTCATCCTGAAATCCGGGAAATTCATTCGATGAGATGTTTTTTTGCTGATGAGCTTGAAAAATTCGCGCAAAAATCAGGTCTTCACATTGTGGAAAAAGATATCCGCGACAATGACTGGAACGGATGGATTGTGCTTCGTCAGGGTAAAAATTTGTGAAGCCTCGTTGGACAGTGATTTTGCCGACATTGAATGAGCGGGAAAACGTTCCGGTTCTTGTGCAGGAAATTCTTTGCCTCTCCATTCCTGATCTTGAAATACTTGTGGTAGATGATGCCTCTACAGATGGAACGGTCCCTATTCTCAGAGAAACTTTTCCTCATGAAGATCGTCTTCGCATTATTGAAAGATCGGGAAAGTCTCCAGGCCTTGTGAATTCCCTGAAAGACGGCATTGAAAATTCGACGTCAGAGTTTCTGATCTGGATGGATGCTGACCGACAGATGCCGACCTCACTTATCCCTAAGCTAATTGAAAATCTCACTCCGGATGTTACCTCAGTCGTAGGATCACGTTTTTTGCCGGGTGGTTCTGATCTGAGAAATTCTCATCTTTGTTCACTCGTAACTTTGCATAGAATGCTCAGCTGGATTTTCAGTCGGACAACAAGACTTTTACTTGCAATGCCTTTTACTGATTACACCAGTGGCTTTATAGCGATTAGAAAAGACTTTTTAGAAAGTTCGCGCCTTATAGGAGGTCATGGCGAATATTTTCTTTATTTGCTTCATTCTCTTCATAAGGAAGGCAAGGTCGTAAAGGAAATCCCATATTCCCTTTCACCAAGAAAGAGAGGAATTTCAAAGACAAGTGGGGGAAACTTCTCTGGCCTTATGAACCGTGGGCTTCCTTACCTGCAGGCACTGTTTCGTCTTATTTAAGCTCTTTGGCAGGATCGGGTCTATATTCTTTTAGATGATGGTCCGGAAAGAGCTCTTCTGGAAAACTGATATTCTTATCAATGAATTTATCACGCATGTGTTTCGGACCCCAGAAAGTAAAAAGCGCATCCGGTTTTCCGGGAGCACTTTCAATCATGGACCGTACATTATTGTTATGGCGGAGTTGGAGGAAAACTGAGTACGGCTGGATATTCCAGTCAAGATTGTTGTATTTCAGATTGTTCTTAAGGAAACCATTTGCTTCATCGTAAGGAATAACTCCCACCCGACCACTCAGCCAGTTTTCAAGACTCACATTGCGTGACTCAATTCTCAGCGATTGATGAGAAATAGCTATGATCAAAAACACGATGAAAGGGCCCGCCCGGTGTGTAATGGACCTTTCAATCTGCTCGTCACTATGACGTGAAAGAATAAAAAGATAATACCCCTGAAGCAATATAAGAACGATAGTAGCGTAGGTACGACCTACAAAGGAGTGCCAGGGTACATAGAGATTATTCAAACAATAGGCGAGTCCCAAGAAAGTGATAATAAGGTAATTCTGTATTTTGACAACTGGACGAAGGACAAAACATGCCGCAAATGCGGCCAGCATAAGAAGTGCTGTCCTATGGCCCTTAAGAGCAAGTAGGTCATCGAAAAAGCCCGGACCATCCGGAAACAACTTTAGATAGTAAAAGAAAAGTCCCACATTACATACGGCAAGAACTGCAAAGAAAATTCTCCAGTCTTCTTTTCTCTCTGAAGGCTTGTCTATGGAATTGAAACATTGACTAAGTATCAAGAGAACATAGGTAAAAAAAGTAACCGGATAAGTGAACAGAGCAATGATTGACTGAGTCCAGATATAGTTATCGTTCTTCAGGTCATGTTGGCGGGATAAAAAGTGAGCACGAAAGGCAAAGATAACCATCCAGCTGTATGTGTGGGCGACACTTAATTCACTCACGAGAAACTGATAGCTGAAAGCGCGATATATCATC